>CANQPA010000006.1 GCA_947625635.1 uncultured Bacilli bacterium
AGGTAGTTATGGACCTTATATACAAAGTGAGAGGAAAGAAATATATCATACGTTTATTAAGCATTTAATAGAAATTGGTAGAGCTTATCCTTGCTTTTGTGATAAAGAAGAATTAGACTTGATGAGAGAAAATCAAGAAACTATGAAAATAAGAACTGGGTATCATGGAAGATTTGCTAGGTGTTCTAGACTAAGTGTTGATGAAGCTATAGAAAAAATAAAAAATGGTGAAAAATATGTAATAAGATTTAGAAGCAATGGTAATTTTGACAATAAGTTTGAGTTTGATGATTTAAGACAAGGAAAACTATATTTAAATGAAAACGATATAGATGAAGTAATTATGAAAAGTGAAAATATGCTTCCTACATATCATTTTGCTCATGTTGTAGATGATCACTTGATGAGGACAACTCACGTTGTAAGAGGGGAAGAATGGCTACCTAGTGCGCCTAAGCATATTCAAATGTTTCAAGCATTTGGCTTTGAGGCTCCAAAGTATATTCATACTCCGCTTATTATGAAGAAAGAAGGGGATTCGTTTCGTAAAATTAGTAAAAGAAAAGATCCAGAAGCTAGGATGAGTTATTACGAAGAATTAGGATACCCAACACTTGCAGTAATAGAATCACTTATGACTATAATTAATTCAAATTATGAAGAATGGCATAGAGCAAATCCAGATAAAAAATTTACCGATTTTAAATTTAGTGCTGACAAAATGTCAACAAGTGGTGCTCTATATGATTTAATGAAATTAGATGATATATCTAAAAATATGATATCTAAAATGACCAAAGAACAGGTATATGAAGATTCACTTAGTTGGGCAAAGACTTATAGTAAATCTTTAGAAAATTTAATTGAAAAAGATCCAGAATATTATAAAAAAATAATAAATATAGAAAGAGAACAAGAAAAACCTAGAAAAGACATTACAAAATATTCAGATATAGAAAATTTAATATGGTATATGTATGATGATATATTTTATAGTAATAATAAAGTTTATGAGTGGAAAAATATAATTGACAAAGAAGAAATAAAAAAAATACTAGACACTTATATGGATAAATATATTGATTTATCTGATAAAGAAGTTTGGTTTGATAAGATAAAACTTATGTGTGAAGATTTAGGATATGCGTCAAACATGAGGGATTACAAAAAAAATCCAGAAGGATTTAAAGGTAATGTAGCTGATGTTTCAACTGTCTTAAGAGTAGCTTTAACAAGTAAATCGATGACACCAGATTTATATGAAATTATGATTTTATTAGGTAAAGATAGAATTAAAAACAGATTCAATAAATTAAAAGAAGGAATTTAGCGCCTTCTTTTGTTATATTCATATTGAATATCATCTAGTAGATATATTTTAAATTTATCCAAACATGATTTAGGACAATTTGACTTAATTAATTTTCTGTTATTATATTTATTTTCAACTGTGTTATAATAATTATATTCAAAATAAAGTGTCATTAAATCAAATACAAAAATATTATCTTGTTCCATTCTCATTAAGTTATTTTTTAATGATTCTTGTTCTAAATATTTGAGAATTTCTAACTCAAATTTAGGAACATTATTTTTTGTAATTTGTTTAGATTTGATAAATTCGTACGTATCTTCGAGTATTATAAGGTAAAAAATGTTTTTATATTTACTTTGTTTTATATTTTCATATAATCGTAAAAATACATCATTTTCAAATTGCGTAGTGTTTTGTTTAAATATAAAATCTAATACATCATCTTCTAAACTGTTATCAAAATCTATCTGTGAGTATATATAATCGGATAAAGAATCATTATTTAATTCAAATTGCCTTTTAAATTTATTATAGTTATAATTTAAATTTTTTCTTAACAGTTCACTTAGTGTTATTAATTCATCCATAAATTTCTCCTAAAATTTAATATTTATTAAACCATAACATAATAAATTTGTCAATAGTAAAAAAAATTGTTTTCCTCTATTGTAAAAAATTATCATTTGTGTTAATATTAAAGTGTTGTATTTTTGGCCCGTTGGTGAAGTGGTTTAACACATAGCCCTCTCAAGGCTACATTCAAGGGTTCAAACCCCTTACGGGTCACCAAATTATTTAATAAAAATCCTTTAATTTAAAGGATTTTTTTGCTTTTTTAGAATTTGACAATATTTTTATTATTTGATATAATCGACAATGTGCCCTTGAAAAGGCACGAATAGAAGTTTAGGAGAGTTATTGTGAAAAATTTATTTAAAGGGGTTTTTGGGATCACTATAATTTTAATTTGTATGATGCAAGTTAAAGCTATTCAATTATCAAAAAAAGAACGTAAGATTGAAGTTTATGAAATTAAAGCAATAGATAATGCTTTAATGAGTAATAGTATAATTGATTTCTATGAAAATGATACAAAAAAGGCTGAAATTTTAAAAATCAGACAGGAAAAAGAAAATCAGAAAGTAGAAATTAAACAAGAAATTCCTCAAGTTAACTTAGAATTAAATAGTAATATTGTTAATTTTGCAACTAGTTATGTAGGGAACCCATATATTAGTGGTGGTACAAGTCTAACTGAAGGTGCAGACTGTTCTGGATTTGTTCAAACAGTTTATGCTAACTTTAACATTTATTTACCTCGTACTACCTATGAGCAATCTATATTTGGAAAAGAAGTTTTAATAGATGAAATTGAAATTGGAGATATTATTTCGTATGGATATGACGGATATTCTTCCCATTCAGCTATATACATAGGAGATGGTCACATAGTGCATGCTGCTACTCCGGAATTAGGTATCAGAGTAGATAGTATGTATATAATGCCAATTATTACAATAAGACGAGTTATATAAATACAAAATTAAGATATTTGTAATTAAATATTTTTAATACAATAGTCTAGGTGGTTTTATGATTGAAAGTTTAAATGATAAAATTAGAAGTATTATATTTGAAGATAATAACATTTTAAAGTCAATAGATATATTAAAACGTTTTGATCCGAATAAAAGAAAAATTATTATACAATTATTTCTTAGCGATTTTTTTAAAATACTTTTTATAACTGATTCTGAAGATATAAAAATATTCAAAATGTCTACCAATGATTTATTATATATGTGTAATACTTATTCTAACTTTTTTGCACAAATATTGTTAGGTGCGAAGGATTTTTATAAATTGTCATCAATTGAAAAGATAATAATATTGGAAGAATTAGAAGATGAGGGGTTATCTGATGCTATGTTCAATTTTAATAAATTACATATTCTAGATGCATTAGTATATAGTTTTCGCTATGATTTAAATTGTTTTAAAGAGTATTATCAGGAATATATTACTAAATATGATAATAGCGAGCGTAGTAAAAATTCATTTACTTCACTTCTCACTATTAAGATGGATGATCTAAAAATAATAAATGAAGATAAATATAGGAATTTTGCTCTAGAGTTTATGAGATCGTTTTACAAAATGCATTTTTATAATATTTCAAATAATTTAAATATTTTGTCACAAGAACAGACAGTTTATTTAGAAAAAATAAAAAATAATACACTTGGGCAACTATTCAACTTAGTGGAAAAAGATAAACACTTTTTTAATGTAATTATGAAGAATTACTTGAATTATACTATATCATTAGATGAAGCAAGTAGAAGCAAAATAGATAAATTTGTTATAGAAAATAGTGAACCTAGTATTCAAAAAAAATTAAAAATAAAAAGAGATTTCAATTAATCTCTTTTATTTTATCTGTATTTTTGAAATTTAATTTAGCAATTTCTTTTAATTTATCGAAGCTGTATTTTTTAACAATGGTTTTACCAACCTCATTTACTATATCACCAGAGCCTTTAGGTAAATCTATATTTATGCTTGCTGAAATTTTATTAAACTCATTAATAAATATAAATCTGCTTATGAGAGAGGCACAGGCAACCGATAAATGCTTTTCTTCACCTTTTGTTAAAAAGGTTATATTTCTAACTACATTAGGACTATTTTTTAGATAATTAAAATAAACATAATTTTCAGCAAATTGATCTATGATAATGTATTCATAGTTATTTATTTTACTTTTTAGTTTTAAAAGTACTTTATTATGTAAAATTGCTTTTATTTTATTCATATTTATATCATCAGAGTAAAATTTATTGTATTCTTCATTGTTTAGGATTATTGATTCGTACGGAATTATTTTTATAAATTTTGGCACTATTTTTAATATTTGCTCATCAGTTAGTTTTTTTGAATCTTTCACACCTAACTCTTCCAGGAATTTAATATTTTCCTTTGAAACAAATGCAGCTGTTACTACTATAGGTCCAAAATAGTCTCCAGTTCCAACTTCATCTGATCCTATACTAGAACTATTATATATTCTAGGGTTTATATAACTTTTTTTATTATTTTGATTATTGCTTTTTTTTCCGTTACTTTTAATTTCTACTTTTCCATTATTAATTTTTTCAGTAGTAATCCAAAAATCACTTGAAAGATCAGCATCCTTTCCCTGAAATACAACTTTTCCTGATTCATATAAGGTTATTACTGTGTCTCCATCTTTTGCTTGCCATTTTGCATATTGCGGAGCTTTATTTCTTTTACACCAATCTAATTCTTTACTCATCATTTCTTGAGTTTTTTCACATACTTTAAATGAAATTACATTATTTTTTTGCATATTAAACCACCTGCTTACATTTTACCACAAAAATGGACAAATTACTTCCTTTTTATAAATTTTTATAATATAATTGTAATGGAGATGATAAAATGAATATAGCTGACATAATAATATTAATACTTTTAGCATTTGGAACCCTTCTAGGTTTTAAAAGGGGATTTACAAGACAACTAATTTCTTTGATTGGAATCTTTGTAATATTAGTATTATCATTTTTGTTAAAAAATCCAATAAGTGTATTTTTATACAATAATTTGCCTTTTTTCAATTTTGGAGGATTGTTTAAAGATGTTACAGTCTTAAATATTTTACTTTATGAAGTAGTTGCCTTTTTTATAGTATTTTTCTTATTAACTATAGTATTTAGACTTTTATTAAGTATTACTAAAATATTCGAACGTTTTTTAACTTTAACTATAGTACTTGGTATACCTTCAAAAATATTGGGGGCTATACTCGGTTTTATTGAAACAATAATTTATGTATTTATTATTATGTATATATTTAAATTGCCAACTTTTAATTTTGAAATTATAAACAATTCAAGAATTGGAAATATTATATTGGAAAAAACGCCAATATTAACAAAGGTTTGTGATAAGACCTTATCCGTATTTAATGACATATATGAATTAAAAGATGAGTATGTTAATACCGATAATGTTCAAGAATTCAATCAAAAGGCACTTAATTTAATGATAGATAATGGAATAATTACTAAGGATAATGCACAAAGTATAATAGATAAGGGTAAAATTAGCGGTGTTGTTATTGATTAATGTATAGTATTTGTAAACAGTAAACTAAAACATTCCTTTAAAATACAACAATATTTTTTGTAAAATAACAAATAAAAAGAAAATGTTATATAAAAGTATTTGCATTTTTTATTAGTTGTGATAGAATAAACTATGTGATATAAATCTACAAGATACGGAGTTGATTATAATGAATACAATATTAAACTTAGTTATTTCAAACATATATTTATATATATGCATTATAATTGTTTTACTTATTTTGATAACTATCTTGCTTATTATATGTTCTAATCAAAATAAAAGAAAGAAGATAAAAAATGATTTTGTTGAAGCAGAAAAACTTGAAAGTGAGTTAGAAAAAGTAGACGATTCTCCGATGTCAAATGAGCTTGAGAATATATTAAAAAAAATGCAAGAAGATATAGAAGTAAAACCAGAAGATGTGGTTAAAAAATTTGAAGAAGAACAAGAACAGAAAGCAATTATAAGTTACAAAGAGTTAGTTGATAATGTGAAATCAGGTAAAATAGAAGTTATAGATGATGAAGATACTGGAACTGATTTTGTTGAGAGTCTTGTAAATAAGGATAGGATAGAAGAACCTGTAATGATTATGGATGATCAGTATGAATCAAATGTTACACCTGAAATGGTTAAGGATGCAATAGAAAGTATCTCAGTCAATTCTGTAAAGGAAGAACCGAAAAAATTTAGGCAAAGTGATTTTATATCCCCTGTATATGGTGTTATGAATAATCACATTGAATATCCTAAAGTAAAAAAAGTTAATAATATATTAGATATAATGAATACAAAAGATTACAATGAATTAACTGAAGAAATAAAAAAACAAGAAGAGTTTTTACAGGCATTGAAGGAATTTAGAAACAATTTATAAAAAAGTCAGCTATCGCTGATTTTTTTATATAATTATAAGAGAATTTAAAACGTTTTCACAATATAATATTTTATACTTATTAAATTATTACTATTTTATTGATAAACCTTAATTTACATAACTATCTTTGCATTTTTTTCCCTTTGTGATAAACTATTATAGGAAGTGATTTTATGAAATTTTATATATATACGCTAGGTTGCAAAGTAAATACTTATGAGTCTAATGTGATGAAAGATAATTTGATAAATAATGGTTATATTGAATCCAGTGAAAATGACGCTGATATTTATATAATAAACACATGTACAGTAACTAACACTAGTGATAATAAATCTTTAAAAGTCATAAGAAGAGTTATAAATAATCATAAAGATAGTATAGTTATAGCAGTGGGTTGTATGACACAAGTTAACTATGAGCTTTTACATAAATTAAACGTTTCTATAATAATCGGAAATAATGGTAAAAGCAAAATAGCCGAATATATTGAAAGATTTAAGAAAAATAAAAAACAAATTATTGAAGTTGGTAATATAATGGATAAAGATTTTGAAAATATGTGTTTAAACAACTTTAATAAAACAAGAGCGTTTGTAAAAATAGAGGATGGATGTGAAAATTTTTGTAGCTATTGTATTATTCCATATGCACGTGGTAAAGTAAGAAGTAAATCTCCTAAAGTTGTTATAAGGGAAATTTCTAATTTGATTAAAGATGGTCATAAAGAGATAGTTTTAGTTGGTATTCATACAGGCCATTATGGATTTGATTTAAATAATTACAGTTTTTCAAAGTTGTTAAAGGAAATAGAAAAAATCGATGGATTGAAAAGACTTAGGATATCTTCAATAGAAATAACAGAATTAGACGATGAATTTATGAATATATTAAAAGATAGTAAAATTTTGGTTGATCACTTACATATTCCTATGCAATCTGGATCGGATATAATATTAAAATTAATGAATAGAAAATATGATAAAAAATATTTTATTGATAAAATAGAGCAAATAAGGAAAATAAGACCAGATATTTCAATAACTACGGACATAATAGTAGGGTTTCCAGGTGAAACAGAAACATTTTTTGCTGAAACAATCGATACTGTTAATAAGATAAAATTTTCTAAAATACATGTCTTTCCATTTTCTTTAAGAAGTGGTACAAAAGCAGAAAAATTAGAAAATCATATTGACGATGCAACAAAGAAGCGAAGAGTAAGACAAATGATTGAATTAAGTAAAAAATTAGAGCAAGAGTATTTTAAAAAATTTATAGGAAAGAGATTGAATTTCTTGCCAGAAATATATAAAGATGGATATATAATTGGACATTCAGGCAATTATTTGTTAATTAAAGCAAAAGGAACTATTAGAGATTTAAATATTTTTAAAAATATAGAAATAACTAAAATAGAATATCCCTATTGTATAGGGAAACAAATTAATAAATTATAGAAATTTATTATTATCACAATCATATAATTAATTAGGTGATGTTATGAAAAAAGAAGAATTTAAGGCATTCGTGAAAAAACATCCTAAGCTTATAAGTTATGTGAATACGAATGAAATGACTTGGCAAAAGTTCTATGAAATGTATGATTTATACGGCGAAGATGAAACAGCTTGGAAAGAATATATAACTCCTAGTTCTGAAAAGGTTAGTGATAATTCTTCATCAAAGATTGTTAAGTCAGGCATTGCTGGCCTTACTTTAAGTGAAGTTGTGAATTGGTTTAAAAATATGGACTTAGATGGTATTCAAGAAGGTATAGGTAATGTCCAAAGGGTATTAGGGGTTGTTCAAGACTTTTCTAAAAAGGATAATTCTAAGGATTCTTTAAAAGAAACTTATAAACCAAGACCATTATATAAACATTTTGAGGATTAATGAGTCTAGATATACAATTCAAATTGAAAAATAACCCCTTGTATGTAAAATACCTTCATGAAAATTCCTATTGGTATAAATATTTGAACCGAGATCCAGATAAATTTGACGAATTTGTGAATGAAGTTAAAGTAAATTACAAATTAAGACCAACAGATAAAATAAATAAGGCTTTATCTACTTTTGAAATGATAAGTACAATTATTTCCTCTTTAAATAAATAGTAAAATATGTTAAAATTGTTTAGGTGATTTTATGCGAATAATAAGTGGTAAATATAAAGGTAAAAATTTAATTGGATTTAATATTCAAGGTACAAGGCCCACCATGGATAGAATTAAAGAATCAATGTTTGCAATAATTCAAAATCATATTAAAAAGAGTACAGTATTGGATCTTTTTGCTGGAAGTGGTTCATTAGGAATAGAAGCTTTGAGTAATGGAGCGGATAGTTGTTATTTTATTGATGAAAATATTGATCTTATAAATATTATAAAACAAAATACATTAAATATGAGTGAAGAAATTGATATAATTAAAATGGATTATAATGATGCTTTGAAGTATTTTAAAACAAAAAATATTAGATTTGATATTATATTTTTGGATCCACCATATAAAGCTAATTTAATAAATGATGCTTTAAATAAAATAATTGAATATAATTTGCTTAAGCCAAATGGGATAGTCGTTTGCGAATATGAAACTGAGGAAATAAATACTAATAAATTAAATTTAATTAAAGAAAAAAAATATGGAAGTAAATATATAAGAATATACAGTAAAAATAATTAAAATATTAAATACAGACTGTACAAGTTTGTCGTTTTTTGGTATAATTAATTAGAAGGTAGGTGGTATGATGAAGAAATTTTATATAAATTTATTTGTCTTTTTTATACTATCTTTTATTTATATTAATAATGTTCAAGCTAATTATACGGCAACTGTTGTTAATCCAGAGGGTGCATCTTGTAGTCTAAGGAGTAATTCATCTGGTTATTGTTTTTATAAAGATAAAACTTTAAATGACTATTTAAGCCCTGTTGTTTGGTTGGATACTGGTGATGAGGTTACTGTTTTAGATGGATATCCCAATGTTCCTACAAATAATTCAAATGTATGTAAAGATTATTATGTTTATGTAAGCCATGTTTTTTATAAAGATAAAGTTACTTATTATGGATATTACTGCCATAATAATTTAACGACTACTTTATTAAATGATTCATTAAAAAAGGAGTTTAGAGATGCTGGATTTCCAGAAAGTTACTGGGAAAAATTGGCAATACTAAAAACAGCACATCCAAATTGGTCATTTAAAGCAATAAATACACAGCTCTCATTTCATGAAGCAGTACTCAATCAAACATATAGTAATAAAAGTTTGCTCAGAAGAAGTATGTCCAATAATTATGCATATTTATCATTAAGCGAAGACTCTTTTAATTATTATAATGATAGATTTATACCTTACGATGATACTACTGGATCTGATCCGTGGTATAAGACAAATTATAATACAATTGCATACTATATGGATCCTAGAAATTTCTTATCTGATATGTATATATTTCAATTTGAAACATTATCATATGATAATAATGTTTCAGATGACAAATTAAGAAATAGTATTAGTAGTATATTTGGAAATGATTATCTAGGAAACTACACAGAGACTTTTTTGGAAGCTGGAAAGGAAAGTAAAGTAAATCCAATATATTTGGCGTCTTTATCAAAAGAAGAGGTATCGAATGGTCCGACTCCAGGTACAGCAATAGACGGTGAATACAATAATATGTATAATTTTTATAATATAGGCGCAAATAGTGGGGCAGATCCAGTTTATAATGGATTAAATTTTGCTTCATATACTGACGAATCAACATTAAGACCTTGGAATACAACAGAAAGAGCAATAAAAGGAGGAGCAATATGGATTTTTAATAATTATGTTGCTCCAGGGCAGGATACTAGTTATTTTAAAAAGTATAATGTTGTATATAATTATTTACTTTCAATAGGAAGAACTCCTATTTATAATAATTATGCTCATCAATATATGCAAAATATATCAGCTCCGTCGAATGAAGCTGTAACAACGTATCGTTCATATTCAAAAAATAATATGTTGGGATTAAGTTATGCATTTTTTATTCCAGTATATAATGATATGCCCTCATCGACACCACTTCCAACAAACTCAGGATGGCCAAATAACTATCTGAAAAGTATGAATATAAATGGAAATACTGTTGCTGGATTTGACGGCGGAGTTACCGAATATAACTATAATTTGGATATTAATAATCCGGTTATAACAATAAAAGCAGAAGCGATAAGTGGTAGATCAAAGATTGAAGGTACCGGCACATTTACGATAAATGGAAATACAACAAAAGTTGTTAAAGTAACAGCTGAAAATGGTGATGTTAAAAATTATAAAATAAATATAAAATTGACTGGTACAAAATTTGAGGATCCTGTTGATGTTAAAACGACATTAAATAATGCAGGAATTAAAAATAATGATAAGTATTTGAGCGGATTTGCAGTAGGCAGTGATATAGGCATGATAAAAACCAAAATATTGAATATTAATAAAGATGCCATTGTTTATTTAAAAAATAGTAGCGGAAAAGAAAAAAATAGTGGTGCCATAGCTACAGGAGATAAAATTACTGTAACTGTAAATGGACAAACTAAAGATTTTGAAGCTGTTATATATGGTGATGTAAGTGGGGATGGTAAAATAGATAATATTGACTTTATTAGATTAAAAAAATATTTATTAAAAACAATTACGTTGAATAAGGTTTATGAAGAGTCAATAGATTTATCTAAAGACGGCAAAATAGATAATATTGATTTCATTAGACTAAAAAAATATTTGTTAGGTGATAAGTCAATAATAAATCAATAAAGGAGATAAATATTATGAGCAAGAAAAAAATTAGTTTTATTATTATATGCATATTTTGTTTTATTACAAAAATAAATGCTTACACTTATTCGCTTAATTCTTCTAGTTCTAATGTAACGGTAGGAAGTAGTGTAAGTGTAACTTTAAGAACGGAAGATGTAATGGGATTTTATAATATTACATCATCTAATGGTTCAATACTAGCTGGAGGAGATGGTGGAAGTATTGATTCCCCAGACCCTTATTCAAAGACATTTGTTTTTACTGCAAAATCTGTTGGAACTACTACGATAGTAGTTTCACCAACCGGAGGAGGATTAAATGTTTTTTCTACTGAGGAACCACTATATCAACGATCTGTTACAATAACAGTAGTTGCTAAAAATACACCACCTTCTATAAATGTAAATCCTACATACAGCAGTAATAATTACCTAAAAAATTTGACAGTAGAAGGTTATGATTTAACACCGAATTTTGAAAAAAATACTTTAGAATATAATATAACTTTAAACCCTGGTACTGAAAAAATTAATATTGGAGCAGTAGCAGAAGATAGTGATGCTAATGTAAAAGGTATAGGCGAGTTAGAGGTTAGTGAAGGGATTAATACATTCGATATTGTAGTTGTTGCAGAAAATGGAAATGAGAGAATTTATAAATTGATTGTAACTGTGGAGGAAAAGGATCCTATTAAAGTTAAGGTTAATGGTGGAGACTATACAGTAGTAAAAAAGAAGGAATTATTGGGTATAAAAGATGGTTATGAAGATACTACCGTTAAGATAAATAATTTTGATATTCCAGCTTTGTATAATAAGATTACAGGGGTAACGCTTGTTGGATTAAAAGATAAAGATGGCAATATAGTTCTGTATTCGTATGATACTAAAACTGGAGAATATAGGGAGTATAAGGAATTTAAATTCGATTTAATGAATTTATATATTCATGAAAATAAAAATAGTAAATATAAAAAAATTACTATAAAGCTTCAAGATAAGGAAATAATTGCATACGATTTAGAAGGAATAGAAGATTATTATTTATTATATGCAACTAATACAATGACAGGATATGAAGGTTATTATTTATATGATGTAAAAGAAAATTCTGTTCAGAGATATGACGTTACATTATTGGATAAATTGACAAAACAAAAAGATAAATATTTAGCAGTAGTTCTTGTGTTAAGTAGTGTTTGTTTTTTAACAATGTTATTTTTACTCATTGAAATAAATAGAGATAGTAAATTAAAAAACGAAAATTGTAATTTGAGTTCAAATTAGCAGACATTAATAGAAACAGTTTTATAAAAAATATATAGTACACTTTCAAAAAAAGTGTATTTTTCTTGCACTAAAATTCAAAAAAAAGAGAAATAAATTTCTCTTCTTCAGTATAAATTTTTATTAATACCAAATAGAAAGACATAGATAATTCATTTTTTAATTTATTAATGTATTAATGTATATGTGTTGAGTATTAGAAAACTAAGAATGATAATAATATTTAGAATATTAAAGAATTTACTTATTTTTTTATTAGTAATTACGGATAATCCGAACATTAATACTAGCAGTACTATTAACAAACCTGATAATAGGTAGCTTCTTTGATCCTCTTGATAATTGGTAAATATCAATAAATAAATATAATATCCTATGCAAAGCAGATTAATTTCACCAATAATATTTAAAACGGAAATACCTTTTTTCTTCTTTTTATTATTTTCAAGTTTAACTTCTTCAAGATTGAATTTCATTTGCCGAGTTAATTCTAATATTTGAGTTTTTCCCAAATTTTTTTCTTTTTCATCATCGTTAATATGTTGATCCACATTTTTATTTTTTGATTTTGATTCTACAATTAAATCTTTTTCATTTTTTTTCTTTTCTTTTATCATGTCTATGATATCATCTGCGTTATTTAACTTTTTTTCTTGTTCTTTTTCAAGTTGCCTTTGTTTTTTTTCACTCCTAGACATCAAATCTGTAAAAGATGAAGTTTTATCCAAATCATTTTCTTTTATGTCTGATAAATCGATAGTTCTTTTATTCATATTATCACCATAATAATTATAACCTAAAATATCAAAAAAATAAAGTTTTAATGATAAAAAGTGACAATTATATAAAAAAAACTACAAATACTTTGTAAATGATGTTAAATATGATATAATTAAGTAGGTGATATGAATGAATAATACAAATATTACTACAATTTTACTTATGGTTTTTATACCATTCGTATTTGTTGCATTAATAATACCTTTTATAAAAAATATAGCTTTTCACGTTGGAGCCTTAGATATACCTAATGAAAGGAAAGTTCATAAAACTCCTATGCCAAGATTAGGAGGTGTTGGGATATATGCAGGTTTTTTATTAGGATATATGATATTCGGAGAACATACCCCAACTATGAATTCTATCTTAATTGGTAGTTTTGTTTTATTGATTACAGGGATTATAGATGATATAAAACCTCTACAGCCACTTTATAAATTAGTTGGTCAAATTATTGCTGCTTTGATATTAGTATTTTATGGTAATTTACTTTTAAATGATGTAAGCTTTTTCGGAATTTATTTTAAATTTGGTTGGTTTGCATATCCAGTAACAATTTTATTTGTATTGGGTTGTATAAATTGCTTAAATTTAATAGATGGATTAGATGGATTAGCTGGAGGAATAAGTGCGATTTTTTTTCTTACAATTGGTATAATAGCCTATTGTCAAGGAAGAATAGGTTTATCTGTTGTTATAACATTTATAATGTTAGGTTCTACTTTAGGCTTTTTGATTCATAATTTTAATCCTGCTAAAATATTTATGGGTGATTCCGGGTCAATGTTTTTAGGATTTATAATTGCTGTAATAACACTTCTTGGATTTAAAACAATAATAACATCTTCTATAATTATTCCTCTTTGTATCTTAATAGTTCCTATATTAGATACAATTTGTGCAATTGTAAGAAGGAAATTGAAAGGTGAAAGCATTGGTACCCCTGATAAGAGTCATTTTCATCATCAATTATTAAGAAGAAATTATAGCATTAAGGTAACTGTTTTAATTATATATTTAATTACTGCATTATTTTCATTTGCTTCTATTATATGGTTAATTGTTGACAAGGAAATCGGTTATACCATATATGGTATATTAATGTTGACACTTACAATATTTGTATTTAGAACGGATATATTGTTTGAACATAAAAAAAAAGATGAAAAAAATGAATTATCATGATTATGATGCAATAGTTGTTGGAACAGGATTTGCGGGTGCAACTATTGCAGAAAGATTGGCTAATGATAGTAATAAAAAAGTATTAGTTATTGATAAAAGGAATCACATTGGAGGTAACATGTATGATTATATGGATAATAATGGAATAATTATACATAAATATGGACCTCATTTATTTCATACAAATTTAGATAATGTT
Source organism: uncultured Bacilli bacterium (assembly GCA_947625635.1). Taxonomy (GTDB): domain Bacteria; phylum Bacillota_I; class Bacilli_A; order RF39; family UBA660; genus UMGS1613. The sequence continues at coordinate 14,620 of CANQPA010000006.1, forward strand.
TACGAATATTTATCAAAATTTACAAAATGGTTTAAATATGAACATAGAGTTTTAGGTAAAGTAAAAAACAATTTAGTACCTATTCCATTTAATTTAACATCGATAGAAAAAACTTTTAAAAAGGAAAGAACAGAAAAATTGAAAAAAATTTTATTGGATAAGTTCGAATTAAACAAAAAAATACCTATATTAGAATTAAAAAAATCGACAATTTATACTTGATTAGAAGATTTGCACAATATAAGTATTATAATATGGATTTGGTAATAAATGAGGCATTAAAGCTTTATGAAATGATAAAAGGAGAATAACAATGGCAAAAGTAAGTGTAATAGTACCAATTTATAATGTAGAACAGTATTTACCTAAGTGTCTAGATTCACTGATAAATCAGACTTTTAATGATATTGAAATTTTGGCAATAAGTGATGGCAGCCCGGACAACAGTGTAGAGATAATTAAGAAATATGCAAAAAAAGATAATAGAGTGAAGTGCATTGAAAAGGAAAATGGAGGATATGGATCTGTTTTAGAATATGCAATTAAGCATATAGAAACAGAATATTTCATAATATGTGATCCTGATGATTGGTTGAGAAAAGATTCGATAGAAATCTTATATAATAAGGCTAAAGAATTTAAAACTGATTTAGTAATCGGATCCAAGTATTTAGTTTATAGTGATAACAATGAACAAAAATATGATGATTCTAAAATTAAAAATGTAAATGTGGATATATTAGATAACAAAAAGTATGAAAATGACGAATTAGGAAAAGCGTTCTTTTTAACTCCATCTCCTCATTCAAAATTATATAAGACAAAATATGCAAAGAAAATAAAATTTCCATCCAAAGTTAGTTTTACAGATTTTTTATTATTTACCTTGTACGTTAATAGATGTAAAAGTTTTGTTTATATAAAAGATGCATTATCTTATTACTTGGTTGATAGGCCAGGTAATACTATGACTGATGTTAAACCTAGAATTTTTGATTATCATTATACTGTGTTTTATTCAGTAATGGAACAAATTGATAATAAAAATAGTCAAAAATATTTATATAGTCATATGTTAGATCATTATAGATATATATGTTTTGAACTAAAAAAATGTAATGATTTAAAGGTGAAAAAAGAAAAGGCCGACAAGATTTATGAGTTATTGAATTTATTATATCCTTATAAAAAAATAATAAAAAAAGAAGAATATATATTTCCATTAAAACAATCAAGGTATAATAGATTACTATTAAATCATTTAACGAGCAAAAAATTTTTTGATAATTTAATAAAGAAGGAGAGATAATGTGAAAAATAAGATAACAAAAAATTATATATATAATTTTGCCTTTACAATATTATCATTTTTAACACCTATAATAACTGCACCTTATCTAGCTAGAACTCTTGGATCAGAAAGCATGGGAATAAATACCTATACTTATTCTATCGTGTATTGGTTTATTTTGTTTGGAATGCTTGGGGTATCAATTTATGGTAGTAAAGAAGTGGCAAAAGTATCAGATGATAGAGAAAAATTATCAAGAAAATTTTCTGAAATTTTTTGCTTACAACTATTTAATTTATTTATATCCACGATTATATTTTATATAATATTTTTAATATTTGATTTTAAATACAAAAACGCCTTTCTTCTTCAAGGATTAATGATAGTTGCTTGTGTGTTTGATATATTATGGCTGTTTAATGGATTAGAGGACTTTAAGAAAATAACAATAAGAAATTTTATTGTTAAGATATTATTAGTAGTATTAATTATATTATTCATTAAAAATCCTAAACAATATATGCTTTATATTGGAATATCAGTTGGTATGAGCTTTTTTAACAATATAGTTATGTGGATTAATTTAAAAAAGTATGTAGATTTTATAAAACCTTCAATAAAAAATATATATAGTCATTTAAAAGGAACAATAGTGCTTTTTTTGCCACAAATAGCAACTACAATTTATAGTGTTTTTGATCAAACTATGATAGGATGGCTTTATAATGATGTAAGCGAGGTAACATTTTATAATCAAGCTTATAAATTTGTAAATATGTTTTTATTTGTCACTACTACAATTGGAACAGTAATGTTACCTAGAATAGTAAAATCAAGAGAAAAAGAAGGAGATACCAAAGTCAAGGAGTTAACTAATAGGACGCTTAGAATGGCATTGTTTCTTTCCATACCAATTGCTTTTGGAATATTCTCAATATCTATGTATTTCATACCTTGGTTTTTAACAGAGAAATTTTATAAAGTTGGTTACTTAATGAGTATATTATCTCCAATTATAATATTTCTTTCTGTTACTAATGTTTTTGGAACTCAATATATGATTTCAACAGATAAATATAAAAATTATACTTTATCAGTTACTATAGGATGTGTGATTAATTTAATTCTTAATACTCTCACAATATCTAGTTTAGGGGCTTATGGGGCATCAATTGCTACTGTATTTACTGAATTTTTTGTTTTAGTATATCAGTATATAGTTGTAAGAAAAGAATTTGATTTTAATGGAGTAAAACTGTCGTCTTTAAAATATTTAACTTGTGCTTTGGCTATGTCCATAGTAGTAATAATTGTTGGAGAATTGTTAGGTGTAAATTTATTTAGTAATTTAATTCAGGTAGCAGTAGGTTTTATTATTTATATTGGCTTATTATTTTTAATGAAAGATGAAATGTTGAAATTTTTTATACATAAAATTCTAAGCTTATTACATATAAAAGAGGAGTGTTAAAAAATGAAAATTTTATTTCTACAATATTGGTATGATATGTTTGGAGGAGCTGAGACGGTAAATCACACTTTAGCATCACAATTTAAAAAAGATGGATATGATGTTAAAATTGAATGCATGTATAAGTGTGGTAATAATGAAATAATAAGTGATATAACTTATGAAAAAAATTATATATGTGATGAGCCTGTCAGACCATCATATAAAGAAATGATAAAAAACTTTGTGAAGTTAAATGGTCAATTTATTGTAGATTTAAAAAAAGTTTTTCATTTTTATAAATTAAAAAATAAATCTTATGAAATATTGAAAACTATTATAAAATCTTATAAACCTGATTGGATAATAATAACAAATATAGAATTAATAAAATATGTCCCCAAACCATATTTAAAAAAATGTCTTATTCATATACATTCTAATATAGATGAATATATGTCAAATAAAAAATTAAAAAAAAGTAAAAAATTATTATTTAAATATCAAAATAAAGTTTACAAATTAATTTTTTTAACAGAAGGTTTTGTAAAAAGAGGAATATATTATAACTTAACTAATTCAACATATATATATAATCCAGTAAGAATTAAAAGTTATGAAACAAGTAAGTTAGATAGTAAAAATGCCATATTTATAGGACGTCTAGATCCTGTTAAAAGAATTCCATTATTAAGTGAAATTTTTAATGATTTTTTGGCGAAAAATAAAGATTGGAATTTAAATATATATGGGAAAGGGAATACTAAGGGTATAATCACAAATAATAATATTAAATTATGCGGAACTACTAATAACGTTAAAGAAAAAATATTAGAATCCTCAATTTTTACTTTAACTTCATCATATGAGGGTTTTCCTATGGTAATATTAGAAGCATATGAATGCGGTGTTCCAGTAATAGCCTTTGATTATAAAACTTCATGCGACGAAATAATAAAAAATGGAATTACCGGCTTTATTATTAGGAATGATGATAAAGAAGAATATATAGAAAAATTATCTGTCTTATGCAATGATAAAGCTCTTAGAGTAGAAATGGGTAGAAATGCAAAAAAATTTGTTAAACAGTTTTACCCTGAGATAATTGCTAAAAGATGGTACAAATTGTTTAAAGGAGATTTAAATGAAAATTAGTGTAATAGTTCCCGTGTACAATATGGAAAAAAGATTAGATCAATGTTTAAATTCTTTAGAGAATCAAACTTTAAAAGAAATAGAAATTATTTTAATAAATGATGGAAGCACTGATAACTCTTTAGACATAATAGAAAAACATATAAAAAGATATCCTAATAAATATGTTCTAATAAATAGAGAAAATAAAGGGATTAGTGCATCTAGAAATGAAGGAATTAAAATTGCTTCCAGCAGTTATATAGCTTTCGTAGATTCCGATGATTATGTAGATTTGGATATGTATTATAGAATGTATAATGAGATATTGAAAACTAAATCTGATATAGTTTTGTGTGGTTATAAAAATGTAGATGAGACTGGTCAAATTTTAAGTTACAATTATTTAGATAAGTATAAAATTTCAACATTAAAAGAAAATCCAAAACTAGTACATCAAATTGATTACGGGCCATGTAATAAACTTTTTAGAAAAGATTTATTTAAAAATATTGAATTTCCTTTAAATACTAAATATGAAGATTTGAGTACAATCTTAAAAATATATAAAAAAGCTACTAAAGTTAGTTACATTAATGAATGCTTTTATAATTATTATGTTAATACATCTGGACAAACTAAAACTATTGATATAAAAGTTTATGATATATATAAAATACTTGATGAAATCTTAAATAGCTTTAAAAATGAAAATATTGCAATAAAAAAAGAAATTGATTATCTTTGTATTTCTAAATTAATGGATTATAGTGAAATAATATCAGCAAGCAGAAATGAAAAATTGTCAGTAAAATTTTATTTAGATGCTGTAGAATATTTAAATAAAAATATAAAAAAATGGAAAAAAATTTATATTTTTAATAATAATAATACTATAAAAAAATTTGTGTTAAAATTTATACAAATTAATAAAAATATAAATTTAATACACTTAAAAAACAAATCAAAAAGGAGTTAGCAGTTATATGAAAAAAGTGTTGTTCGTAGTGGATGAAAAAATGATGGGCGGAGTATCTATAGTTCTTGAAGATATTTTAAAAAAAATAGACAAAACTAATAGTAGAATCGATTTATTAGTTTTACATGCTGAAGGAGATAGATTTCAAAATTTAGATAACATAAATTATATAGAAGGATCTAGATTTTATAATGTTATAGATAAAAGTTTGAAATCAGTTTTGAAAAGTAAAAATATTATTGATATTTTAAATAAAATAAAATTAATTTTCTTATTAAAAAATGGATTAGTAAAAAATGAAATAAAAAGAACAAGAAAAAAATTTTTGAGAGAAGTATATGATGTAGAAATTGCATTTAAAGATGGATTCTGTACTATTTTTACAGCATATGGAGATAGTAAAAAGAAAATAACTTGGCTTCATACTGATTATTCTAATAATGATCCTGCTATTCATTACGTAAAAACATATTCTAACGCTCTAAAAAAAATTGATACAATAGTATCAATAAGTGAGGATGTAAAAAAAAGATTCAATAAAAAGTATGGTTTTGAAGATAAAACTATAATTATAAATAATTATATTGATAAAGAAAAAGTAATTAATAAAAGTAATGAAGAAAAAGTAAAATATACTGCAAAACTTAATTTTGTAGCCATTGGTAGACTTAGTAAAGTTAAAGGTTATGATAGATTGATAAATATATTTAATCATTTAAATAAAGATAACTTATTAGAAGATGTTTCTTTAAATATAATAGGTGATGGTGAGGAAAGAAATTATTTAAATTCACTTATTAAACAAAATTCACTTGAAGGTAAAGTCAATTTGTTAGGTAAGAAAGATAACCCATATCCGTATTTAAAAAATTCAGATATGTTGATATTATCGTCTTATTCAGAAGCTTATCCACTAGTTGTTATTGAATCGTTGATTTTAAATATTCCTGTTTTTACTTGTGAATTTTCAAGTGCTTATGAAATGTTAAATGAAAGTAACTCTTATATAGTGAAGAATTCATCTGATGACATTTATTCAGGACTTAAATATATATTAGAAAATAGGAATTTAATAGAAAAATATAAAAAAAATTTGTTGAAAAATAAATTTTCAAATGAAAAAATAATAAAACAAATAGAAAACTTATGGAGGTAAATATGAAATTTTTAAAAAATGAAGAATTGCTAAAAAAAATATTTATAGTATTTTTAATGTTGCAACCAATTTTAGATATATATATTCTTTTTACAAATGAAGTAGTTGATTTTTTTAAATTTTCACCCTCTACTATAATACGAATTTTTATTATTTGTTTACTTTTAATAATGATTGTTTTATCCATTAAATTTAACAAGAAATATTTATGGTTTATTGTATATGGAATAGTTCTTTCAATATATTTTGTTTTTCATCATTTTAATGCTTCTATGTTTAAAGTTACTAATGTTGGGACTTATAATTACTCACTTACCTCAGAATTATTTTATATAATTAGAATGTTATTACCTTTTATTATTGCCTTTATAACATATCATATAAATTTAAATAAGAAACAAATATATAAAATATTTATATACTTTACATTAATAATTTCAGCTACTATAGTATTAACTAATATAACTTGTTTGTCTTTTAGATCATATTCTGAAAATTTTGATTTAATAAGTTCTAATTTCTTTAATTGGTTTTTTCCAAATAATTATACCAATGTAGATTTGTCATCTAAAGGTATATTTAATTCAGCAAATCAGATTGGATCTATTCTTTCAATTTTGCTTCCAATAACTATTTATTACTTTTTTACAATGAAAGATAACAAAAAATTAACAAGTATAACTCTTATTTTCCAAACTTTATCGGTTTTAATGATAGGTACAAGGATATCGTCTTATTCATGGATATTAATATATATGGTAATGTTTATTCTATATATATACTATTCGTTAATAGTAAAAAAAATAAAATTTGTAAAAAATGATTTTTATTCATTATTAATTATATTTTTATTATTTTTGTTCGTTTTAAAATTTGCTCCTATAAATACTAGGAAATATGCATCGGATTATATGGATTCAATAGTATCAAATGAAGAAAAAATAAAAGTGCAAGAAAAAGATTTAAAACTCAAGATTGATAATCTATTAAAAGAAGATGAAAATGGAGAAGAATTAAAGGAGTTATTAAAAAAATATATATCTATAAATTATGAAGTAAGTTCTATTAACAAAGAATATATATTAGACATTTACAATTATAAAGCGGATCCTGTTTTTTGGTATAAGATAATGGAATTACCTTATCAAGAAAGATGTGAAAGTAGGCAAATAGAGGAATTTGTAACTGCTAGATTATATGAAATAAATAACAATAGTAAAGACAAATTTTTAGGAATGGGATTTTCTACATTCAGAAATGGCAATTTATATTTAGAACAAGATTTTAAGGTTCATTTTTATACACTGGGAATAATTGGAAGTTTATTACTGGTATATCCATATATAATTATACTTTTAATGGCAGCAATATATCTTATTAAAAATTTTAAAAAGAATAATCTAAAATTTTTATCATATTGCTTCTCAATTTCACTAATGGTTATTTTTGGTTATCTTGCAGGAAGTGTTTTAGATCAATTGATAATAACTCTTATATGTGGTTTTATTGTTGGCTTGATTTGTATTAATTTGTTTAGTGGGGGGAAAAATGATTAAAGTAAGTGTTATAGTTCCAGTATATAATGTTGAAAAATATATTGATATTTGTTTAAAAAGTTTAGTAAATCAAACTTTGAATGATATAGAAATTATTGTAGTCAATGATGGTACAAAAGATAATAGTCAAAGAATAATAGATAGATATGTGAAAAAATATCCAAAATTGGTTAAAAGCTATATAAAAGAAAACGGTGGACTATCAAGTGCAAGAAATTATGGATTAAAGTATGCTAAAGGAGAGTATATAGCTTTTGTAGATTCGGATGATTATCTATCTATTTATGCATTAGAAAAAATGTATAATCATGCAAAAGTAAACGATTTTGATATAGTCACTTGTGATTTAGAATATATATATGATAATTATACTAAAACAGTATCAAGTAACATTGATAAAGATTTACTTGATGAAAATCAGGTTAAAAAGGCAATGATAAATATATATCCAGCTGCTTGCAATAAAATTTATAAAAAGGATTTAATAAAAAAAATAAAATTTAAAGAAAAAATTTGGTATGAGGATGTAGAATTCATTTATAGAGTTTTGCCATATGCAAAAAAAATAGGAACGGTTAAAGAAAATTTATATAAATATTTACAAAGAGAAAATGCAATTACAAGTACATTTAATGATAAAATATTCGATTATATATCAAATTTTAATGGATTGATTAAATACTATAAGGAAAATTCTTTATACGATAAATATTATAGCGAGTTAGAATTTAGTTATGTGAGATATTTGTATGCTACTATGATAAAGGGTATGACACATTTTTCTGATTATAAAAAATATAAAGAAGGTGTGGAATTAGCTATAAATAATGTTAAGAAAAATTTCCCAAATTATAGAAAAAATAAATATTTTTATAAAAGTATAAAGGGAATATATTTACTTTTATTTAATAAGAATATGGCTAATATAATTTATAGGATAAAGACAAAATAAGGAGTGTATTTATGGGAAAAATTTTATGTAAATTAAAAGATAAATGTAAAAATTCAATTATACTAAACAAATTTAAAAAAATTGATAAGAATTACTTTATTATCGCATTTATATGTCTTATATTAATTGGTCCATTATTATCATATTTTTCGGTCAATGGACACGATACGCAATTTCATTTTGCTAATACGAAAATATTATTAAATTATTTAATTTCAAGACATTTTAATCTTTTTGATTTAAAAATTTTAGGCATAGCTGGAAATAATTTGGGATATGGTATTGGAATATTTTATCCTAGATTCGCTCATTCAATTCTTGCATATTTAACGGTGTTCACTAGGAATATTGAAATTTCTTTTAAAGTTTTTCAATATTGTGTTACATTATTATCCGGTATTTTTATGTATAAACTTATAAAAAGAATTTCTAAAAACAATAATGCAGCACTTGTAGGGAGTATATTTTATATATGTGCTCCATATTTCGTTTCAGATTTTTATATAAGAAATGCTGTGGCAGAATCACTTAATTTTATTTTTACACCGATGATATTTTTGGGAATATACGATTATTTATTTTTAAATAATAAAAGGAACTTTTATATATTTTTTGTAGTTGGCTTTATAGGTGTAATAAATTCGCATTTGGTAACCGGTTTATTTTTAGTATTTGCAATTATTATATTTCTAATATTAAATATTAAAAAAATGTTTAATATCAAAGTTTTATTAAATTTTGCTTTAGCCTCATTACTTATTTTATTATTATCATCTCCATCTTTGGTTCTCATGATCCAACACAAGTTATTTGGTAATGTAGGTGTTTTCATGAAAGATCTTATGGGTAATTCTAGTTGGGCATACGGAACTGCGTTAAATATCAGTGATTATTTTTCCTTTACTTTTAATGAGAAAAATAATGGAATAACATTTTATTTAAATTTAATTATGGTAATTATGGCTTTTTATGCAATTATAAATGTAAAGAAAATTAACAATAAACTAAGTAATAAAAAGATATTGCCACAATTTATAATACTTGCAATAATTGCCTTTATAGTTAGTACTAAATTAGTTCCATGGTATAAATTTCCAAGCATATTTTTACTTATACAATTTCCATGGCGTTTGCAATTATTTACTGTATTCTTTTTAAGTATCGTTTCTTCTTTACTTGTTATTATATGGGATGAAAATAAAATCAGTATATATAAACCAATTATTATTTGTGCTACAATATATATTGCTCTTACTTCAATTGATTATTCTAAGATAAATTATTTAAACACTTATGATTTGAGTGCATCATCTTTAGGTTCACAAAAAGAATATTTACCTGTTAATACCCTAAATAATATTGATTATTTTTATAGCCGTGGTGATGAAATAATTATAAAAAATGGAGATGCACAGATCGAATATTTGAGAAATCAAGTTCCTTTTATGGATGTAAATATAACAGTAAATAGTGAAGCAACTATAGAACTTCCAAGATTATATTATTTTGGATATAAAATAACATTAGAAAATGAAAAAGGACTAAAAGAAGTAAAATATTATGAAAATGAATATGGTTTTATAGAAATTAAATTAGATGAATCTGGCTATCTTAAGATTGATTATGTAGGCACTAAGCTATATAGAATTTGTAAATTGTTACAAATAATTACAATCACTATTTTATTTTTAGTAGTAATTATAATGTTTTTTAAAAGGAGGGGTAAAAAAATCATGAATTCTATAAAAAGCAAATTAAAAATTATATTTAATGATAGGACAAAAAATAATATAAAAAAAAACAAATTTAAAATTTTACTTATATTGGGTTTTATAATTACTTTTCCATTTTTAGCTCCACATTTTGCTTTAGACAGTTATGCTCTTCTAGGCGATAGTTATTTAAATTATTCAGTTCATTTCTTGAAGTCTGGTAGAGTAGTCAGTGCGTTATTTTACCTTGTGTTTAATTTTATTAAATTACCGTACAATTCTCTATCATCAATCTCAACAATATTGTCTGTTATTATATTAACATTTACAATAAAAGAGTATATATCTCTAATAAAAACGGTAAGTAAAGATAACTCTTTACTTACAAATATATTAATATATTTGATTTCTTTTACTACCTTTTATAATTTTATGAATATGGAATCATTTATATTCTTAGAATCGTTTGTAATGTTCTTAGGAATATATTTTGTTGTAAAATCAATAAAATATTTTATAAAAAATAACAAAAAAGATACTTTAATTTCTTTAGTTTTTCTTTTATTAGCAATATCATGTTATCAGGGTGTATTATCTATTTATATTCCAATTACTTTATTGTTTGTAATTAGTTCTAAAGAAAATAATTTAAAAATAATAATAAAAAAATTCTTAACATCAATATTATTTTATGGATTAAGTTTTCTTTATTCATATATAATAATAAAAATAGTATCAGTTTTTACAAGAGTAGTTGAATCAAAGGTAAATGGTATTGATATTATATTCAATATAAAATTAATACCATCTCTTGTAAAAGAAACATTTAATAGCTTTTTTGGATTATACAGTACTAAACTATTTTATTTAATTATAATATTACTAGTATTTTGTTTATTCAAGCTAAAAAGCGATAATAAGATTAAAAATATGTTATATATATTCTTTATAATCCTATGTTGTTTAATTTTTGCATATGTACCAAATATATTTATGTCATCATCTAATAATTATATAGCAGCAAGAATGGTGATAAGTATTGGTATTATAATTCCACTTATATCAATATATATAATAATTAATTATAATTATAAATTAGATAAAATTGTAAAGTATATATTAATTTTTGTGACATTTATTAACTTCACTTATTTAGGTTATAATTATTTAAAAAATTATAAATTAGGGTTAGAGACTTATAGAAGGGATCAAGATTATATACTTTCTATAACAAATAAAATAAGAGAATATGAATCTAAAAACAAAATAAAGATAAAAAATATTTATTATGGTAATGATATGGCTGTTTATTATCATTATAATGATGGAGTAAGTAATGGATTCAATTATTGTATTCAGTCAGTAGATTGGGCGTTTATTGGATATTTAAATTATATGTTAGGAAAAAATTGCAACTTTTATCCACTAGACAAAAATGAAGTTGATGAATTATTCGGACAAGTTGATTATAATAATTATGATGATAAGCAACTGATATTTGATGGTAATACATTATATTTATTATTATATTAGCAGTAGAAATAATAAATTTAATATGTTATACTATAAAAGAGAGGTAATATATGAAATATGGAATAATTATGACGGTACACAATAATCCAAAACAATTAAGAAGGTTGTGCGAAACACTTATAAATAGTAACGCATATTTCTTCATACATGTAGATAAAAAAAGCAATTTTTCATTGTTTGAAAATGAATTAAATGACATTCCAAGATTAAAATTGATTTCTACTAATAAGGTATATTGGGCTGATATTAGTCAGGTAGATGCAACTATAGATTTAATAAAAGAAGCATTAGAGGCAAATATGGATTATATATTTTTTATATCTGGTCAAGATTATTTAATAAAAAATGATAATAATTTATTAAAATATGTAGATGTAAATAAGAATTATATGGAATATTTTAAATTACCAAATTATGCTTGGGGAAAAGATGGTAGATGCAATAGATATAAGTATTATCATAATATTATTAATTGTCATAAATCTTTTAAGTTTAATCCAAGGAATAGATATTATAATTTTATAAATAGAGTTTTTTTGAAAATTCAAAGAATATTTAAGATAAATAGAAAATTTATAAATGGATATGTTCCTTATAGTGGCGCAAATTGGTTTAATATAAATTCAAAGTGTGCAAAGTACATTTTAAATAATTATAAAAAAATATATAAATATTTTAAATTTGTACAATTTCCTGATGAAATGTTTATACAAACCTTGGTATTAAATTCAAATTTAAAAAATAGTGTTGAGAATGATACATTGAGATATATAGATTGGCATACAGGACCTGAACAACCTAGAATACTTACTAGTGAGGATTATGAAAAAATAATACAATCAAATGCAATTTTTTGTAGGAAATTAGATGAAAAAAAGGATAAAAAAATATTTGATATGCTTGATAAACATAGGAGTATAAAATGAAGAAAGTTTTATTTATTGCGTCTACGGGTGGTCATTTAAATGAATTATTACAACTTGAACCACTATTTAAAAAATATAATACATACTTAATTACTGAAAAAACGAAATCTACTATTAATTTAAAAAATAAGTTTAACAATGTTAATTATTTAGTTTATGGAACAAAGGATCATAAATTTTCTTATATTTTTAAATTTATATATAATTGTTTAAAATCATTAATTTTGTTTGTTAAAATAAGACCAAAGGTAATAGTCACTACTGGAACACATACTGCTGTGCCTATTTGCTATATAGGAAAATTATTTAGAAGTAGAATAATTTTTATTGAAACTTTTGCAAATAGTAAAACAAGAACCTTATCAGGGAAACTAGTTTATCCTATTGCTGATGCATTTATAGTACAATGGAAAAGTATGTTAAAATTATATCCAAAAGCAATATTTGGGGGGTGGATATATTGATTTTAGTTACTTTGGGAACTCAAGACAAAAAATTTTACAGATTGTTGGAATCTGTTCAAAAACAAATAGATAATAAAATAATAAACGATAAAGTTATAGTTCAAGCTGGCTGTTCTTCTGATTTTAAGTCTAATGACATGGAAATTTTTGATCTTATTCCAATGGATGATTTTGATAAATTAGTAAAGGATTGCGATTTATTAATAACACACGGTGGGGTAGGCTCAATAATAACTGGGTTAAAAAATAATAAAAAAGTCATAGCTGCAGCTAGATTGAAAGAATATAAAGAGCATACAAATAATCATCAGTTACAAATAATAGAAAATTTTAAAAATGAAGGATATATTTTGTCATTAGATGATTTTGATAAATTAGATGATGTTTTGAAAAAATCTGTAACATTTAAACCAAAAAAATACAAAAGCAATGTAAAAAACTTTATAAAATTGATTGATAGGTTAATAGATAGTTAGGGGGGTTTTAATGGATAAAAAAGTAAAATTTAACAATATTTTATTTTTTATTGTAATTTTTACAATAATTATAGGAGGTTGGTCAGCTTTAATTCGAAATGAGAAAGACATTTCTTATTCAGAAAATAGAAATTTGGCAAAATTTCCTCACTTAACAATATCCGGATATTTAAATTCTGAATATCAAAGATATTTTGCGGATGCTTTATCTGATCAATTTTTATATGGACAAACAATAAAAGAAAAATACAAAACTTTTTCCAACTTCTTAAGCTATGATGATATACCAGAAGCTATTTGTAAAAATAAGTATGTAAGTCTAAATAGTGAATATGCAAGTTTTAATTGTGACAAATCGATAATACTTAAGTACAATAAATTACAAGATGATGTCTTGACTGCTATTCAAAATAGATTGAAAGTATATAGCCAGTTAAATAATTATATTGATACATATTATTTCTTTCTATCTACAGCTGCCATATACAATTTTGAAAAAAATGAGTATAGTATAGACATTTTAAAAATAGTGGATGAAAATTTAAAAGGTGATTACAATATTTCTTCATTAACATTTAGAGATTTTGATGAATTTAAAAAATATTTTTATAAAACTGATCACCATTGGAATAATGTAGGCTCTTACAATGCATATAAAAAGATAATAAATATGATGAGTGATGAAGAACCTCTAAAACCAATTGATGAAATTACATTTGATGATACAGTTTTCTATGGATCAGCAGCAAGAAACACTCAAATATATGATTTTAAAGAGAAATTCAAAGCATACAAGTTCAATATTCCAAAATATAGTGTTACTGTGGATTTGCAAGAAGGAAGCTATGGTTTAGAAGATGAATATTTCAAAGGAAATTACGATAGGAAAAAATGGGCTTCCCACTATGGACTTTTTTATGGTGGAGATAATGGTGAATTAATATTTGATTTTAATGCTCCAGATAAAGATAACGTATTAGTACTTGGCTCATCATATACAAATGCAATTAATAAACTAATATCATCGCATTTTAATAAGACTTATATTATAGATTTACGAAATTATAGTAAGATAAAGGGAGAAGAATTCAATATTAAAAAATATATTGATGAACATAATATAGATAAAGTTTTAATAATATTTGATTATATATTTTTACATGACCCAGATTTTGATATAGAATGGAGAGCTTGATATGTTATTTAGTAGTTTAACTTTTCTTTTTACTTTTTTACCTTTAGTTTTGCTAGTATATCATTTATCAAAAGATAAATATAAAAATTATATTTTATTGTTTTTTTCATTATTTTTCTATTCTTGGGGTGAACCAAAATACATTGTTATAATGTTATTATCTATATTAGTAAATTATTATTTTGCAATATTTATTGATAAAATAAAAAATAGGTTTTATTCTAAATTATTACTTATAGCTTGTGTAGTTTTTAATTTAGCTTTACTATTTGTATTTAAATATTTGGATTTCTTCATTATCAATATCAATCATATTTTTTCAATGAGTTTTCCTTTAAAAAATATAATTTTACCTATTGGGATTAGTTTTTATACTTTTCAAAGTTTGTCTTATGTTATTGATGTTTATCGAAAAAATGTAAAAGTGCAAAAAAATATTCTATTCCTTGGAACATATATTTCATTTTTTCCACAGTTAATAGCTGGACCAATCGTTAGATATTCAACTATTGAAAAAGAGTTAAAAAATAGAAGTCATACATTAGAAAAATTCTGTTCAGGATTTAGAAGATTTATAATTGGTTTAGGAAAGAAAGTAATAATTGCTAATAATGTTGCAGTTTTAGCTGATTCGATACTAAATAATGCTATTTCTTTTGAATATAAAGGTATAATATTAATATTAGGAATTCTTGCGTATACATTACAAATATATTTTGACTTTTCAGGTTATAGTGATATGGCAATTGGTTTAGGGAAAATGTTTGGCTTTACTTTCTTAGAAAATTTTGATTATCCATATATATCTAAAAGTATAACTGAATTTTGGAGAAGATGGCATATGTCCCTTTCATCATGGTTTAGAGATTATGTATATATTCCGTTAGGTGGTAATAGGGTATCTAAGTTTAGATGGATTATAAATATATTAGTTGTTTGGATGCTAACAGGACTTTGGCATGGTGCTAGTTGGAATTTTATTATATGGGGGCTTTATTTTGCCATTATATTGTTGATAGAAAAATTATTTATAAATAAAATATTAAATAAACTACCAGTAATAATTAGGTGGCTATATGCGTTCATTTTAATAAATATTGGTTGGATAATATTTAAATTAGATGATTTAAATTCTATAATTTATGTTTTATCTAATGTATTTAATTTAAGTAATAAATCTATAAGTTACATAATTGCAGAAAATTATTATTTATTAAATTATGTACCTTATGTTATTATGGGTATAATATGTATGTTTCCAATATCTAGAATTATTAGAAATAAATTTTCAAAATATGAGAGTTATATTTATTTGAGAGATTTATGTCTTGTGATAATTTTTTTGATTTCTATATGCATATTAGTAACTAATACATATAATCCATTTATATATTTCAGATTTTAAAAATTTAAGGAGTTGTTGGACAAATGAAAATGTTAAGTGTTATTGTTCCTTGTTATAATGAAGAGGAAGCGTTACCATATTTTTATGAAGAAATTAATAAAATTTCTAAAAAAATGGATTATTTAAATTTTGAATATATCTTTGTAAACGATGGTTCAAAGGATAAAACTTTAGAAATTCTTAAAAAGTATGCAAAAAAGGATAAAAGAGTAAGATATGTATCCTTTTCAAGAAATTTCGGTAAAGAGGCAGCAATAATAGCTGGTTTAGAATATTCTAAGGGTGATTTTGTAACATTAATGGATGCAGATTTACAAGATCCTCCATCTTTGCTAGAAAAAATGTATAAAATTATAACTGTAGATGGATATGATTGTGTAGCTACAAGAAGGGTTACTAGAAAAGGTGAGCCTCCAATTAGGAGCTTTTTTGCAAGAATGTTTTATAAATTAATAAATAAGATGTCAAAAACTGAAATGGTTGATGGAGCTAGAGATTATAGATTAATGACTAAACAAGTGGCAGATGCCATCATATCTATGAAAGAATATAATAGATATTCTAAAGGTATATTTAGTTTTGTTGGCTTTAAAACTAAATGGTTAGAATATGAAAATGTAAAAAGAGTAGCTGGTGAAACTAAGTGGTCATTTTGGAAATTATTTGCATATGCTATTGAAGGTATAACTGCATTTTCAACGGTTCCTTTAATATTTTCTGCTTTATTAGGTGTTATACTTTTCTTCTTTTCTGTTGTAATGATAATTTTTATAGTTATAAGAACGTTGATATTTGGGGATCCTGTATCTGGGTGGCCATCTTTAGTATGTATTATACTATTTTTAAGTGGAGTACAGTTATTTTTTATGGGAGTTATTGGTCAATATTTATCAAAAACATATTTAGAAACAAAAAATAGGCCTATTTATATTGTGAAAGAAACAGAAAAACATAAAGATTTATAATAATATACCACTTGAATTATTTTATAACAATATTCATATAATATAACATAGAATTATTTAAATCGATGAATTTGACAATTTATCATAAATTTGATACAATTCTATTCGCAATGGCACATTATTCTAGTCATTTAATTTATTATGAGGACGGGGCTAAAAATCCGTTAAAGAGCATACCTGTGAAACTTCTTGTGCTTGCTTTGATTGCCCAAATTAGGGTGAGTGCTGGAAATGAGAATGTTGGGCATCCATAATGGCATATGTAAATGACCCACCATTCGTGGAGACCTATTGTTGTGTATAGCCTATACGTAATTACTGATGGACTGTATACGAAATAGGATTAAACCTACTTTGTGACGAAAGTTATGAGTAGTGTAGCTTGTCTTGAGTGAATAATTGGGATAATTGATTAACAAACTGGTAAGTTTATAGCTAGAATCTACATGGTTTGCAATTTGAAATATTGTTTGCAAAAAAGAATTAATAATAAATGGATGTTGAGGAAATCTCCTAGAGTGTTGTTACTACGAGATTATAGTGCGTACTAAGTGGCAATCAAGTAGTGTATTCGGTGACGATATACTAAGATTTTTAAAGGGGAACCGCTTGTTGGTAACGATAAGTAAATATTAGGGAAATCCGACTTGACCTATGACGTAAAGTTAATCGTATTAACGCCATTATATAAAAAGAATCGTTTTGGATTCTTTTTTTGTATTGTATAAAAAAAGTAAATATGGTATATTGTAATAGGTGATAATATGAAAAATAATTTGTTAATAAGTTTAACTGTTATATTATTTGTTTTACTAATAATTTTTTTGTCATTGAATATAAAAAAAGAAAAGGAAACAAATAAAGCTACATCAAAAGAAAATACTATTATTGAAGACATAAAGAAACATTATAATGAGTATGTTACAACAAATAAAGAAACAATTCTCTATAAAAAAGAAAATGATGAATATATTGAAGCAGGCAAAATTAATAAAAATGTTAATCTTAAACTTTCAAATGTAGAAATAAATGTTGATACAAAATATTTTTACTTACCAGATTTAGATTTATATATTAATTATATTGATGTAGAACCAATAGAAAAATATACAAAAAATAGTAGATTTAAAAATTATATTTACTTTAATAGTAATATAATTACAAAAAATTCTACAACTTTTTATGACGTTGATAATAACTATCTTTATACATTAAATGATTCATTTGAATTTAAAATATTAATAAAAGATGAAGATAGATATGGGGTTGTTTTTAATGATGAGCTACTTTATATAAGTAATAATGACGTAGAAAAAATCTATGATAATTTAAATACAGATTTAAAAAACAAATCAAAAATTAGAACGCTTACTTATCATTTTATATATAATCCAGAAAAACAAGAATGCGATCAGTCAATTTGTCAATCACTAGAACAATTTGAATCTCATTTGAAATATATAAGAGAAAATAATTATTTTACTTTAAATATGGATGAGCTTGATATGTATTTAGATGGTAAGTTACAAATACCAGAAAAAAGTATAGTTATTACAATTGATGATGGAACTACCCTTGATTTAGATGCTGTAAAATTATTGGAGAAGTATGATATAAATGCTACACTATTTGTAATAACAAGTTGGGTTGATCCATCTCCATATAAATCTACTAATTTGGATTTCGAGTCACATACTGATAATATGCATAATCAATACGAATGTAAAGGGTATGGAATGCAGGGTGGTGGAATACTTTGCTTACCAGAAGAGCAAATCTTGAATGACTTGAAAACAAGTCAAAATAAATTAGGTGGAAGTAAATACTTTGCATATCCATTTTTTGATTTTAATGATAGGGCCATTGCACTTTTAAAAAAAGCAGGTTTTAAAATGGCATTCATTGGTCAATATGATACAGAAGGTTATTCATATCCTAAAAAGACAGATAAATATAAGGTAAGAAGAATGACAATATTTTCTAATACATCAATGGAAGAATTCATATCATATTTGAAGTAAAATAGAGGTAATATATGAAAAAAAGTATAAGCAAAAAGTTTGTTGATTATAATTGGATTTTAAAAATCATAATTATATCTTTTTTAATTTCAATTCTATTTAGTTTTATAGCAGAAACAGCAATACCAAATGTTAATATAATATTTGGCGTATTACTTACACTGATATTTATTTTTATAGGTATAATATTTGATATGATAGGCGTTTCTGTTGCTTCAGCAGATGAATCTAAATTTCATTCTATGGCTTCAAAAAAAATAAGAGGCGCAAAAATGGCTATCAAATTAAAAAGAAATGCTGATAAAGTATCCAGCTTTTGTAATGATGTTGTGGGGGACATATGTGGAATTATTTCAGGTTCTACAGGAACTGTTATAGCAATTAAATTAATTGAAATATTTAAAGTTAATGATTTATTGGTAACTTTAATTGTTGTAGGATTTATATCCTCTCTTACCATCGGTGGCAAAGCTTTAGTCAAAGGGATTGCTATGAGAAAAAGTGATAAGATTTTATTTATATTTGCTAAGTTTTTAAATTTTTTTAGGAATATCAATTAATACTTTGTCTATTATTTTTAAGAAATTTATTGTATAATACTATGAGGTGATTTTATGTTTATTGATGAAGTGATTATTGAGTTAAATGCTGGGCGTGGCGGAAATGGCTGTATGGCATTTAGAAGAGAAAAATATATTGAAATGGGAGGACCATACGGCGGAAATGGCGGAAATGGTGGAAATATTGTTTTTGAAGTAGATGAAGGATTAAATACACTTATAGATTTAAGATATAAAAAGTTGTATAAAGCAAAATCTGGAGAACACGGTGAGGGAAAAGGTTGTAATGGAAAAAATGCTGAAGATTTAATTATAAAAGTACCTATTGGTACAGTAATAACGGATTTAGATACAAATTTAATCATAGGAGATTTAACTAAAAAAGGTGAAAAAGTAGTGGCTGCATATGGTGGAAGAGGTGGAAGAGGCAACATGTCCTTTGCAACTAGAAATAATCCAGCACCTGCATTTTGTGAAAACGGCGAACCTGGAGAATATAAAAAAGTCAAAGTAGAACTTAAATTATTAGCAGATGTAGGTCTTGTTGGGATGCCAAGTGTTGGGAAGAGTACTTTTATAAGTAAAGTAAGTTCAGCTAAACCAAAAATAGCTGCGTATCATTTTACAACTTTAACTCCAAATTTAGGCGTTGTGAAAACTAAAGATAATAGGTCTTTTGTGATAGCTGATTTACCTGGTTTAATTGAAGGTGCTTCAAATGGTGAAGGGCTAGGAGACAAGTTTTTAAAGCATATTGAAAGAACAAGAATAATTGCTCATGTAATTGATATGTCTGGTATTGAAGGTAGAGACCCTTTAAGTGATTATAAAATCGTAAACAGAGAATTGAAAAATTTTAACGTGAAACTAATGGATAAACCACAAATAGTGATTGCAAATAAAATGGATATGGAGTCTTCTAAAAGTAATTTAGAAAAATTCAAAAAAGAAGTAAAATGTAATATATATCCAATTAGTGCGATTACTGGTAAAGGGCTAGATGAAGTTTTAATTGAAATAGCAAATATACTTGATAAAATTGAAAAATCGCCTTTGTATGAAGAAGAAAAATTTGAAAGTCACGTATTATATAAATTTAAGCAAGAGCAACCATTTAAAATAATTAAAGAAGGTAACATATTTGTAGTTTCTGGTGAAAAAGTAGAAAAATTACTTAAAATGACTTGGTTTTCAAGTGATGAGGCCTTCTTAAGATTTTCTAAAAAATTAAGAAAACTTGGCATAGATGAAAAATTAAAGGAAATGGGAATAAAAGATGGAGATACTGTTCGTATTTTAGATTATGAATTTGAATATAGAGCCGATTAGGTATTTGTTTGATATAAATTACAAATAAAAAAAAAGAAATTTCTTTCTTTTTTTTTTAGACATGATATAATATATTTAGTGGTGATATTTATGCTGTATACATCAACAAAAAATCAAAGAATTAGGCAATTAAAAAAATTAAATCAGAAGAAGTATAGAGATGAATCTAATGAATTTTTAATAGAAGGTGAACATTTAGTACAAGAGGCTTACCAAAAAGGATTTTTAAAGGAATTATTTTTAAAACAGGGAATAGATTTTAAATTAGATGTGAAAACTAGTTACATAACTAATGATGTTTTAAAATATGTAAGTAATTTAGATAATTCTTCGGGTATTATAGGGTTATGTGATAAAATTAATTCTGATACAATTGGAAATAAGGTATTAATATTAGATGAAATTCAGGATCCAGGTAACTTAGGAACAATAATTAGAAGTGCTGTTGCGTTTAATATTGATTCAATTATCTTAAGTGATAATACTGTCGATTTGTATAATGATAAAGTGTTACGTGCAACTCAAGGTATGATATTTAATATAAATATTATTAAGAAAAATTTATTATCATTTATACCAGAATTAAAAAATAATGGATATAAAATTTATGGTACGAGGGTAAATTGTGGAAAAAATTTAAAAAATATTGAAAAGAATAAAAAATTTGCTATAATAGTTGGTAACGAGGGAAATGGAATTAAAAAAGATATATTAAATTTATGTAGTGATTATATTTATATAGATATGAATAAAAATTGTGAAAGTTTGAATGTTGCAGTTGCGACTAGTATAATACTATATGAATTAGATAAGTAGGTGTTTTATGGAATACATATACATAGGCAAACTTGTAAATACACACGGTATTAAAGGTGAGGTTAGAATAATTAGCGATTTTAAATTTAAAAATGATGTTTTTTTGCCAAATAATACTATATATATTAACAAGCAGAAATATAATATAGTTTCATATAGGCATCACAAAACATTTGATATGCTAATTCTAGATGGTATAAATAATATTGACGATGCTTTGAAATTAAAAGGAAGCAACGTATATATAAACAAAAATGATTATGTTTTTGATGATTATTTAGATGAAGATTTAATTGGAATGTTAGTTTATGATAATGAAAGATACAAAGGAAAAGTAGTAGACATATATAAAACAAATTATAATACTATATTAGTTATTGATGGTATAAAACACCACTTAGTACCGAATATTAAGCAATTTATTAATAAAATAGATTTTAACAATAAAAAAATATATGTTAATTATATAGCGGGGTTAGATAATGAAAATTGATATTTTGTCACTTTTTCCGAGTATGTTTGATGGTTTTAAAAATGAGTCAATTATAAAAAGAGCTATAGATAGAAATTTAGTAGAAATTAATATACATAATATTAGAGACTATTCTAAAGATCCGCATAAAAAAGTAGATGATTATGGTTTTGGTGGAGGCGCAGGAATGGTTTTAATGCCACAACCAATATTTGACGCCGTAGCCGATCTAAAAAAGGATAATTCAAAAGTGATATTAATGACACCTCAAGGTATTAAATATAATCAGAAGAAGGCATATGAATTATCACTTGAAAATCATTTAATAATAATTTGTGGACACTACGAGGGATTTGATGAACGCATAAGAAGCATTGCTGATATGGAAATAAGTATTGGTGATTTTGTATTAACAGGTGGTGAAATTCCAGCAATGGCCATTAGTGATAGTATAATTAGACTATTGGACGGTGTAATAGAAAAAGAATCGCATTTAAATGACTCGTTTAATAATAATTTGCTAGATTATCCAGTCTATACACATCCAAAAGAGTATAATGGTATGAAAGTTCCAGATATTCTTTTATCCGGACACCATGCTAATATAGAAAAGTGGAGAATCGAACAACAAAATAAAAGAACAAAAGAAAGAAGACCTGATTTGTTAGAAGAGAGATGATTATATGAATGAAAAACATTATTATATATATAAAAACGGCTCAAGTAGAGAAATAGTTTATATAGACTATAACAGATTAAAGGGTTTTAACTTTCAACCTAAGAATAATGTTAAATATGATGGAATAATGGTTAATAAAATGGTTATAATAAAGCCATCAATGATAGAAAAAATATTGAGAAGGAAAATTAAAAAAAAGCTAGACTTATATTTAAAATTAATTATTAATTTTATTGATAGTGATGATAGTTCAGATAGTGATGCGTTAAGAGAAGCATTAAATGATTTGGGGCGATATAAAAATATAGTTCAATATAAATATAAAAAATATTTAGATGAAAAATATTTTAATATACTATTAAAAAAAATATTAATATTGGAGTATGAATTAAATTCAAAATTAGTTAATTATAATTCATTTGATTATGATAAAGAAATAATGTCTCAGGGAAGAAGAAGATAAGTTTATATTTATTTTCTTATTTTTTTTATTAATAATTATTTGATGGATAATGGTACAATAAAAAAAATAGCTATAGTAAAATGAAGAAAATATTACATTAATAAATATCGTTATGCTACAAATAATTTCTAAAAATTACACTATTGATAATTTTTAATTTTTATGCTATATTAAAAATAGGTGATACGGGTGAGTAAAGAAAGAGAAAATAAAAATGAAATGTCGAATGAATTTATCGAGAAAAAAAATAATAATAATAAATATTTAATAGTTATATTTTTATATATCTTCGTAATAATTTTATCTATATTTTTAGTCTTAGGATTAAAGAATAAAAAAGATGATGTATTAGATAAGATAAACGAAAATAATAATTATGTTGAAGATGGTGAGATAGACAATAATAATTTGGAAGATAATTATATTGATGGGGAACAAGAAATTACTGATGATTCTGATGTAGAAAAAGATATTGATATTGATGCCAACGATAGTAATAATAGCGATAATGAAGACAATATTAATAGTAGCGATAGAGAAATTAACGATTTAGAAACTTTCGTTGATATGCTTGGTTAAATTAGAGGAATATATGAAAAAAAATGGTTTTACATTAGTAGAATTATTAGGCGTTATTGTTCTTCTTGCACTAATTTTTACATTAGTTTTCCCCAGTGTTCAAAATATTATTAACGAGAGTAGAACATCGACATATGAAAATCAAATTAGGACAATATTGGATGCAACGTATAATTGGTCTTTAAAAAATATGAACTTGCTTCCAGATGAGGGGAAGGTTACTTATATAACTTTGAGTGAGTTAAAATCATATGGATTTGTAGATACAAATATAGTTAATCCAATTACCGACGAACCTTTTCCAGATAATTTGGTTATAAGTATTGCTGATGTGGGTAATAGTTATAAAAATAATAGCAATTTGTCAATAAAAAATGGAAGGTATTTATATACAGTAGAATTAGAACTGACTAATTCTAGCGTTAATTCAACAAATCGTCCAATAATACAATTAGAAGGTTTATTGCAAAATTCTAAAGGAGATTATGTAACCGTTGTGGATTTAAATGGCGAAATTGAAAATGCAATATATCACGCAACTTCGAGTGATGGAGTTGATTTGACTGACAAGGTTATAGTCACTACTATCAATGATGGAGTTGCGGTTGAAAAAATTGATACTTCAAAAGTTGGAATATATCAAATTAAATATACTGTTGTTGATAATAGAGGTAATTCTGCAACTGTAATTAGAAATGTTATAATAGGTGATACTGAGCCACCAGTACTAGTTTTACCCCCTAGCAAAACTTTATCTTTAACTGAGGTTAACTATGATTTAATGGAAGGAGTAATCTGTACTGATAATAGTACAATTTGTAATGTTTCAACAGAAGGCTCAATAAAATTTGGCGTTGCAGATAAATATATTATAGAATATACCGCAAAAGATCCAGCTGGAAACACTACTACTGGAAGGAGAGTCATAACTGTTGAATAAAATAGAACAATTTGTTCTATTTTTTTATTAAAAAAATTAATAAGAACGATTAAAATTTACTTTGACTTTGTTCATTTATATGGTATAATACATAACATATAAAAAAAGGAGAATGTTTTATGAATGCAAATAAAATAAAAATATTTTTATTCATAATACTAATAATTTTCTTGATTTTACTATTTATATTTAGTATATTTGGAATGTCTATATCATTATTAAGTGTAGAGAATATAAAAAGTTCAAGAAAAGAAAAAAATAATCTTATAAATGATTTAAAAATTAATGGTGTGAATGCAGTTTATGATGAAAATAGTAATATATATTATTATTCGATTAATAATCAATATGAGAACAAAAATTATATTTTAAAGCTTGAACTAGATAAAGGATATAAGTACAAAATTATAGATAATAGTCTAAATATTGTAAAAGTGACGTATGATACACCAATAAAAATTATTATATATAATAACAAGTATTATTGTGAAATCAAATTACAATTTACTAATTTGCCGATAATATCTATAAATACAAGTGATGAAATAACCGTTAATGATACTAGAACTGAATTTGAATATATTAATACAAATACTAAAAATGTTACAATAAGTAATAATGCAATGATACATATTAGAGGTGCATCATCATTATCATTTGATAAAAAGTCATATAAAGTAGAAATGTATAATAAAGATTTTTCTAAAGAAAAAAATGTTACAATAAGTAACTTTTATCAAGGCTCTGATTTTATTTTAGATGCTGTGTACAGAGATCCTTCAAAAATAAGAAATTTACTATCGATACAATTATGGAATTCAATATCTGAAGATTTTTCAGAAGTAAAAGTAAATAGTGAATTTGTGGAACTTTTTATAAACGATGAATATAAAGGATTATATTTATTTACAGAGCCAATAAATAGGAAGAAACTAAATTTAAAAAAAAGCAATTCAAATGATACAAGTATTATAATTAAAACAAATGGCTGGTACATGGTAGATGATAATAGTAATTTTAAAAATATAACTGATCAATCTTATTTGTTTTATGAAATTAAATATCCAAATGACAATGAATTATTTCCTAAAGTATGGGATAAATTTATGAATATGATATATAGTTATTATAGTTCCGATGAGCAAAATACTTTTGAAATTATAAGCAATACTTGGAATTTAAAAAATTATATAGATGTTATAATCTTTAACGCATTTATTGATAATACAGACAACAATCTTGCAAAAAACAACTATTTTTATATGAATAGTTTAAATTCTA
This sequence comes from uncultured Bacilli bacterium, assembly GCA_947625635.1. GTDB lineage: Bacteria > Bacillota_I > Bacilli_A > RF39 > UBA660 > UMGS1613. The sequence goes on from CANQPA010000006.1 coordinate 40,954, forward strand.
AGGAGCTCTATATTCAACCTTGGGACATGGAGTATAGTTTTGGATTAGAATATAGTTTTAATCCAAATGAAAATTTTGCAAGTAAAAATTACGATAATTATAAAAATATTAAGACCCTATTTAAACATGAATATTCAGATGAAATAAATCAATTATTAATAGATAGATATTGGAATCTAAGAAAAAATATAATAACAGAGGATTATTTTGACAATTTGCTAGATTGTTATTTAAATGAATTATCAAAAGGTTCAGCTAAAAGAGATGCAAAGATTTGGTATGAGTATGATGTAGAAAAGGAAATAGAAGAAATAAGGTATTGGATATATCAAAGGATAAATGTTTTCGATAAATATGTGAGTGATTTAGAAAATGAATAGTAATTTTAGAAATGAGATAAAATATTCGATTACGAATAATGATTTTTATATTATTGATCATAATTTGAAGGTATTATTAAAAAAAGATTCAAACTGTAAAGGAGAATTTTATACAATATCAAGTATATATTTTGATAATTATAGTAGAACGTCTTATAATCAGGTAAAAAATGGTATTAGTGAAAGATGGAAATATAGAATAAGGTTTTATAACTATGATGATTCGTATATTAAATTAGAGAAGAAATATAAAGTTAATGGATTAACTGACAAAAAAAGTGTTACAATAACAAGAGATATATTTGATAATATATTAAAAAACAAATTAAAAATTGAAAAATCTAATAATGCACTATTAAATGAATTTATAATAAAAATGAAAACAGAATTATTAAGGCCAATTATATGTATTGAATATGATAGAATACCATATATATATAAAACGGGTAATGTTAGAGTAACTCTTGATTATAATATAAGGTATACTAAGGACTATACTAATTTATTTGATGATCAAAAAAAAGTGTATTATTTAAATGACAAAATATTAGAAGTGAAATATAGTGAGTTTTTACCTGATTTTATTAGATACAGGTTAGAGTTGAACCATTTACAACAAACTTCATTTTCTAAATTTAATAATTGTATAGATAATTTAAGCAGGAGGTTTTAATATGATTTTAAAGATTACTTTTGATGATATTTTTAAAGATAAGTTTTTAAGCAACTTCTCGTCAAATATATCACTTTCAACTATATGTGTTACCTTAATATATGCATTTTTATTATCATTAGTTGTATTTTTTATATATAAGTTTACAAGCAAGAATGTCATATATTCAAAAAAATTTAATATATCTATGAGTTTAATGTCAATTGTAACAGCTGCAATTGTTTTATCAATGCAGGCAAATATTACTGTATCACTTGGTATGGTTGGTGCTCTTTCAATCGTAAGATTCAGAACGGCTATAAAAGAACCAAGAGACTTATTATTTCTTTTTTGGAGTATATCTAATGGTATAATAATTGGGGCTCAAATATATTCAATTGCTTTAGTGTTAGCTTTAGTACTTTCAATTGCAATGCTTTTTTATGATTTAATACCAGAAAAGAAAATTCCATATTTGTTAGCTATATATTTTAAAAATGTTAAATCTAGAGATATAGAGGTTATACTTAAAAGTTATAAAGTTAAGTATAAATTGAAATCTCAAAATATATCCAATAAAGAATCTAGTTATATATATGAAATAAAGGTAAAAAAGAACAATGACTTTGTAAATGAAATAGTGAAGATAAAAGGGGTTAGTGAGGTAAATTTAATGACTCAAGATGGAGAAATTAATTATTAGTAAAAATAAGCTTAGATGCTTATTTTTCTTTGACTTTAAAAGTCTAAATGTGCTATAATGATAAAGGTGATAACGATGGTAAAATATGATGAAAGCTCAATTAAAATCTTAGAAGGACTTGAAGCGGTTAGAAAAAGGCCAGGTATGTATATTGGCTCAACTGATAAAAGAGGACTTCATCATTTAGTATGGGAAATCGTTGATAACGGAATAGATGAGGTTATCAATGGATTTGGTAAAAAAATAAAAATAATATTACACAAGGATCATAGTGTTAGTGTAGAAGATGAAGGTCGTGGAGTTCCAGTTGGAATGCATTCATCAGGTATGAGTACTCCTGAAGTTATATATACAGTTCTTCATGCCGGAGGAAAATTTGAAACTAGTGGATATACTGTATCAGGTGGGCTTCACGGGGTTGGAGCATCAGTAGTTAATGCATTATCAAAATGGATGGAAGTAATAATTAAAAGGGATGGCTATGAATATTTTATTAGATTTAAAGATGGTGGTAAAGTCGATATTCCATTAACTAAAAGAGATAAAACAAGTAAGACCGGTACTAAAGTCAGATTTATGCCTGATGATGAAATATTTTCGACTACCAATTTTTCTTTCACAACAATATGTGAAAGAATGCAAGAAAGTGCCTTTTTACTTGAGGGATTAACTGTCGAAATAACAGATGAAGAAGATAATAAACATGAAAGCTTTTGTTATGCAGATGGACTTAAATCCTTCGTGGAATACGTTAATGAAGATAAAACTGAATTACATAAAACAATGGTGTTATCTGGTGTAAAGGATAAAATAGATGTAAAGGTAGCTTTTCAATATACGGATTCGTATTCAGAAAATATTATTTCATTTGTAAATAATGTTAAAACAATTGATGGAGGAACCCATGAGGTTGGATTTAAAACAGCCTTAACTAGAGTGTTCAATGAATATGCTAAAGCTAATGGGTATTTAAAGTCTAAAGATAAAAATTTAGAAGGTCCAGATACAAGAGAAGGATTGACAGCAGTAATTAGTTTAAAAATACCTGAGGAGTTATTACAGTTTGAAGGTCAAACTAAATCAAAACTAGGTACACCAGTTGCACGAATGGTGGTAGATAGCATTGTATCCGAAAAGTTAAGCTTTTTTCTTGAAGAAAATAAGGCAATTGCAATTAAAATATTAAATAAAATGATTAAAAGTAAATCAGTTCGT
>CANQPA010000007.1 GCA_947625635.1 uncultured Bacilli bacterium
ACTTAACTAAAACAATATTATATTTTTACTAATTTCAAATATTTAAATGGTATCATTTTGATTAATGATTAACAGATAAAGATTTAATTATTGATAACATTGATTCTAAATCAAATCCTATAATTATTACTGTTCATAAAGATTTATCTTTATCTAATAATGTTTGTACAAATTGCCGTTCTAACTCTCGCTTCCCATAACCATTTGCAATACAAAGTTTCAAGTAAAATTCGTGCGCTTCATCGGTTTTACAGCCTGCCATAATCAAGAGGTTATTCGACCAAGTAATTTCTCTCACCAGTGGTGAGAGTTTTTCGTTATCCTTGTAGGTTTCGTAAAACTGCTTCGTTCACCAAATATTTTGCGAGGAAAAACCGCTTACGGCATGATACCTTTTTTGAAGATAATCAGCAAAAGCCTTTACAACACCTTTGCCCCATTCGGAAGATAATGTTTTATCGCTTATATACTTGCCGATTTGCCAATACATTTCAATGAGTTCGATATTGACGACTTTCATTGCCCAAAGTTTAACCGTTTCAATGATATTGACAATTGCCTCAAAATCTTGATCATAATTTATAATTTCATAAGCCATTATAAGTTTCTCCTCGCTACCTATCGCTATATATTAACCATAATGCGGCATACAAATCAAGTGTTGTCAAGGCAAAATAGATTTCTTCGTTCTCCCGAACGGATTTATTTCTTATTCTCTTGGCAAATCGGGTATCGCTCCCACGCAGTTTTAGACTATCTCTATTTTTTAGGAACATTGCTTCCCCGCTTAGCATGAACAAGTATCTTGTTAATGAAGCTCCGCACCACCTTTGGCGTGAGTTCGGTGATCTCCATATATTTCTTCACCATCCTCATAAACGTCGCTATATCCGTCGTTTCCTTTTTTGCCGTATTCAGTTCATGCTTTAATGCCTTTACCCTCTCGGACAGCTCCGCCTGCTCCTTTTCTTTTTTAGTCCACACAGGAAGTCAATCTAACGTGCGGTAGTCCTTGCTCCCTCTGTGTTGTGTATGGGATTGTAGATTGCTACTCTCTCCATTGTCTTTTTTACCTTTACCTTCATTCCCTTTTGCTCTCCCTTTCTTTTTCCGTTTATAATACTGTCCCTATGGAACAAACTCGTTGCTGATAGATTTCATTGGATTAACCCTAAAACAACATTGTTGTGTTGTTAATTCATTTATAATTAATCCAGTTACAAAATCTAGAATTTCTAACGGATTCATTGAAGGTAAAAATAACTTTGCGAAAGTTATTAAAAGAATAGGATTTGGTTATAAAAATTTCGATACGTTTAGACAGAAAATTTTATATACAAACGATCCTGATAAACCATTTAAAAGCTAATAAAATAATAAAATAAATAGATGATTTAAATTAAAAAAAGGCTAATGCATATCGAAAATATCAATATGATTAGTCCTTTAAAATTTTGTATCTCATTCTAGTTTTTGGGCACAAAACCACAAATTTTTTGAAGAGCCATTAATTTCACATTACATTAAATTAGGCAATTAATAAGAAATTTGTAACACTATAATAAAATAATATCATTTCATCTGTTAGGTTCATTTCTCTTAATAATTCTTTTGGTGATAAATTAGCACCCATACATTTTGATTGTACATTTTTTAATACTTCTAAATTATCAATGAATGTTAAATCAAAATAAGGCATGTTTAAACAAAATTTTTCAAATGATTCAAAATCACTTTTCACAATCTTATTTTCCATAAAACAATGTCCTTGTAAATGGATTTTCTTTCTTGCTCCATGAATGATTGGAATCATTTTATCATTTATTTTTGTACATATTAATAAATATAAATCATCATTATATTTATATTTTTTTCCAAATGATTTTTTTATTTTAAATAATATTGATTCACATGTTGTTATATCTAAATTATCATTTTTGTCTATTAATTGCCAATTAAATTCAATAATGGAAAATTTGGTATTTTCTATATATCTCTTTTCAACATATTGACTTAATTTAGATTGATAATCTTCATTAAATACATCAAAACTTCTAAAATAATATTTTGGTAAAATTGTTCGATTAGGGGTTGTAATTAATTTATTATATAATTCTGTCCTATATAAATAATCTCCTAATCCTCTATTTGTATGAATTAATATGTTTATATTAACATCATATTTTTCAAAATATTTAATATAATCTTCAGCTAAATGAGGAATTATAAATAAATACATTGTTGTTGGGATGTTATTGATTAATTTAGTAAATGTTAATAAAGCAGCATTAATATTATTAAAATTAATATTATTAATATTATTATTATTATAAATATTATTATTATTATTTATATCTAATATATGAAAGCTTGTTAGATCAATTGTTGTTCTTAATAATAATATTCTTTCTAATACCCAATCTCTAAGCCAAATGTAACTACTATTTTTTATTGATTTATTTTCAATGTAATAATCTCTTAAGAATGTTGAAAAATATTGATATCCATGACGATTAGATGGAAGAAAATAGATTTGTTCTTGATAATTATCTAATATTTTATTTTCTTTTGTTTTGTTGTTTAATTGATCTATAGCTTTTAAATCAAAATAATGAGTTGGCATATATCCAACAAAGATATTTTTATTTTCTAAGTTATTTAGAAAATCTTGATATTCCATGAATTCTTCATTTGTTGTTAGGGCTTTATAATGTTTTAATAAATCTATAATCATATTTTACCTCTTTTATTTTTATATAAATATATTATATAAAATTAAAATGACAAAATCAACTAATATGCTTTATAATTCTTGTTTTTTCATTAATTTATTTATATTTATATATTACATTTATATATAATATGCATTTTATTCTTTTCATGATCTATTTTATATAATGTATTATTTTTAAAGATAAAATATGGATTGTCTTTATCTATTATAAAGTTTTTAATTAATTTACAATTTTTAAAAGCTTGAGGGTGAATTTGGGAGATTGTTGATGGGAGGGAGATTGTTTCTAATGATGGAAAATTTTTGAAACAATTTTCATCAATTATGTTTCCACTATTTATTACTACTTCTTTTAAATAATTGGAATTAAATTCTTGACATAAGTTTACTGGACAATTGATATATTCAATTGGACAATTTATGAATGCTCCTTTATTGAAAGTTTCAATATTAGATATTGTTACTTTCTTTAATGATTTGCATTCATAAAAGGCAAGGCTTTCAATTGTTTTGATATTATTTGGTAATATTATTTCTTTTAAATAATTATAACAACATAAGAATAATGATGGGATTGTTGATATGTCTTTTAAATCTTCTTTGGTTATTATTTCTAATAATTTTCCTTTTATATAAAATTTGCTATTATTGGATAATGGGTTTGATGTAATATTTATTAAATTAATTTTACTCCATGATGATAATGTATCATTATAATAAACTTCTTTTAAATTATCACATCCTATAAAGGCATATTCTTCAATTGTTTTTATATTATTTGGTATTGTTATTTTTTCTAATGATAAACAATTTATAAAGGCAAATTTAGAAATTGTTTCTGTATTTATTAACATTTGAGGTGTTATTTCAGTTAATAATTCATTATTTATATAAAGTCTTGATCTATTAAATAATGGATTTGAACTTGCATCTTTGAATTTAATTTTTAACCAACTTGATAAATCATCTATATGTACTTCTTTTAATGATGAGCATTCAAAGAATGAATATTCATCTATGAATGTTATGGATGTTGGTATTGATATTTTTTTTAATTTTAAACAATTATAAAAACTAAATTTATTTAGTTTGGTTATATTTTTTAAATCTTCTTTGGTTAATTCTGTTAATAATTTATTATTAATGAAAAGATTTGCTTTATTACATATTGGTGTTGATGATGAATCATTAAATGTTAATTGTGTCCATTGTTTGATGTTTTCTATGTAAACTTCTTTGATGTTATATGCTTCATCAAAGGCATTATCACTTATATTTATTATTGTATTAGGTAATTTAAATATTTTATCAACTTTTGCTGGGGGATAAAATATTAATGTTTTTAAATCTTTGGTATATAATATTCCATCAATTGTTTTATAGATTGGATTGTTTTTGGATATTTCTATATTTTTTAGATTATTACAATTATGAAATATGTCATAACCTATATTTATAAGTGTTGATGGTAATATTATTTTCTTTAAGGAATGACAATATTGAAATATTTTATTATTTAATTGTTTTATTCCTTCAGGGATTATTATTTCTTCTAATGAATAACAATTAAAAAATAAATTATCATTTATTGTTTTAATATTAGGTGATAATTTAATACTTTTTACCTTTTCACAATTACTAAATGCTTCTTCTTTTATTTCTTTAACGTTCTTTTCCATTATGATTGTTTCTAAAAATAAATTATGTTTAAAACATGATTGATTTATTGTTTTTACTGTATTTGGTACTATAAATTGTTTATTTGTTTTTCCTGTGGCATATTGTAATAAATATGTTTGTTTTTTATTATATAAGTTACCATCTATTGATGAATATTTAATATTATCTTTAGATACATTTATGTTTTTTAATGACAAACAATGATTAAAGGCACGTTTAGATATTTTGGTAATTGTATGAGGGATATATATATTAACAATTCTATTATTACAAAAGAAGGTATCTTTTTCTATTGATGTTACTAATTTAGGAATTATTACTGTTTTGGATTTACCAATATATCCTTGTAATTTACCATTTTTGATAATAAAATCATATAAATCATTGGGTTTTTTTAATTTATATGTCATTATGTGTCCTCCTTATATAATAGTTCTTTTTGTAATAGTTTATCATATTTTATGATTCTTTTCAATAGTTTACTTGGGGGAAAAAGTTTAAAATAAAGGGGATGACTTCATGTGGAAATCAGCCCTGTATTAGTGTTATTAAAAGAGGCATTGCTATAAATATGCAATAGCATCTATTGTAATATGTTTATACTTAATAACATTCACGACGCATTTTAATAAGCATTAGAAAATCTTTTTTATGATACTATATTACTCTAATTTTATCAATTAACACATTAGTCAAGTAATATATTAATATTAGTTTTGTTAATAATTATATTAATTTTTCGATTATATAATACAATTATATATTACTCATATAACATTTATTTTTTTAATTACACAATATTTTTAAATAGAGCATTTAATATACACTGTTTTTTATAAATCATGCCGATCAAGTAAAAAAAATTAATTGTTATGCCTTATCATAATAATGGTAGTGTCAAAATGAAAATAAAGTTAATTTATTTTCATAAAAAGCTCTACCTTTTTTTATTTTAATTTATATCATCTTTTTTCTATTTTGAATTGAAAAAAGTAGATATCCTTGCTATAATAATTGTGATCAAATAAGCATACAGAAAGGAATATCTACTTATGCAAATTATATCACAATTTTTAGATAATTTAAATACTTTATCTAATAATATTTTTCAAACTACAACTTTTTTAGAACCTCTAGCTTTGAATAAAAAACTTTCAACTAAGTTAGAAGTTCTTTTATCTGATTCTGCTATTGCAGATTCTATTGATTCTGTTCAATCTAGTATAATTGAACTTAATAAATTACTTTCTCCTATTGTTTCTACTCTTCAAAAAGAAATATCTAAAAAACATATTCATAAGGATATGATCCCTTATGCTTCTTTTAGAGTTGATGAACCTCCTATTGTTAAGGATAATTCTGAAAAGAATGTTCAACTTTCTTTTGAAGATATTATAAACAATAATGATATTAAACCTATTAATAGAACATTACAACTTAAGTTGTATTAACCTTTAGATTATACTGATTGTTGTCCTTTTTGTGGTGCCCCTAATGAATACATTTATTCTAACTCTAAAGGAAAGCAATACAAATGTAAATGTTGTTCTAATCTTTTCTCTATTCATCCTCATTATCATGATGAAATTTCTCATCATTGTCCTCATTGTGGATATAAATTGTCTCTTCATCATGAAAGAAGCAATTATAATGTTTTAGTGTGTCAAAATGATAACTGTCCATATTATCTTAATAGTAAACAATTATGTGAAAACAAACAAATAGATGGTCTTAGAACTAATTCAAATAGAATTAAACTTAGATATACCTTTAGATTATTTAACTTTACATATGAAGATATTAAACAAAATGCCAATGATAAGTTTAAATTTAAGTCTAAAATCGATTTAAATAACATTCACCACTCTTCATATGCTTTAGGTCTTATGTTGAGCTTCTACGTTAATTATGGTCTGTCTTCTAGAAAAACTGCACAAATAATGAATGAAATATTTGATATTAAAGTATCTCATCAAACTATTATGAATTACGCTGAAGCAGCTGCTGCAAGATTAAATCACTTAAATGAAAATTATAAATACAATTTATCTAATACTATTACTGGAGATGAAACATATATTAAAGTTAAAGGGAAAACGAACTATGTTTTCTTCTTTTCTGATACTTCAAATAAGATTATTACTTCTTATAGAATCTTTCCCAATAGAGATACTAAATGTGCTATTAAAGCATTGTATCAAACATTTAAGAAATATGAGACTCTTCCTGATAAACTAGATATTATAACTGATGGTAATCCAATCTATAATGCTTCTCAAGTTTTTTATTTATTATCTGGTGTTAAATTTAATCTGTATCAAGTTATTGGTGTTAAAAATAACGATGATACATCTAAACTATATAGACCATTTAAACAGTGTGAAGAAAGACTAAATAGAACTTATAAGTTTAACTATTATGGTACCAATGGATATGGTAGTTATACTGGAGCTAATACTTACATTGTATTATTTGTTGCGTTTCATAACTTCTTAAGAAAACATTCAAGTTTAAAGAATAAAGTACCTGTTTCAATTCAGGAAATAGAAAATGAAAAGCTAATGCCTAATAAATGGTGTCAATTATTAAAGATGGCTAGTAATTATTAATTTTTCCATACTTTTCCATACTTTATTTGACACTACCATAATAATTTATGTAGTCAAAATATTTAATTATTTTTTACTGGTTTCGAATATTCGTCATAATGCCATTGATCTTTCCAATAAACTGGTCTATTAGAATAATTCCAATAATCATTCCATTCACTTGGTTTATCTGTTGCTTCGCAATAAATTGTCAATGACGTACAATTATAAAATGCGCCAAATTCGATAGTTGATAAATTCGATGGAATTACTATGCTTGTTAATGATGTACAATCATCAAATGCTTGTTGTCCGATACTTTGCAAATTTGATGGAATTATAATATCCGTTAATGAATTACAATAAGAAAATGAAAAGCCACCTATACTTAGTACACTTGATGGAATTGTTATTCTTGTTAATGATGTGCAATTATAAAACGCATAATTTGGTATACTTGTTACTCCTTCTAACATTTCTTCTGTTATTTCTGTTAATTCTTTACCATTTATTTTTAATGATTTAGCATAATATATTGGATTTGAACTAGAATTACTAAATTCAATATTACACCAATCTTTTATTGTTCCTAGATAATTAACTTCTGTTAATGATGTACAATAATCAAATGCATAAGACCCTATATTTTGTACACTTGAGGGAATTGTTATACTTGTTAATGATCTACAAAATGCAAATACATGATCTTCCATACTTTGTACACTTGATGGTATTGTAATATTTGTTAATGATCTACAAAATGCAAATGCATATTCTCCTATACTTAGTACACTTGATGGAATTATTATACTTGTTAATGATGTGCAATTGCAAAATGCTGAATTTGGTATACTTGTTACTCCGTCTAACATTTCTTCTGTTATTTCTGTTACTTCTTCTCCATTTATTCTTAATGCATTGGATTTTGCATAATATAATGAATTAGAACTAGAATTACAAAATTCAATATTACACCAATCTTTTATTGTTCCTAGATAATTCACTTCTGTTATTGATGTACAATTATAAAATGCATATTTTCCTATACTCTGTACACTTAATGGAATTGTTATACTTGTTAATGATGTGCAATTGCAAAATGCTGAATTTGGTATACTTGTTACTCCGTCTAACATTTCTTCTGTTATTTCTGTTACTTCTTCTCCATTTATTCTTAATGCATTGGATTTTGCATAATATAATGAATTAGAACTAGAATTACAAAATTCAATATTACACCAATCTTTTATTGTTCCTAAATAATTAACTTCTGTTATTGAAGTACAATTTAAAAATGCATAACTTCCTATACTTAGTACACTTGATGGAATTGTTACATTTGTTAATGATGTGCAATTATAAAACGCATAATTTGGTATACTTGTTACTCCTTCTAACATTTCTTCTGTTATTTCTGTTAATTCTTTACCATTTATTTTTAATGATTTAGCATAATATATTGGATTTGAAATAGAATTACTAAATTCAATATTACACCAATCTTTTATTGTTCCTAAATAATTAACTTCTGTTATTGAAGTACAGTAATCAAATGCAGCAAACCCTATATTTTGTACGCTTGATGGTATTGTAATATTTGTTAATGAAATACAATCATAAAATGCATATTCATCTATCCTTGTTACTCCATATCCTATTGTAACACTTGCTAATGATGTACAATCATAAAATGCATATTCACCTATACTCGTTACTCCATCTTCTATTGTAACACTTGCTAATGATGTACAATCATAAAATGCATGATCTTCCATACTTTGTACACTTGATGGTATTGTAATATTTGTTAATGATCTACAAAATGCAAATGCATATTCTCCTATACTTAGTACACTTGATGGAATTATTATACTTGTCAATGAAGTACAACTGGAAAATACATGATTAGGTATATTCGTTACACTTGATGGAATTGTTATACTTGTTAATGAAGTACAATTTAAAAATGCATAACTTCCTATACTTAGTACACTTGATGGAATTGTTATATTTGTTAATGAAGTACAATCAGAAAATGCAAAATCTAGTATACTAGCTCCACTATTAATAACTACTTCTTTTAACTTTGATTTAGGAATATATGAAATTAAAGATGATGGTATATTTGCATATTCTATTGGACAATTAGAAAATGCCGAAATTCCAATACTTTGCACACTTGATGGAATTGTTATACTTGTTAATGATGTACAATATTCAAATGCATAAGATGGTATACTAGCTCCACTATTAATAACTACTTCTTTTAACTTTGATTTAGGAATATATGAAATTAAAGATGATGGTATATTTGCATATTCTATAGGACAATTAGAAAATGCTGAACTTCCAATACTTTGTACACTTGATGGAATTGTTATTCTTGTTAATGATGTACAATGATAAAATGCATAAGATGGTATTCTTGTTACTCCATCTAGCATTTCTTCTGTTATTTTTGTTACTTCTTCTCCATTTATTCTTAATGAATTTGATTTCGCATAATATAATGAATTAGAATAATAATTATTTAATTCTATATTACACCATTCTTTTATTGTTCCTAAATAATTAACTTCAATTAATGATGTACAATGATAAAATGCAGAACTTCCTATACTTTGTACACTTGATGGAATTGTTATATTTGTTAATGAAGTACAATCAGAAAATGCAGAATCTGGTATACTATCTCCACTATTAATAACTATTTCTTTTAACTTTGATTTTGAAATATATGAAATTAAAGATGATGGTATATTTGCATATTCAATAGGGCAATTAGAAAATGATGTACCAAATATACTTTCAACACTTGATGGAATTGTTATTCTTGTTAATGAAGTACAATTTAAAAATGCAAAACTTCCTATACTTTCAACACTTAATGGAATTGTTACACTTGTTAATGATGTACAATATTCAAATGCAAAATCTCCTATATTTTGTACACTTGATGGAATTATTATATTTGTTAGTGATGTACAATCATAAAATGCATAATGGCTAATAGTTGTTACATTAAATTTTTTAACTTGTACAGTGATACTTGTTGGAATAGCTACATTTGTACTATTTCCATTATATCTTATAAGTATTGCCTTATTATCTTGTATGATAAATTGCATTCCATCTTGTTCAATTACATCTTTTTTTGATAATCCCCAATATATTGATCTAATGCTTGAGTTCCAATAATTACTCCATCCATTTGGTTGACTATCTGACTCACAATAAATTATCAGTGATTTGCAATTATTAAATGCATATCCTTTTATAATTTGTACACTTGATGGTATTGTTAAACTTGTTAATGATTTGCAATCAGAAAATGCATATTCTCCTATATTCATTACTCCATCTTCTATTGAAACACTTGCTAATGAAGTACAATTATAAAATGCATGATCTCCTATACTTATTATACTTGATGGAACTATTATACTTGTTAATGAAGTGCAATTATAAAATGCAGAACTTCCTATACTTTGTACACTTGATGGAATTGTTATATTTGTTAATGAAGTACAATCAGAAAATGCAAAATCTCCTATATTTTGTACACTTGATGGAATTGTAATACTTGTTAATGATGTACATCGATAAAATGCATAATCTTGTATACTATCTCCACTATTAACAACAGCTTCTTTTAACTTAGTATTTTTAATATTAGAACATGCTATTGCAGGTATATTTGCATATTCTATTGGGCAATTAGAAAATGCATGATCACCTATACTTATTATACTTGATGGAATTGTTATATTTGTTAATGAATTACAATTGTAAAATGCATAATCTGGTATACTTGTTACTCCATCTAACATTTCTTCTGTTATTTCTGTTACTTCTTTACCATTTATTCTTAATGCATTTGATTTAACATTATATAATGGATTAGAACTAAAATCACTAAATTCAATATTACACCAATCTTTAACTGTTCCTAAATAATTAACTTCTGTTAATGAATCACATTTATAAAATGCATGATTATCTATACGTTGTACACATGATGGTATTGTAACTCTTTTTAAATATTTACAATCTGCAAATAAATATTCACCAATTTCTTTAACAAAGTAATTTTTATTATTATATGTGAAAGATTCAGGAATGATAACTTCATCATCATTTCCATCGTAACTAATTATTGTTGCTTCATTATCAAAATCTATTTTAAATTGAAATTTTCCATCTTTCTTATCAGTTATATATGTTGAAAGAAATGCAAAAGCAATAAAAGCAATAAAAAGAACAAGTACTGAAATTAAACTACATATACCTATTTTTTTAAATGTTTTTAATATTTTAACTTTTCTTTCACTAACTTTCCAATGAACATTTTTATTATTATTAATCCAATTTTTATCCCAAGATTTTGGTTTGGAATAAATATCATCACAATAAATATTAAAACCTTTTCTATAAGTAAATGCTGAAGCACCAATGTATGAAACTTTCGATGATAATTCTACTTCTTTTAAAGACCCACAGTTATAAAATGCATATTTTGATATAATAGATATATTTGCATAATCAGCAAATCTAATTTTTGATAATTCACCAATACAATCATAATTTAATGATGAGCCATAACACAAAGGATTAGAATATTTATTTTCAAATATTATAGTGCACCATGAAGCTAAATGATTAATTTGTACTTCTTTTAACGACTTGCAACCCTTAAATGCATTTTTACCAATTTTTATAATATTATTTGTGATTTTTATTTTTTCTAATGATATTGAATCTTTAAAAGCATTTTTATTAATTTGTGTTATAGAATAATCTGTAAAATATTTATATAGATCAATATTTCTTTCTTTTCCAATATATTTTTTTATTATTAATTCATTTAAAGAATTCTTTTTATTATGTTCACATATAAATAATGATTTTTTCTTTGGAATAAACTTAATATCATATTTTGTATCATTTGATTCAAAAATAATAATACAATTATTTTTAATATGATCAAACGCATGTTCATCAATACTTGTAATATTTGATGAAATATTAATAATTTCATATTTATTATCATCTAAAACTTTTGAGTTTTTGATAATATCAGTTTTAGAATGATAATTAATTAAATTACCATTAATAATGTTAAAATCTTTATTTCGATGAATAGTATATTCCTTATCTTTTGGTAAAACTAAAAAAGGAATATTATTTTCTTTGTTAAATGAATTCATTATATCACCATCCAAAGTTTATATAAAAATTTATACATGTTTAATAAATGATGCAAAAGACATCCAATAAAAAGTACTATAATATCATTATAATAATTAAATTTATAGAACAACTAATGTATTTTCAATCATTTAATTTAGTTGTTATTTCTATTATTTAAACTATCTATTAATTCGCGCAAAAAAGTATTTTCTATATGATTTTTACCAGTTAAATTAGGAAAGTATTTAATGTTAATATTATTTGGTAATTTATCAATATTTATGTTGGTTAATATTATACTATTATAATGCATATCGGCATCAGTATTTAAATATTTTTCTTTAATATAGTCAGCTATATTTTTAATATTTTTATTTGTTTCATCTGATTGACGACCAGCATCATATCTACTTAGATAATATAATAAATGTGGTAAACTATTATTTCCATTTAATAATTTATAAATAATATATTTATCATATGGTGAATTATCAAATGATATAATTTTTAACTTACTTATTAATTCATTAAATGAATCAATTGAAATATAATTATAATAATCTAGCTTTTTCACCCAATTAAAAAGAATAGAAAAAATATTTGTTTTACCGTTTTCTAAGTCGTTGCTATTATAGTTCTTGTTTTTATATCTAAATTTTTTAAGAAATCTTTCATATATGAAATCTGCATTATCTGATTCACAATCA
This sequence comes from uncultured Bacilli bacterium, assembly GCA_947625635.1. Classification (GTDB taxonomy): domain Bacteria; phylum Bacillota_I; class Bacilli_A; order RF39; family UBA660; genus UMGS1613. The sequence continues at coordinate 12,900 of CANQPA010000007.1, forward strand.
TTAAAAAATTTAATAAAATCGTTTATACCATGTTCAAAAAAATCTTTTTTATATAAAATGATGGCAAGTTTTAAAAAATTTAGTAAACGTACAGCACAAAAATCAGTACATTCATTTCTTTTATCTAATTTTTTTCCTGATAATGAAGAATTAAAAATTGAAATATTACGATTTAACTCTGATTTATTATTATTCATTTATTTATCCTTTATTTTTTTTGTATATCTAAAATCAATTTTACGCAAGTAACAAATCTTTAGATTTGTATCGTCATCACTGGGACTAACAGTGGATATAAGATCAGTAATAAGATCTCTAACCCTATTGTTTAAAGAATCATTCTTATTTTTGTATTTATTACATAATTTGTTAATTCTTTTTTTTATTTTAAAACTATTGTCTTTTTCCATAAATATTGTATAAAATTCATTATTTATAATAGGAACATAATACAATTTATGATTATCACCTGAGTTTTCATTAATAACATCTAAATCAATTTTAATTAATTGCTTTATACCATTTTTTTTAAAAATTAAATAAATATCAAAAATTTTAATATATTTTTCTAATAAATCTAATTCGTATTCTCCTTTTAGATAAATAATTGACATTATAACATCTTTATTTGAAAATACTGTATTCAAATTATTTAAATATATCTTTAAATCTTTGTCTGTCATATCATTATTATCATCTAATTCATTAAGATATTTATATATTATATCGTATTTGTAAACACCACTTTCATTTTCTTTAAAAATATTTTTATATTCAATTAAATCAAACGGAAATCTTTTATTATTTTCACTTAAATTACCACTTTTACCATACAAATACATCAAAGCAACAGAATATGGATTATTATATTCTAAAATAGACCTTTTACAATATTCTATAGCTTTTCTAATATATGACAAACAAGATTCACTGTTATTAGTTTGCACTTCTAACAAATACCTATTGAACAAATTGTATGACATATTAAAACAATAATCCAATTTTCTGATTTCTTCTATATAATCATTCTTTTTTGTTTTTAAAGCATTTAAAATTGGATTTAAGACATTCTCATTACCATTTTTATAATTAATTTTTATAATTTTATTAATTTCAATTTTCTTACCTTTTGGGCAACCAAATGAACCATCATATAATATTTTAAAATCATTACTTTTGTATTTACTACAATTTTTATCACATCCATTGCATTTAATTATTATAGATTGACTTGATAAATCTAATTCTGCCATCTTACTCCTTCTTTCTATAATAAACTTCTACAAGGGCTGAAAAATAAATAATTAATTTAACAGCCCTTTAGTTGCTTATAATTTTAAAAACTTTGATTCATTGGAACAACACTCATAACACCAGGAATAATTGAAATATTATAATTTTCTCCTAATTCATTCAAAACATAAGTAGCATTTATATTGGCTTGATGAGGCAAATGATCATTAGTAAAATCATCATCACACTCAAATTTCAATGTTAATACATTTTCAATTTTATCATTTCCTTCAAGACCAATTACTTGATACGTATATTCTCCATGAAAGAGAGCATGCATAAATCTTTCTTGATTATCTATTTTTATAATAAGTTCTTTAGGAGTTATTTCAAAATCACATGTTTCTCCATTATAAATTTCATAATTATTATTATTTATTTCAGCTGTTGTTTGATATTTTCCTTTATTAATTCCATCACCACTATATGTAATAGATCTCAATAATAATTCTAACTCTCCTTCAACAACATTTTGAATATCAATAACTTTAGGAGATTGCTTTTTAGAATTATATACAAATGATGTTTGATTCCACATCAATTGTACTTTCTTTGCTACAATTTCATATTCCTTAACATTTGTATCATCTACATTATAATTTTGATTGTCTAAACTAGCAGTTACAATATTTGTACCAACATTTTTGCCAGATGATACATATGAAATACTGGCAATTACTTCTTCTTTTTCTTCTGGAACAACATTTTCAATATCTATTACTTTGGGATATTGAATCACTCCATTATATTCAAATGTTTTTTCTTCCCATATAAATGAAATATTTCTTGGACTAATGGATAATATTGCAGATATAATCTGAATATCATAATTATCACCTAATTCATTTAAAGAGTAGGTTGCATTAATTGTATAATTACCTTTATTTATAGCTTGAATAGCATTACCAGAATAAGTAATTGTTAATACATCATCTATTAATTGTGATGAAACTAAATTAGTATATTTAAATGAATATCTATCATTAGATGTGACTTTACCATCATATTCTCTTTCGATAGAATTTATAATAATAGTTAATGTACGTGCTTGTATATCAAATTGACATTCTTTGCCTTCGTTTATTTGGTAATTTTTATTATCAATTATTGCAATTGCTTGATGTGTTCCTTTATTAATTGCTTCACCACTATATGTAATGGATTGAAGCAAATCATATAATTCACCTTCAACAACATTTTGAATGTTATAAACATTGGGATGTTGTTTTTCACCATTATAAACTAATGTTGTATTATTCCATTGCAATTGAATATTTCTTGGATTAATGGTTAAATATTCATCAACAATTGTAATATTATAATTAGAACCTAATGAATTTAAAGAATATGAAGCAGTGATTAAATATTTTCCTTGATTTATTGCATTAATAGCTTCACCAGAAAAAGTTAATGTGAAAATGTTGGCATCAACATCACTATTAGCTTTATTTTTAACAACATATTCATATGATTTGCTATAAACTTTACCATCATATTCCTTTTGAGCTGATTTAATTTCAATTGTTAATGGTCGTTTAGTAATTTCATAAGTACATGTTAATTCATCACTTGAAAAGTAATAATTACTTCTTGACGGAAGTTTAACAGTCATTTGATGTATTCCAACAAATCTATTACCTTCTGAATATTGAAGTGACTCTAAGATTGCATTTTCTTCATTTTCAACAGCATTAATAATTGATTTAACTTTAATTGAATGAATAGTTCCATCATACATAAATTCTTTCAAATCATCCCATTCAACATCAATTAATTTTTGTATTATTTTGCATTCAGCTGTTTCTATAGTTATATTATAATTAGAACCTAATGACTCTAATTCATATGTTGCATTAAGAATGTATGTACCACAATTTATGGCATTTATAGCAGACCCTGTAAATGTAAATGTGGCAACATTTTCAATATGGTCAGTTTTAGCCAAATTAACTACTTGGATGTCACTTACATTATCAAATACAAATTTTTTTCCATCATATGTTTTTTGATGTCCAACTAATTGAATAACAATTGATCTTTTTTCAATATTATATGTTTCACTTACTTGATCATTTGCAAAATAATAATTACTATTTAAAGGTAAAGTAGCTACCATTATATGTTCACCAACATATATTTCATGTCCACTATATATTAATGATTCTAAAACTTCTTTTTCTTCACCTGGTAATACATCTAATAATGATGATACTTGGATTGATTTAAGAGTTCCATCATATGTAAATGAACGATTTGTAACCCATTTAGCAGTTATTTTTTTAGGTTGAATTGTATATTGAGCACTTTCAATTACTACTAAATAATTTCCAAAAAGTTCTTGTTCTTCATATGTTGCATTAATTGTATAATTACCTTTGTTAATTGCATTTAAGGCATCACCATTTGGAATTAATGTAATTATATTTTCTAATTGATCAGTTCCCGCAATATTAATAATATCATAACTAAATGGTTGTCCATAAATTTGTCCATCATATATTTTTGATGTTGCTTTATAACGAATTGTTAATGTTCTTTTTGTTATTTCATATGTTGTTGTAACATAATTATTTTCAAATTTATAGTCACTTGTTTCAGGAAGTGATGCTCTCATAACATGACTACCTGCTTGTATACTTTCTCCTGAATAAATTAAAGAATTTAGGATGATTTCTTCTTCATCATTTACGGCATCATTAATCACAGAAACATGAACACTTTTTGCTAATCCATCATATTCAAACGTCTTATTTGCATCCCATTCCACTGTAATAGGTTTTTGTTGAATAACAAGTTCACCATCGATAATATTAACATGATAATTATTACCAAGTTCTGTTAATTGAAAACTTGCTGTAATTACATATTTACCTGTATGAATAGCATTTTTAACTTGATCTGAAATTGTTAATGTAATAACATTTTTTTCATCATCTGTTGATGCAAGATTTGTAACATCATAATCAAATATATTTTGATATGTTTTACCATCATAAACTTTAGATTTTGATTTGAATGTAATTGTAAGTTCTCTTTTTTCAATTTCATAAAATGAACTTATTTGATTAACTTCTTCTCCTGATTCATATCCAAAACAATAATTACTATTACTTGGTAATTTAGCAATCATTTCATGTCTTCCTGCTATATTACTTTCTCCAGTATATGTTAAAGAGCCTAAAACTTGAATTGCATCATCATCGGAAACTGCATCAACAATTTTAGTAACTTTGATTTGTTTTGTTAATCCATCATAAGTAAATGTTGATTGACTATTCCATTCAACAGTTGTTAACTTTGCATTAATAATATATTGTGCAGTTACTATTTGAATATTATAATTAGAACCTAATGTTTCTAATGTATAAGTCGCATCAATAGTGTATGTACCTTTATTTTTTGCATTTAATGCTTCATCTTTAATTGTAAGCTTTAAAATATTTTCTTCTTGATCGTTACCTGCTATACCAATTACATGATATAAGAATGTATCTGAATAAACTTGTCCATCATATGTTCTTTCAAGTCTTTCATAAACAATTTGTAAATCTTTAGGAACAATTTGGAATGTACAAGAAATATTAGATGTAGCATTATAATTATCATTTTTTAATATTGCAGTTGTTTGATAATTTCCTTTTACAATTCCTTCACCATTATAAGTTATTGATTCAATAATAGATGATTCTTCAATTGCTACAACATTTTCAATACGTATTACTGATGGATGTTGATTGAATCCATTATATTCTATTTCTTGATTACTCCATACAAACTCAATATCTCTTGCTTGAATATTATAAGTGTGAGTTTGATTCATAACAATTTGGTAATTGTCATTATCTAAAACAGCAGATATAGTATATTGACCTTTATTGATGGCAGTAATTCCTTCTCCTTCATATCTAATTGAAGTTAATATATTATCAGTTTCTATATCATTTTCAATAGATGAGACATTTGGATATTGAATTTTGCCTTCATAAATAAATGTTTTATCTTCCCATGTTAATTGAATAGGTCTAGGGGTAATAGATAAGGTACTTGTAATAATTTGAATATTATAATTTGAACCTAATGTTTCTAAAGTGAATTCAGCAGATATAGTATATTCGCCTTTATTAATTGCTGAAAGGAATTCACCTTTCTTATTTAATGTTAATACATTTTCTTCACTGTCTGTTGGAGCTAAGCCACTACAAATGTATGAATATTCATCATTAAATATTTGTCCATCATATACTTTGGTTTGCGGTTGATATTGAATTGTCAAATTGCGACGTTCAATTTGATAATCTAAAATATCAGTTCCAACTTGAAAAATATAATCACTACTTTGTGGTAGAATGGCTTTCATTTGATGATTACCTGCATATTGATTTTGACCTTCATAAGTAAGTGAATTTAATATTTCACTTTCTTCTCCAGCAACCTCACCAGAAACAGAAATAACTTTAATTTCTTTTATAGTTCCATCATATGTAAAGGTAGTATTCTTCTCCCAATTGGCAATTAATTCACATTGACTAATAATGCATTCATTAGGAATAACATTTACTTTATAATTTTTGCATAATTCTTTTCTATCGTAATCAGCATCTATTGTATATGTTCCTTTATGAAGAGCACCAATTGCATCACCTTTTAAATGAAGTTCGAATATTTCTGACAATGAATCAGGCATTTCACCTTCTTCAATATAATAATTCTTTAAAAAATCATCTTCAGTTAAAGCAACACCATCATATATTTTATTAATTAATTCAACTTTAAAACGAATTGTTAATGGTTGAGGATTAATATTATATAAATAATGATTATTACTATTAATAATATAGTTTTGATCACTTAATGTTGCATCTAAATAATAACTTCCAACTTCTTTTCCTTCTCCTGTATATGTAAATGAATTAAGTAATGTATCTAATTCATTTTGAACAGCATTTGTAATATTTGTAACTGTTGGATGTTGATTTTTTCCATTATATATAAATGAATCACCAGACCACTCTAATCCAACTTCTCTTTGATTTATAGTTAATTTATTAGACTGAGATGATATTGTATAATTATTCCATTTAATGCCATGTGTACATCCTGCTAAATCTAAATCTATTGTATATTCACCTTTATTTTTAGCATTCATTACATCATCTTTCATTTTGAATGTTAAAATATCATCTATTGAGTCATTACTAGGTAAATCTAAAGGATTATATAATGTATAAACATAACTAGTATCTTCAAAATTTTTACTCCACAAATTACCATCATATGTTTTTGTTTGTTCTTTGAATTGTATACATAATGGTCTAGGAGTAATTACATATGATATTGTTTGATTGCCATTATCAAAATAATAATTTGTGTTTGATGTTGGTAATGTAACAATAGTTGTATAATCATCTCCAACATTTATTTCTTTTCCTTGATAAATAAGTGAAGAAAGAATAGAGGCTTCTTCTTGATCTATTTCTCCATTTATTGATTCAACATTAACCCATTGTTCTAATGAGTTATATTCAAATGTTTGTTTTTGATTCCATACAACAGAAATTTCTTTCCTATTAATAGTATATTTCCCTTGTTTTTGTGTAACATTATAATTGTCCCATTTTTCTTTATGATATGAAATAGTAGTTAAATCTAATGAAATATCATAATATGAAATCTCAGTTCCATTCCATTTAACATCTTTTGCATTTAATACTTCATTAGAACATGTAAAAGTTATGATTTCATCTAGTGAATCTGTTATAGCTAAACCTTTTACATTATATCTTGGATTAGTTTTTGATTTTAGTTCTTCTTCACTACAAGGACTAAAATCATTACTTTTTAATTTATTTCCATCATATGTTTTTTCATAATCACCGAAAGTAATTTCAAGTTGTCTTTTTTCTATTTCAAAATTATGTTCAGGTAAAGAAATAGTATATTTCTTTGTCATATTTGATGGAACAATAGCTTTTAATTTATAATTTCCACTATTAATAGCTTCATCTTGAGTATTTCCAAGTTGATCTGATAATTCAAATTCATAAGCATTAAATACATCATTATATACAAGATCTTTAGTATTCCAGCTGAATAAAACTCTTTTATCATAACCATCATATATAAGATCATCTGGTTCATGCCAATCAATTGATATTGTCCTTGGTAATACTTTTATAGAAAACTCATATGTGCTTTTTTCTATTAATGATGTTTCATCAGATTTAACAGTAACACTTAAAACATAATTTCCTTCATCATTTAACATTACACCTGCATTTGCACTTTTATAATTAAATGAAGTGTTATTCTCATTCAAAATGATATCATTAAGTTCATAAATAAATTTAGAATTAGACATATCATGTGTTATTTTGTCAAATTCTAGTTGTATTTGAGAATCACCATATGTTTGTTCAATTATATTATTTTTTAATGAATATTTATTTTTGAACTTATCAATTAATGAAGATAAATCCGGTTTAATTAATTGCCATTGTGGTCTAAGTTGAACAACTTCTGTTGTATAATTCGATATATATTCTTCTACATTCTCAACTTTATTATTTTGAAATTCATACCATGTAATTTCAAAACCAGGTCGATTTTCAATATTAGATATAATTGAATTTAATTCTTCTTTAATTGCTAATTTTAACTTTTTTCCATTTGTTTCATATGTATAAACGTTTTTTAAAACATTGTTATTATAAATTGTATCATTACTATCAATAAATTCTAAGGCATATATTTTATGTAATGAAATATAAACATTTTGTGATTGAATTGTTTCTTCAATCGGATCCATTAAAGGAATGTATTTTTCATTATTATAAATTAAATGTTCATAGCACCATTGGTATGATTCATCATTAATATTGCTTCTTACTAAATCATTTTGATAAATGTAATTTAAATATTCAAACTTTTCATTATTTTTATAATTTAAACAATTTTTAATACTAAACAAATCACCTTTATTACCAATCCAAGGGCCTAATAATTCATAATCATATTTCAAAAGAACATCAACTGTATTAGAATCATAAAGAAATGAAATTGAAACTTGATTATCTTTAAGATTAGGTGACAATTTATTCAATAATTCTAAAAAAGTATTTTTAATAACACTATTATCAGTTTTATATGCATTTAGTAAACCATTTCTGACATGATAATATGTTTCAAGATCTGAATCAAATATAAATTCTTTTTCTAATATATTAATTTGATTATTAATTAATACATCTTTATTTGTAAAATTAATATCAACATTTCTTTCTTCAAAATAGAATTTTTCGATATCTTTTTCTAAAAATAATGAACAATCAAATGATACAACATCTTTAAAATTAAATTTTGCAGGTATTGTAATTTTATTACCTTTATCTCCTAATGTATTAACAACTTTATATCCATCATTAACTTCATCATATGTATAAACTAATGTTTTATTAATTTCATTTTCATCATTATGAATATATCCATTTCCTTGACCAAATATTCCAAATGAGTAAGTAACCATTCCAAAAAATAATAAAGAAATAAAAGATATAAAAACTAATATTAATGAACAAAATGATAGTTTCCTTTTTAATAAAAGTATAGATTTACTTGCTCTTCTATAACAAATAAATAAAGCAAATAATAAAATTATATAATTAAGAAATAATAAAATAAACATAAATACAGACATGAATCGTTTATTTAAAATAATTAATATCAAAAGGGCTATCATTATTAAAAAGTATACACATATAAAAACATAAATAGGAATAGAGGTATATCTAGAACGTAAATTAACATTAAAAATATAAAAAAGGAATACAATGCCAATAATAGAAATTGATAATGGCCAAATCCAATATACTAAATCATATTTTTCAATAAAACACATATCAATAAATAATAAAAGTGATGATAACCATAGCAAAACAATAGTAACTGCAAATAAGCCAAATTTACTTTTCATCTCTTCTATTAAAATGTTCTTTGTACTTTCTTGTTTGTTTCCTTTTCTTTTAAACATATTATTTCTTCCAATCTATAATTATTTAAAGTTCCTCTTCTTTTTTGTTCAGTACTATATCTCTTGTTTTATCTTCTTTTATCTTTTTATTGGATATATTTGTTTTAGACATATCATAAAAATAAAGTTTTTTACCTAAACAAATAATTATTCTATTAGAATCTTCAACAGCAAATTTATTCTTAAAATTAATTAATCTTTTCCACAAAGTAATAAGTTTCTTATATTTTTTATAAATCTTTTTCCCTTCGTTAATATCTTCTATATCTTTATGCTCTTTATTATCTGTACTTTCAATAAGATTCTTCATTTTTGTACATAAGTTACATAGTTTTTGATTATTTTCAGATACAAAAGCATCTCCACATTGTTCACATTTAACCATATCATTATCATTAAGGGAATAAGAATTTATATCTATTTTTAACTTATTTGTGAGCGCGGAGTCTAACGTACCATCAGTTTTCAAACCTTTTGCATATTGGATTTCGGGTTTATAACAATGTTTACAATATTGTATTGTAGTTTTACTATCTTCTATAGACTCGATGTCTTTCGAACAGACTAATTTGTATATATTTCTACTACAATAAGAACAAATGCTTAATGAATTCTCAATTTTTTTAAAATGAGTATCAATTGTTATTTTATTTTTATTATCAATTATTTCGCCACAGATAGGACAATAAACTTCCTCAAATTTTGGATTATTATTATCCATATTATATTTTCCTGCTACATAAATTCGATAATTATTATATATAATATCATAATATGGTTCCTTAGTAGGATAAAGCAGTATTTTAAGTATTTTATATTCTCTTATATAATAACGATCAAGCTCTTCAGTGCCAGTAACTAAATTATCTTTATCTACACTTGAAGCAGATTCAGTAGTGTAGGTAACTAAATTACTTTTAACATCAGAAAGAGTTCCGCTAGAAACATTAATTTTTTCACTAATTTCTTTCTTTATTTTTTTTATTTCATTTTTTGTTTCAGTAATTATTTGCGCTTCTTTGCTTTGGTCATTTATTTTTAGTTCCTCTTCATTTAAATAATAATATACATATTTCCAATTAAATGATTTAACATTCCTTGAATTTAAATCTTTTTTACTTTTATCTTTTTCATAAATAAATTCACATATAAATTCTTTCCCACGACCAGAGCCTAAGCTTGCATTAATAACAACAATAACTCGAATATAATATTTTTCTTTTTCTTGTTTGATGTTATTTAAATTGTATATATCAAATGTATTTTTTATCGCTTGAATTTCATTATTTTCTGATGAATGATTCGTTCCATTTATGCAAGAAAGAACAGGATCATATTTTACATTTATTGAATTTGAATCATTAATAAAATATTTTTTTATATTATCTTTATATAAATTCCAAGTTGTCAATTCATTGGCTTTGCTACTATTTTTAGAAATCCACCAGTTAGCACCATTACTCCCCATTGACATATCAGTTTTAGAAATACCCATATGGGTATTTTCATTAACATCAGAACATTCATACTTGTAAATTATACTTTTTCCATCTTCTTTTTTAGCAACAATACAAATTTGTTTTTTTCCATCATTTAAACTATAATATGATGAATACTCATCATCATATTTGTAACAATGTTCACTATCATTGAAACCTTGATTATGAAGAAAATAAAAAAAAGCATTAAAATAATTTTCTTCTTCTTTTGATAATACACAAATATCTTGTTCCATTAATTTCCTCTATTATAAAAAATTTTTTTTATCTTATCAATATCAGCAACTGCTTTTTCGATTTTTTCAATAAGCTTAATGTCACTTACAAAATCATTTTTACGATTTTCCCATAAAAATTCAATTTGTTCTGAGAATTTATGTAAATCTAATAATTTAAATTCAGATTTACAATCATCATTAGCTGCACATGGAGCATCAAATCTCTTGCTCACATACAAATTATCACTATTAGTAATTATTTTTTGATACATAACTTGAGATGCTTGTATTTTACAATCGTTTAATCTTCTATTAGAAAAAGTACATCCATTTCTACAAGAATCTATGTAAATATCACTTTGTTTGTTCCACTTTTTATTATTGACCTCACTATTGATAATATTTTGTAAAAGTTTACAATTAATATCATTAATGTTTTGATAACATTTATTATAATTGTAACACTTTTTGCAAAAATCATCAAATAATGAATCAGGTGAAATTTTCTGACGATAATAATCAACATTAAGCTTACAATCTTTAATATTACTTATATAGTTATTAGCTATGTCACATTTTTTTAATACACATATTGGATGGCACATAAGCCTTTCATCTGTTGTTGTTTTATATGTTATAAAACCTCTATCCAGAATATCATTTCCAGCAAAACATGTATAACCAGCACTACTGGTGAATGTAATTGTTCCGTATCTAATACGATCAGACAATTTACATTTATTACATTTATGTATTAGAGAAGTTGAATCTGAAAAACCAGAGTCATTTAAGTCTTCTAAATAATATTCTGAACACTTATAAACAAGATTTGTTGGCGTATTAGATAATATACCTTCACAGTTTTCATTTTCACATTTTTTTCCTTTACTATTTTTATCTAAAAGGTAAATTTTTCCACAACTAGGACATTGAAATTGATAATATTTTTCCCCTATTCCATTAATACAACTTATATTTTCTCCACCACCACAAAAAATGTTAGATTTAATATAAAACGCCAACATTAAACCTTCTAATTTACTCATATCTGCAAAATTATATATATATTGTTCTTTTTTTTGATCAATTCTAGAAATTCTTCCTAATATTTGAATCATAGATGTCAAATCAGATGTTATGCTAAAATTAATTAATATATTTGCTGCTTGCATATTTGTCCCATGTTTCAATCCAGAATTTAAAACTAAGTAAATTGAATTATCTTTAGAATCATTAAATTTTGTTAATTCATCATCTATAAAATCATCTGAAATTATACAATTATTAATATTATATTTATTTGAAGAATATAATTTAAACTTCCTCAAATCTCTTTTACATAATTTAATTATCTCATTAACGTCGTCAATTAGAGTTTTGTATTTTTCTATTTGTAATTGAATTAACGAATTACTACACGATTCTTTTCCAGTATTAGGTAAATCAAAAAAAATAAGAATTTTACATGGATTGTTTTCATTATAATGTAATTTACAAATATTTAGTAACATTTGGATTTTTTCATTTCTTACAGCAAATTCATCATCAATATTTGTCTTTATTAAGCAATTTTTTGAATTTTCAAATTTATTAATCCCATATGCAAATAAACTACCATAAAAATCATAACTATCTATATCATTTTTTTGTTTATCATTTTCATTTTCAAATATAATATTAAAGCAATCTTGGAAAAATGTTTTGTATTCATCTTCATTAATAAAACGATATTCATAAATACTATTATTTTCTAAATATTGTTTTTGCATCATTTCTACAAACGAATCATTATTATAATGATTTAAATTATACTTTGATATAATTATTCTTTGTTTTTTAAATTCATGTGATGGCAAAAAAAAGCAGTTAATGCATTCTTTTCCTTTCTTATTTGTTAATTCTGGATTTTTTTCCGATGTTACTGCAATTTTATGAATAAAATTGTAATATTTTTTTCTAATGTACTCATCTATTAGATTATTAAAATTATTTAATTCTCCTTTGCCATCTTCATCACATTCTCCAGAAGCAATTCCTTTAAGATCTGAAATATTATCGTAAATATGATTATCTCCAGCTATGATATAATTGTATATCTCTTTTTTAGAAAGTTTAGAATATACATCAGATATTTTTTTCTCATCGTCTGTTAAGCTATCAGGTCGTTTAAATTTATTTATAAGCATTTTATATTGTATGTTCAAAAAATCATTTAATGTAAAATTTTCATCATTAATATTATCTGCATCATTATCGCTATCAATTAATAATTTCTTAAATTTCTTTTTGTCTAAATCTTCTGATTTTTTATTATTGTTTCCTCTTTTTTCAATAAACTGCCATAAATCATACATATCCATTAGATTTCCTTCATGTAATGTTGCAGTTAATCCAAAAAAATAAATATTATCAATTATTAAATCAGAAATCTCCTTATTATTTTTAATTTCTTCATTTTTATAAAACTCATGAAATTCATCAATTACAATTGTGTTAATACTAGAATTCATGTTATCTCTTATATCATCATACTTATTTATATATACTTGTGTTGTAATTATATAGGCTTTAACATCACTACTAAAATCTAATTCATTTTTATTGTCTATAATTTTTGTTTTATCAATACCCATTCCAAATACTTTTTCAAGAGTATTTTTCCAATGTTCTGCAAGATTTTTATTATTATCTGGTATAATTATTAATATTTTTTGTAATAAATTTCTAGCTGCTAGTTCACTTAATGCTACACCAACTTCAAATGTTTTTCCAGTACCAACATCTCCATTAAAAATTCCAAATCCTCTTCTATTTTGTAACATATCTAAAGCAGCTTCAGCTTGAAAATCTAATATTCTAGGATTTTCTTCTTTTTTATGTATATATTTATCAAATTCTATTCCAAATTCTCCTGTACTTTCAGTTTTTGAATATGATTTTGTATTTATTAATAATGATGAAAAAATATCTTCAGAAAATGTTTCTTTTACAAAATTACTGTAACAATTTATGCTATCTTGTTGATTTTCAGAATTATTGTAACAATCTATGATATCTTGTTGATTTTCAGAATTATTGTTATTTTGATTACTATCACTGTTATTCATTTTTTTCTCCTAATAAATATAATATTATTTTTTAAACATCAAATTAATATTTATTTATATAATTAAAATCGTCATATATTAATTTAAAATCAATGGAGTTAAATAAGCTAAATAAATTATCAAATAATTTAATATATGAATAGTTTTAAATATAATAAAAAATATAAAAATAATTATGATTTTACATTAGTATTAATTATATTAAGTTTAATGTATTTGTTTATTTGATCATCAGAGTATACTTCTAAATTCAACATTCTATATGGAGATTTATTATTTGATTCAGTTGTTGTGTCATAAACTTCCAAAGGAACTTTAAATAATTCTTCATTTTTACTATCAAATTCAAAAATATAACCATCTTTAGATTCCATAAACATTAAATTTGACTTCTTGGAATAAAATTTATTTTTGAATTTTTCTATCGATAATTTTGTTGCATATATATCAAATGTTTCATCATTTGCTATATTTTTTAATACATAATTAAATTCAATTTTTTCATCATATGATTGCCCTTTATCAACAATTGGTACAAAAACTGTATATGAAATATTCGTTTTATCTTCTTTAATTTCCAAATTAGATATAATGCCATATGTATACTGGAATGAATTTCTAGATAAAATTTTTTTAATTCCCTTTATTGCTGCACGAGAATCATCACCCTTTAATATTGTAAAATTATCATTAAATTTTGCATTATCATTTTCATATAATACATCTCTATTAAATTCATCACCGAATAAAATGATACAATCTGATTCAGTTTGTTCATTGATACATTCTTTGTTAATATTATATATAAATTGTTCAATTGGAGCATCAATATTCATTTCTTGATAATCGTTTCTTCCAACACCTATCGAATGTCTATAATTTAATTGTCTATTAATATTAATGTTCACATATATTTTTAAATATCTTAATATATTGTTGTCATGAATGAAATTATTGTTATCAAATACAAAATCAGAAAAATTTTTTATTTTATCAATAACCATAATACCTTCATTAGATATATTAACTTCTTCATTATTGAAAAAAATATTTTTTTTATAAAGTTTTTCTCTCTCAAAATTATATAGAGTTATTTTTTTATTGATTAAATTTGAATCTTTTGATATTAAATAATTCATAATAGCAATATCAACATCTATAAAAAAAATATTTTTCTTATCAAAAGCACATGAAATATTTTTTGATAAATATTCAAAATATTTTTCATCAAACATCATTGGTTTTATTAAAATAATTTTTGTCTTATTACTTATCTTTTTTTGAATATTTTCATTCATTTTACAAAAATATTGATAGCATACACACTTTAAATTTCCTCTTAAACTATTGTAATTGATACAATTCTCACTTTCAATATTCTCATTAAGTGCAAGACTATAAATTAATTTTTTAATATTAAACAATCGATTTGTATAGCTCTCTATAGATCCATTATTGCCATGATTAGTTAATTCATTAATTGCATCATTGCCATATAACGCACCACTTACTTCATTACCTAAATTACCTATTAAAATATACGAACTAAATTCATCAATTTGCTCGATGTTATCATAACCGAAGTATATCTTATCATCTTCTAATTCTATTATAAGATAATTTGCTTTTTTTAAAGTCATAAAGCTTACACCATTCTATACCTTTCTATAGATAATTTAAATATAAAACAAATGATATGTATTATTTAATTTATAAAACTCAAATATAAATAAACAAATATAATTTTATATCAAAACATATGCAACTAAAATAAAATAATTATATTCGGTTAGTTAATTTGATTCTTCTCCACTCATATTCAGAATTTACTCCACTTATATCTTTCGCAATTTTCTCGGGATCTAAATTTGGATTTTCAAAATTTGGATAACTTTCAAAAAAAGCCTCCCATCGTGAATGTTTTGGAAGAATAAATTCTTTTATACTATTATTTTTATTGAAAAAGGCTTTTTTCCCAATTTTTTCTATATTAGAAGAAATAGTAACATTTTTAATTGATGAGCAATTATAAAATGCGAAATCTTGTATTTTAGTGACTTTTATTTGGTCTGCATCAACAATATCAGAAATTTCTTTCGATTCAACATTTTTTCCTTTTATTTTTTTAGCTATACTTATATTTTTTTCCTTTTCCTTACTAAATAATAGTCTTTCATCTGAAAATAATTTTGCACCATGGCAAAGTGGATTTGCAAATTCATTTTCGAAATTAATAAAAAACCATCTATTAAGTATGCCAATATATATTTCTTTTGTCTCTATGTTTTTAAATACGTCTTTACTAAAATTTAATTGACATGTATTATTGTATGATATATATAGTTTTTCAATACGATTTGAATTATTGTTGTCTATTTTAAAACCAGAAAAATTAATTGTAGTAGCACTTTGACTTGTTAAACTACTATCCAGATTATTACTTGTAAAATTCAATGTTAACTGTTTTAAATCTAATACATTTTTAAAACATACATTGCATAAAATATCATTATTAATAATCAAACTATCCAATTTCAAAATTGATGTGTCTATATCAATCTTTTTTGATAAAAGTCTTTTATCAATATTCAATTGTTTTAATGAAGCGCACTTCATAAATAACTTAGATATATCATCCTCACATACTGTTGATGAAATATATAAATCATTAACATCAGAAAATTTAAATCCTTCTTCTTCGCATTTGCAAAAATCTATCTTTTTTACTCCATATGGTATGTATAAAGTTTTTGAATCAAGTAAATTAATTTTATCGATTATAAGAGAGCCATCATTATCAATAGAATAATCAAATTGATTAAATTTTATAATTAAATCTGTACCATCAGATGTAGTTATTTTATTATATTCATTTTTTAAAGTGCTGACAAAATTTTCCCTTTCTTTTATCCATTTATAAGATGTGTTAGTAAAATCAATTGATGGAATTTCAAAATTATTTATTTCAACATTTTCTACATATGATTGTGTTAATTTATTAATATTTAAAAACTTAAAATAATTTTTTATATGATCTTTATTAATATTATCCTGTAATTCGGATCTTAAATATTCATCAATTTTACATTCCATTAAATTAACTAATTCTGAATATTTTGCTACAAAATAGGGAGAACCTACTAAACATATTATATTATTATTTCCTTCATAATTATGAACTGAAGTATCATTAACATTCCGAAGACAAGTTTTCATTATTATCATTACCTTTCAAAATTCACATATAATGTTTTTTATCAGAAGTTTCTTTATTTTCTATCTTAATATTTTTTGATCTTATAACTTTATTTCTTGCTTTTTTTGTTTTATTCAAAATATAAACATCTTCGGACCTTGCAACTTTGTTCTTATAATTGGAACCGTTCTTTTTAATTTCATAGTCTTTTTCTTGTAAATTATTGATGATCTTTTGATTATTTTTATTACTATCATTAATTCGTTCAACGATAAATGCAAAAAAGCCAACTATAAAATCTACAACACCCATTATCCCTAACGAAATTTCTTTAAAATTAGAATCATCATTATTATACTTAGTAAATGCTAAAGTAGTAATAACTACTGTAGCTATAAAAACAACAACAAATAAAATAATAAGTAAAGCTTTTGTAATTCGATTTCTATGATGTTTAAAATCACAGAAACGTGTCATCCAAAACTCTCCAGCATGGTCTTGTTTTGTCTTGTTAATAAGTTCATTTTTTGAAGAAATAAGTAAAGAACTTAAATCGTTTGAATTGATTTCGCCATTATAAGGAGCGTCAGAATATAAGTAAAGCATTTTTAACGAATTATAATTTGATAAATTAATTTTTCCATCTTCATTCATCCAACATAATATAAGCGTAATATTATTTAGAAAGTCATCAATCTCATTATATTTATTCTCATCACTTTCTTTATATCTACCCATTAACCCAATTATTTTATTAAATAATTCATCTTTTGTAATTTCCATAATTTATTAATACCTCTTGTCATTATCTTAAACATTTTTTAGTAAAATTAATTACTTTATATATTGTATATAATAAATTTAAAAGATTAATAATCAAACTAACTATTAATCTTTTAAATGAATACAATCCTCATAAATAATATTACATCTATGAGGATTGTTAACAATACTTAAACATGTTCCAACTTCTTTAAATAATTAAATGCCTTTTCTGTTAGGCTTCTTCCTTTACCACTAACGGTTATAAAACCAATTTTAATTAAGTAAGGTTCATATTCTGACATGTACTTCTTGGAATCTAATCCAACTTTCGCAGATAGTGTTTCTGCTCCAATTGTATTACTTGGAATTTCTTCTATTGCTTTTAGGATTTCTATATCTTTTTCTTCTAATCCTATTTCATCAATTCCTTTATTCTTAAAGAATCTTAATACAACATCTAAATCAATGTTTGTTGATACTCTGATTCCTAAATCATTATGTAATTCACTATCAAATCCTTTGATAAAAGCATTGACATAACGAATTGAACCTCTACTTCTTGGAATTGCTGATTCAATTGCTTCATCAGTAATTGTTAGTCCTAATGATCTTACTTTGTTTTTATAAATACGAACTAATTCATCATGACTATAATCTTTCATTTGAAATCTTAATCTTAAACAACGATCTTTAACTGTATTTATTACTTTATCATCATCAGTTGTTGCAGCAATAAATGTAAATTCTTCAATTGGAATTCTTTTTATATTGCCATTTTTATCTGGATTAGATACATATACTCTATTATTCAATAAAGTTAATAAACTACTTTGTAATTCATCTGTTAACATATGAATTTCATCAAATGCTATTACAACTGGTGTATTTTCTCTAGCAACTTTCATTAAAAAGTTTTGTAATTCAACTTTGGATTGTTGACTATTTCTAAATTGTGAACAATCCATTAATTCATATCTAACACCTAATTCATCCGCAATTAGTTTCATTAAAGTTGTTTTACCTAATCCTGGATTACCTAATAACATAATGTTATCTAAATGATGTATTCCATTTTGTTTAGCAATGGCAATTTCTTTTAATAAAGGTTTTACAATATGTTGTTGACCAATAAATGTACGAAGTGATGTTGGATCATATGAACATTCATCTTCTTCTGTTATTGGTTCAATTACATCTATTGGTTCAATTGGTTTCACATATTCAATTGGTTTTTTAGGTTTATCTTCTGTTTTCTTAGGTTTTTGTTTAATTGGTTCAAGTCCTTCCAAATGAATTTCAGGTTCTGAATTGTTATCTACTGATGGAATATTAGGAACTTCAGCTTGACCTTTCATGAAATCTTCAAATGAAGGAGCTGTATCATCATCAATTAGTCCAAAGAACTTTTGAACTCTGTTGTCTAATAAACCATTTTTTTCAACAATCTGAAGGTATGCTTTAAATACATCACAAAAATATTTTAATTGAGCTTTTACAACAATACTATCACCATTATTTGCATTATATTGATTATCCATCAATTTACAAAGATTCGTAAAACCATCGATTGTTCCTTGTCGATTATTATCTCTTGCTGCATGTAATACAACTCGATATGCTTCTCTAAACTTATCTTTAAATTCCATTGTGTCCTCCATTAAAGTTCAATGTTGTTTGCCTTTAACCAACTATCTAATAACTTTTTAATTTCATCTGCAGGTGTAGCATTGCGAAAACTATGTGCAACTTGTCCATTAATAGTAGTCGTTGATGATTTATTAATTCCAATGACTTCACCATTACGATTTAATACAGGTCCACCAGAATCACCATTATTGGTTTGAGCAGAAATAACTAAATCATTATCATCATCATGACTATGTGGATAACGAACATTAGCGATTGTTGTGGTTAATCCTTCACCAAATGGATTACCTACCACCATACATTCAATACCAATTTTAACTTTATCATAATCATCAATTAATTTAACTGATTCAAAATCATCAATTTCATCTGGATTAAAACTACATAAAGCAATATCCTTTGCTTTATCTGAAATGATTATGGAAACACGGTATTGTTTCCTATCACCTCTAAATTTCATTTGAACTTTAGAGCAATACATTTCATTTTCTTCATCATATATTACATGATCACATGTTAATAAATATCCATTCTTAGATATAATAAATCCAGTACCAGTATAATTATTTGACCCAGATGAAGCATTTATTTCTACAAATGCTCTTTTCTTACTTTCAAATAATTTTGCATGCCAATCTTGTAAAGATTCTAATAAGCCTGATAAATCAATATCACTTAAATCAGGAGCTTTCGCATCTGGTTTACTTTCTGGAACGTCATTTTTTACTATTTTTTGTTTAATTGGAAGATTAAATACTTCTAACACATAGTTAGTAACACCAACATTATATAATTCTCTAGTAACAATATTAAATTGATCAATTAAATTTTTATTTTTAGCATGTATAACGGCTGATTTAACATTTTTATTCATTTCTTCAATAATTTTAATCATCAATTTAACATATTTGTACGCATCTTTAGGACGATTTAATTTTATATATTCACGTGCTGTACGATAACATTGAGAAAATTGCTCTTGAACATTCACTATTTATCACCATTAAAAGCAAGTAATTTTAATAATGTAGCTTGAAGTGAAACAATTAATTTATCTTGCTCATTCATTAAAGACTCACCATTTACTTGTTTTTTACCTCTATAATTTTTCATGTAATCTTCGTAAGAAATACCTAAATTATATGCTTCATATCTTGCAATCACTTCAGGATTAACACTATTAATATAATCTTTAATAACTTGATTACAATCATCAATGGTAATCTTTTCACCTAATTCTCTACCTATTGACTTGCTATATATATTTGACACTTCTCTACGTAATGGTTTATTAGCAATTTGTTTCATAATTGCTTTTATATCAGCACCAGAATAACCATCTAACTTTTCAGCTAACCATGTAGATGTAACATTATCTTCATGTGGCAAATGACTTAAATCCATATCTACAAATTTCTTTCTGGCATCAAAATCAGGAAGAGGGACGTAGATTTGTTTTTCAAATCTACCTCCTCTTTTTAATGCTGAATCAAGTTTCCATGGAAGGTTTGTTGCTGCAACAATAATACGGAATTGTCCAGGTTTTGTCGTTTTAATAAAACCATCCATACAAGTTAACATTGTTGTTAATATTGATTTTGTATTTCTTGAATCATCAGATGATCTATCACTACATAAAGCATCAATTTCATCTAAAAAGATAATACAACGATCTAAGTGTGATGCTTGTTCGAATACATCACGCATATTCTTTTCTGCTACACCAACAACACTAGCTAATATTTCACTTGTTTGAACAACAGCAATTTTACAACCTAATGCTCCTGCAAGGCATTTAACGATATGTGTCTTACCTGTGCCGGGAGGTCCAAACAAAAGAAGTTGTGTTCCAAGTTCAGATCCTCTAAATTTTTTATAAACTTCTTTAAATTCACTACGAAGTGGTGCGACGACATCAACCATAAAAGCTTCTTTGACTTCTTGAACACCAACAATATTCGAAAAATTTAAATTTGGAACTTCGTCTGAGAACCATTGTTTAGTTACGTAATATGGATCTGATGATTCCTCATTTTCTCCTGATTCTACTGCTCTTTTTGGAGTAGTAGAAACATATCTTGATAAATTTTCAAAATGACTCAATACAGCAAGTGATTGTCTATGATAAACATCAATAATAGCTTGCGGTACATTGTGATTAGTCATTTCATTAAGAGCGATACGAATCATTTCAATACCGATTTGTAACATTCTGTCATAATCTTTTTCATTTAATGCTGCATTAAATCTATTTGATTTTTCATTGAAAATGCCAATCATACTTGCTTGATTCATTGTTTCACCTAATTATCATTTTCTTCTTTCATAATAGAGCTAAAATCAACTTCACCAGTAGGAGCTGTTACATCAGTAGTAGGTTTTGAAACTGGAGTTTTTGTTACTGATGGTTGAATTCTTAATAGCATTGCTTCGTATTCAGCCTTGAATTGAGCACTATTCTCTTCAACATTTGGCTCATACATCCCTTCAGGTTTAGGTTGAAATGTTTGAGCAACTAAACTATTTAATTTATTCAATTCATTACCAGTAGCATTAATATCTTTAAATACAGCTTCAATTGATTTACCTAATTTTGAAAAATTAGGTGATTCAGCCAATAAGCCTTTACATCCTTCAATTACAGATGGTAATCCAGCTAATGAAGAAATTGCTTTTGCATTTAATGCACCTAATTGAATATTAGATTTCAAAGTTCTAAACATATCAGCAAGGTTAATTGCTGAAATTTTTTCAAATATTAATTGCTTAGCTCTTGCATCATTGCCTTTAATAGCAGCTTCATCAATAAACTTATCATATCTACTAGCATGTCTTTCCATTAAGATAACAGATTTATCTAATGAATTAAAAACTTCAAACATCTTTTCTTCTTGTTTTTCTTTTTTTGATTTCATTTTTTTACCTTCCTATTTAAAATTTTGAAAATTTTGAATAACTAATTTGACTATCTTATATTAAGTTATAATAAAACAACTTAATATAATACATGTTGTAAATATACCGACATTATTTAAGCATTTAAATTAGGTTTACCCTTAGGTTTAATTACATCATTAGGTTGGTCATTATTCTCGTTGTTATTTATTGTATTTGCTTTAATTATTGCATCAATTTCTTCGTCGTCAGGAATGTCTTTAGCCAAACGAAGATTTTTTTCTTCCATTTCTCTTATTTCTTTATCATGTTCACTATTCTGTATTATTTCATCCATGTTAGCTAAATCTACGCCAAATTTATTAGCAATTTCATCAATTATGACCCTTAATTCATCTAGTTTTGTTGTTGTTATTTTAGTATATTTCATCCATTTACTTTCATCAATAAGCTTTCTAACTTTTGAATAATTTTCATCTTTTAAAAGCATATTTATATGTTCATTAGTTTCCCCTAATATATAAATCATTCTTTTATATAATTTAATTTGCTTTTTGGCATTATTAACGGAACTGACAGTTTTATATAAACCTTGAGATAATGTCATTTCAAATAAGTTGCATTTACTTCTCATATAACATTCAATGTCAATTAATAATGCAGCTTCATAATATGCTTCTCTACTCCAAGGTGGCAATTTTTTTTCAAGTCTTTCTAAATCAGCATTTACATCCCTTACTCTTTGACGACGTCCTCTAACTTTATAAATTTGATGATTCATTTCTTTCCCCTTCCTATATTAAATTTTTTTGTGTAAAAAGATAAATCATAGTTTCATGTTCTATTGTAAACAAAATGTCTAAAACATATAATTATTTAATTATAGTATCAAATAAACTAAAAGACTTAATAGAATTTGATAATCTTTTAACCCATATTTTACACAAACCTTTCAAAATGAATTTTACAAAAAATACTATAACCTTATTTTACTACTTTTTACCTATAAAATCAAGTTTTATCGACAAAATTCTTTTCAATTTCTCATTCAATTAGTTCCTAGTAATAATTTTATAAATAATACTTATTTATATTTATGTCTAATAATATCATTTCATATAAATTTGCGGAAATAATTATTGAATACATTAATATTATATATCATTATTGCATATAGTCTTTCATTTTAACAGAAAATCAAAATTTTATTTATATGTTAATGATATTTTCCTGACTATTTTATAAAATAATTAAAATTATTGTATAAAAAAAGATAACTAAGTAGATCATCAAATCTAACTTAGTTATCAAAATTTAAAGGCATTGTCAAGAATTTTACTGATTTGACCACCTGTCAAAAATCCTACTGATGAATTTTTTATCAGTAGAGTTCTTGACAGGTCGTTTTTTGTATAAAAAAAGCTCCTTTCATGATATAATAAAATTAGCCAATTTTACCCATAGAAAGGAGTGATTTTATTATATCATGTTTTTGTCTTTTTTTAAAGATACAGATTTTGATTTTGATAAATTAAAATTTGAATATTCAAAGAATTTTATTAAGGTTGATGCTTATTTTATTCCATCAATTTCTTCTTGTCCTGTTTGTGGTTCAAGCAATTTTGTTAAAAACGGTTATAAAGTTTCTACTATAAAACATTGTACTTACATTTCTTCTTTGTTTTTAGTAAAATGTCATATTCAAGGTTATTTATGTAAAAATTGCCATCATTTCTTTTATGAGAAAAATACTTTTGCTTTTCCCAATGATTCTATATCTAAGGAAAGTGTTCTTGCTATTATTGATAAATTAAAACAATCTAATTCTACTTTCGAAAGTGTTGCTATTGATTTACATTTAAATAGACAAAATGTTATTGATATATTTGATAAATATATCACTTACTCACCACCTACTGTGTTACCTGAAATTTTATGTTTCGATGAAAAACATATTAATAAATCTTTGACTAATAATGCTTATATTTTCGTTATATTAGATTTTAAAACTAAAAAGGTTTATGATATTCTAACATCAAGACATAAATTTGTTTTGGAACAATATTTCTCTAAAATTTCATTAGAAAAAAGAAATAATGTGAAATATATATGTATGGATATGTGGGATGGATATATTGATGTAGCAAGAAAATACTTTAGAAATGCAAAAATAGTTATTGACTCTTTTCATGTAATGGAAAATATAAATAGAGCCATGAATAAAGTTAGAATTAGTGTAATGCAAAAATATAATAAAAATACTGTTGATATTGAAGAAAACGATCCTTATTATTATCTTCTTAAAAAATATCGTTATTATTTTGCAATTTTACTAATTTTGGAAAAGCTTCCATAGTTTTTCCATGATATCTTCTAGATTATTGATATCAGAGTGATTAATTGCTTCATACGCAGGTTTTCTTTTAGATCCTGAGCTAAACTTTAATTTTTCGTTTTCTAATGCTTCTTTTATTTCTTTTTCTGATTCTAATGATGCATTGTTAAAGATATTATCATTAAAAGAAAAATTTATGGCAGCATATAATGTATCTAATACTATAATGTTAAGTTTAATCATTTGTTTTGATGATTTCATTTTTGAAATGGTTCTTCGAATCATAGATTCATTAATTGATTTTCTAACAATATCATATTTAGCAACTTCAATGAAAAGTCCTAGAAAATCTATAAGTATTGATAAAAGAGGAGACAAATATGTATATCCATTTAACAAATGAGATAAATGAAGCATTTCAAATGAATCTGACAAACCACTTTCAATTATATGTGAAAATTTTTCCATTTTAAACTTAACAAAAGCATAAAGATCTTCAATCAAAAAAAATTCAACAATAGCTTCTCGCTCAATAATATCTAATTTTAATCCCTTACATTTAAGATAGAATTTAGTATCTTTAACACATTGTTGATGTGTTCTAATTTTGAAAGTTTCTTGCGCCATATCTACTTTTCAATTTCCTCCCGATTTTACAAAAAATACCATAGCTAGATTTTACTACTTTTTACCAGTAAAATCAAGTTTTATCGACAAATTTCTTTTCAATTTCACATTCAATTAGTTCCTAGTAATAATTTTACAAAAAATACTTATTTATATTTATGTCAAATAATCTCATTTCATATAAATTTGCGGAAATAATTATTGAATACATTAATATTATATATCATTATTGCATATAGTCTTTCATTTTAACAGAAAATCAAAATTTTATTTATATGTTAATGATATTTTCCTGACTATTTTATAAAATAATTAAAATTATGTAAGCGTGTAATATACGATGTATTGCATATATAAAATAAAAAGATATACTATTAAAGTAAAAACTATTGTTTTACTGTTTAGTATATCTTTATTTTTTTTACTCACTACTTTTTAATACTTGATTAAAGTTTTAATCCATTTAATAAGTCTTTTACATCACTCTTTTTTATCTCTATTACTACTTTTTTCTATAAGCCATTTTATCTATATATGTTCAATTCTTTTATAATATATCCAGAAGGATCTTCTTTCATGAATGTAATATTTTTATTTTGTTTTTATCTTTATTACAAAATAGAAATAATGAATTTTCAATTGTATCTAATTTTAAATGACTATCTACTAAATATATATATCCATCTACTCCTTTTCTTAAATCTGTATATCCACATGCTATATAGATATGTTCTATGGTTACTGAATCAATCATATTTTATTTACTGTCCTTAATATACTTAATAATGGTTCTTTACCATAGGATGAATATATATTGATCTTTATTTTCTTAATTATTATTTCTATGATTTGTTTAGTAGATATAGATTCATTTGTTTGTTGTTTCTATAAATCCACAAAACTTTGCATTTCTTTTTCTAATGTGATAGCATAATGATGAATAACATATGCTATTCTTTTTTGCGTACTCTTCCCTTTTTTAATTCTGATTCTAAATAATCATTTATTATTTTTTTCCATTTGTTTATTTTTCTCTTCATTTTTATACAGACTCGTATAATAGTATATAAAAAAAGACATCTATATTTCAAGACATCTTATCATACACTCTTACAAAAAAGATAACTAAGTAGATCATCAAATCTAACTTAGTTATCGAAATTTAAAATATTAAAAATTATCGTAACACAATTTTAGCAATATTATTTAATTCATTATCAATTTCATCACTTGTTACATTCTCATGTTTAAAAAATTCACTACATTTTTCACAAATCTTCTTTACATCTCTAATCATAAAGCTTAAAAGGTCTTTAAAGATATTTACATATTTTTTATATGTTGAACCTGTTGTTATTAAGCTTAAAGGATTTTCTACATCAAAGTTATCATACGTATACATTATAACTGAAGCAATTTCACAATTTTCAATTCTACGACAAACTTTTCTAAATAATTTTAAAGCATTAATATCTGAATCAGAAGGTTTTTTGAAAAATAGTAATTCAATCAAACATAAAAATAAACATAATTTTAATTGAAAATATTTAAGTTCAATAGTTTCAAAATTATTTTTTTGATCTTTAGCTACATTTTCAAGAAATGTACAAATATCTATATTATCTCTAATTATATCACGTTCATTTTCAACAACAACTGTAATATCATTGTGCTTTTTCCAAAATTCTAAATATAATCTAGTCATTAAACGATTATATTCGCTCATTTTTTTATTTTCAACAACTTTAGTACATTTTATATATAAAAGATATTTATACATTTGAAAAACATTAACAATGAAATCATATTTAGAATATCCTTCTATAAATTTATTTTTCGTAAGTAAAGAACGATAAACAAATGTTGACGTTTTATCAATAGATTTTTCGCTTTCAATTTTATATTCATTATTTTTGTAATTAAAATCTAAAACATTACAATCTAAGTCATCTTCGTATAATGTTAAAAACAATGCTTCTTCCATTAAATCAATTTGTGCTTGATATTCATAATTTACTGAAACTATATAACAAGGCATGTTATATAGAGTATCTTTCTTGATTGGATGAACATTTTTAATATTTTCATGAATGTATATTTTCTTGTCAAACATTTGACTAATTATATTATCATCTTTTACGACTACATAATCAAATGATGAAAAAGTTAATTGTTCAATTTTATCAACTTTATTAAATTTTATTAACTTTACATTTTCAATTGAACTTACTTCATTAGGATTTATTTTTTCATAAAATTCAGAAGATGATAATTTATTCTTCTTTATAATTTTATTTAATACAATTCCATCAGTTAAATCAGTTTTTGATTCGACATCATTCAATTCAATAATAAAATACTTATAATCTTTATCTTTAAAATTATCTGCTATGATAGAATTATTATTTACTACTTTCATCATTGAAGAATTTTTATTTTTTTCAATTTGATTTACGGAAATAGTCGAATAAAAATAATAACCACATAACTCATATAATTTTTTTATCTTATCAAGAGATAAATCATTACGATTAAGACACAAAACAAAATTCAATAAAACATTTTTGCTAAACAAATGAATCATTTTATTATTAATATTTGAGACATATTCTATATCATCACGACATTTTAAATAATCAATATTATTTAATGAAAATAAATAATTTTTATTTATTAAATCATGTTTCCAATAAATATCATAGCCACCAAATCTTAATAATCCATCATTAATATCACTCATGTAATATTTAATGTATTCAATAAATAAAGGCATATATTCTACAATATCTAATTCACTTGACTCTTTTTTCAACATTTTGATAAGTGAAGATGAGGAAGGAATACTTGAAAAATTATTTTCAATATATTCCTTGACTATTTTTAATTGACAAATTCTTTCATTGTAGTAATCATATTCACTTAAAAATTCCAAATTTTTACCATTATTATTGTCCATGAATAAAATTCCCCTTAATCTTCAATTTATTTTGTTGAATTTCTTTGTTTTATTTGCATTACAATATATTTATCAATTTCATCTAAGTGATTATTAAAGCCTTTCATTATACAATTCATAAAATCAACATAAGTATTTTCATCATTTATTTTATCTTTAGAAAATGATTCATTATATTTTTCAAAATATTTATTGAAAAAATAAACATATGTACAAATCAACTTATCTTGATTATTCTCTTCAACAGTGAAATGATAATATTTTAACATTTCAATTGCTTCTTCAAAAGTCAATCTCAAACAAAATGTTAAAATACATATTGTTTTTTTATCAACAGATGTGTTATTCATGTGAAATATTTCAGAAACTTTTTTTAAATTTGTAAATTTTTCAATAACAGAATATTGAAATGGAAATCTGTCAAAAAACTTTTGAATAGAATTTGAATAGTACACATTTAAATCAACTGTTTTTTCGATATTATCATTAAACTTATGTAAATCCATAATTTGACTATTTAGAGTTACAAATTTATATGAAACACCACCAATATATTGATATTTATCTAAATGTTTGTCAATCCAATCATAAAACTCATCTTTGTTAACTTTAATTTCTAAAAAATTCATATAATACTCCTTTTACCCATTATTTTATCATATTTTTTAATGAATAAAAAGCATTTTGATATTTTTTTATAAAATAATAAAAATTATTATCTAATATCATATTTATTCAATATTATAATTCCAAATTACTTCTTTAACTGATGAATCCCATTCATCTTCCCATCCTGATGGTTTACTTTCTATTTCACAATAAATTGTTAATGATGTACAATTTGAAAAGGCGTATCGATTTATATTAACAACGCTAGATGGAATATAAATCGAATTTAAATTCCAACATGCTCCGAATGCAAAAGATTTTATGGCAGTAACAGTTGAAGGAATATTTACATTTATTAATGAATAACATAAATCAAATGTATTATCTTCTATACATGTTACTCCTTCAGGTATATTTATACTTTCTAAAGATGTACAATTATAAAATGCATTACTTCCAATACTTGTTACATTAGAATCTATAACAATATTAACTAATGATTTACAACTAGAAAAAGCTCCATATCCTATACTTGTTACTGTTGTTGGAATATTAAAAGTATCATTAGATTTACCTATTGCATATTGAACTAATGTTTTTTGATCTTTTGTATACAAATTGCCTTCTAATGAACAATAGTATTGATTATTTGTATCAACAGTAACATTTGAAAGAGAAATACAATCTTTAAATGCACCTTGTCCAATATTTACAATATTTTTAGGAATAAATATAGATGTTAAAGAATCACATTTATAAAATGAATAATCTCCTATACTTTGTACACTTAATGGAATAGCTATACTTGTTAATGAAGTACAACATTCAAATGCATAATTACTTATATTTGTAATACCATTTAAATCTTCTTCAGTTATTTCAGTAACTTCGTTTTCATTTATTTTTAATGATTTTGCATAATATGTTGGATTAGACCAATAGTTCTCAAATTGAATATTACACCAATCTTTTATTGTTCCTAAATAATTAACTTCAGTTAATGATGTACAATTATAAAATGTTGAATTTCGTATACTTTCTACACTTGATGGAATTGTAATTTTCTTTAACGAAGTAAAATTATAAAATGCATAATCTAGTATGCTTGTTGCTCCTT
>CANQPA010000008.1 GCA_947625635.1 uncultured Bacilli bacterium
TTAGTTATAAGAATCATAAAGTTATACATAACGACCAAGAAGATTGGATTAGAGTAGAAAATACACATGAGAAAATAATTGATCCAGCTGATTGGTACGAAGTACAGGATAGAATGAAACTAAAATCTCGTAGTACAAAAAAAGGTGTTATTCACCCATTTGCTAATAAAGTATTCTGTATGAAATGTAATCAAGTCTTTTGCAAATGTGGAAAAAACAATCAAGACGGTCTAGGATATTTAGGGTGCAAAGACAGACGTAATAAATGGGTAAATTGCGACAATAGAAAATATTTAAAAGAAAATGACTTTTATGAGTTTGTTATTGAAAAGATTAATATACTTCTTGATAAATTCTATAATGAAAAAGAGTTAAAAGAATTAGAAAAAAAAGATCCAGAGAACAATTTATATGAAAGTAAAATTAATGGACTAGAAAAAGAGTTAAGTACTTTAACAAAGGAATTAGAAAATAAAAGTTCCTATTTATCTAAATTATATGAAGATCATTTTAAAGGAATACTTACAGAAAAAGAATTTATTACTTTAAAACTAAAATACAATGATGACGTTTCAAAAATTGAAAGTCGAATATCTAATATAAAACAAGATATTAATATTACTATTAAGAAAAAAGAATCTATAAAAGATAAGACAGAAATTATAAAGAAATATAAACATATTGATAAATTAGATATTGAAATTGTAAATGATTTTATTGATAAAATATATATAGGCAATTATGATGAAGAACATAATACAAGAGAAATAAAGATAATATGGAACTTTACTATTTAATAATAATAGAAGACTCAAACAATCGACAAACTGGACCTACAGGTGCAACTGGAGCTACTGGGCCAACAGGTGTTACTGGTGCTACTCCTACTATTTCTATAGGTACTGTAACAACAGGAACTCCTGGAAGTGATGCTAGTGCAACTATTACTGGTGTAGCACCTAATTTTACTTTAAACTTAACTATTCCTGCTGGTAGTACAGGACCAACGGGTCCAACTGGTGCAACAGGTGAAGTTGGAGTTATAGGACCTACTGGAGACACTGGACCTATCGGACCTACCGGAGACACTGGACCTATTGGACCTACCGGAGATACTGGGCCTACTGGTCCTACTGGGGCATAATAATTAGTACATCAACAGAAAGTTGGTGTTTTTACATGAAATCAAAAAGAAGTAAAGCAACTGATATTCCTATGTCAGTAAAAAAGAAAGTATGGGAAAGAGATAATCATTGTTGTGTAATATGTGGGAACAATTATAATGTGATGCCAAACGCACATATTTTATCGCGTGCTAAAGGCGGTTGTGGAATAGAGACTAATGTTGTAACTATGTGTACTAATCTTACACCTAACAAGTGCCATCATAAGTATGATAATGGTACTAAAAAAGAACGTGAAAAAATATTTAAAAAAATAGAATCTTACATGAAATCTATCTATGGTGATGATTGGTGTATTGAAGACCAGAGATATAAAAAATGGCAATAAAAAAGACCTAGGAGTTGAAACCTAGGATTTTCTGTAAGCATAACATATACATTATAACAACTTTTATTCTACAAGTCCATATTTATAACTACCTACAGTTACTTCTGCTAATTCATGCTTAATATAAATTTTTACTTTACCAAAATCACGTGTTTGTATCACTGCTGTAGTATTGTTATCACAGTATTGATAAATATAATAACTTAATCCGCCAAATTTTGAAGGTTTTAAATTACCTATTGCGTTTTTCTTAACTGGAGCATCACCCACTCTATAAAATGCCCACGTATCTGCTTTAGGGGATAGATTAATATAGTTCCTTGTATCTCCAGTAGTTTGTGATATTTCTTTAGTATTTTTGAAATTATATCCTTTAGTATCCATAACATGGTATGAATCATCTATAAATAAGCATTCAGAGACTTTCTTACTATTATTGATACTCCAATAACCAGCACTATTTTTGTGCCAACCAGTACCACTAAACTTACCTCTAGCACATTCAAAATGACAATGGTTACCTTGTGCGTTACCTTTTGTACCTTCTTCATAAAATCTCTGTCCTTGTTTTATCACTTGTCCTACTTTTAAGTTAGAAACGTCATTGTCATGGCAAAACAATATTGTCATATAATCAACTGTACCATCAGCAAATTGAACTTGGTTTGTACTTTCTAGCCAGACTTCATTTCCATCAGATGTATAAATCTTCTTAATAACACCAGTAAAAGGTGCTACTAAATAATCTATACCTCCATCGCTTCCCGCCTCGTCAACCGCATAAGAATCTCTATGACTTCCTACGTGGTCTGCTTGTGTTATCCTTATATAAGGACTAGGATACATCGCTTTTTCCATTATTTGTCCTCCTCTCTTGTAATTCCTTTTATTGCCCAAAATTGTGCCTCTTCTAATTTAGTAAAAACTAAAGATGTTTCCCTACTTGATTTAGTCAACTTTTCAATTGCATCATATAAATTAGAAAAATATAATCTTACCTTTTCTATCCTTTCTTTTTGTTCCTCATTTGTTTCTAAAAATTCTGCTCTTTTATTCATTACTACCACCTTTCTTTTGAAAATAGAACATGAACACCATTGTTGCTAGTGTCACAAATTGTTCTTCTTTAATTTTTCCCACAATAAAACCATAGACAAGTGCTATGGTTATCATTAATGTTACTATACTTTTTAAATCAATTAGTTTGGATATTTTCTGTAGTATTTCTTTCATTACTATCTACCTCACTTAGAATATAATTCTCACATAACTTTCTGGTATAACTATCATACCCTTTGGATAAATATGCATCACATACTTCCGCTCTTTCTACTTTAGGTATGTCTCTATTCCAAATAATACTCTTTTGAGCAAGTTTAGTAGTTGATTCTAATAATTTATTCTGATCGTTAAACCAAGTTCCCACTTTCCAAAATCCACCTAATAAAGTTACTAGGACTGATGCAAGTAAGGTTAGGTACTTCCAGTTCTTTTCTAGGTCTTTCATGAATTTATCCATTATTCTTCTCCTAATTCTGTAACTGTTACTATGTTAGTTAAGTTTGGAAACATTTTTTGTACTCTTTCTTTTTGTGTTTCGTCTTTAACTATAAATTTACAATTTTCTGGCACGTTAGACATCATACCACTAAACAGGATAACCTTAGTAAAATCTATATTTCTCATATCCAATTCTTGTAAGCTTTTACAACTATAAAAACAAGAACTAAAATTAACACCAGTGTTACCATTTTTCCAACTACTCAAATCAATTTTTGTTAATTTACTACACATATAAAACATTTGGTTTACATCTTCAACTTTTTCCATAGTCCAACTACTCAAATCAAGTTGTTGTAATGAATTACAACTCATAAACATACCATTCATGTTAGTAACTAAATCTGTTTTCCAATTTTTTAAATCTAATTGTTGTAATTTACTACAGCTATAGAACATATTTTGCATATTGGTTAAATTAGAAGTATCTAAATTTGTTACTTCTTCGTCTAATTCTGTACCAGTATAATTTTGAAAACTAATATATCTAGGTGCATATTTACTACCACCACTTATATCTTTTACTTTAGGTACTAAAGAAGTAAAGGTTTCTTCATCAGTTGCCTCTACTCCTTTTTCTTTTAGATTATTAACTAAATCTTGTTTATCTGTTTTTAATTGATTTAATTGTTGCTCAATTGTTGCCATTATTCACTCACCTCCACTAAAACTGACAGTTCTGTGTTGATGTTACCTATTGTTGTTTTAGTAGTTTTTATATCATCGTTCAATTTAGTTATAGCATCTAATATATTATAATTTGCTTCTTCTGGTCCAAAGATTTCTTCTATTTTTTCTCTTAAAACTGATGAGAACCATTGACTTCCAACGTCTATTCCTAAACAAGTACATAATTCTTGATACAAACTATATACTCCTGAAGCTAACATAAGACCATTTGTTTGTGAATCCCAATATTTAGATGATTGTGACATGATTAAAGATGTATTTGTTTTAAACTTACTTTCAAAAGAAGGAGATAGTTGTCTATAAGTTTGATACTTGGCTCCGACTACATTTTGCTCATCAAAATCTATTGTTGTTTGTGTTTCAAAAATTTGATATGTTCCACTTCTAAATTGCCTAGTGTCTTCTATGACACTTAAAATAGCCATTTGAAAATTAGAAACTGTTTCATTAGATGAAAAACTAATTTGCTTTATTTTATTACCGATTATAATATATTGACCTAATTCTTGGTAGTTATCTAAATCAACTTCTTCTTTGGTTGCATCTATTATTTTAATTGATTGGTGTTTGTCTTTTATATTTAATATGCCTTCTGGTGTCATTTCTAAAGTCTCTCCTACTTTAATTCCACCTAAAACATCTTGAGTTGCTGTTGGTAGATTATAAGGCTCTGGTATGTCTTCTTGTTTAGCATACTCTTTTTCGGCATCTGCACTTTTCAAATATCCTTCTAAAGATTGGTGTTCTTTTAAAAATGTACTATCTGCTTCATCTCTTGTATATACTTCTGTTTTTTCTACATAATCCCCTGCATCTTGTTTTCCATTCCATTTTAATTTATCTTCTGCTGTTACGTGTTTACTATCATCTGTTGTATGTTCTTCTAATTCGTGATTTGTAACATAATCACTTGGTATTTCACCTTTAGTTGCATATTTTTCATCTGCTGCATTTTCTGTTATAAAGTTTTTTATTTCTGTTTTATCTACTTTATCATCTAATTTAGTATCTATAGTGTCTTTATCATAAACATTCTCGCTTTTAACGTAATCCTCTAGGCTTTGGTGTTCAGTAAGAAAGTTAGAATCATTATCTAGTTCACTTGTTTTTGTTGGTATTTCCTCTTTAGTTGCATAATCACCTTTTGGTTGATACATATTATCATTTTCTTTTTTTGTAGAGTAATTTTCTAATGTATCGCTTGTTACATAATTACCTTTAGTTTGATATTTAGTACTTGCTTCTTCGCTGGTAATATAATCTGCATCATTTGTAAATTCACTAATACCTGTAGGTTTATTATTTAAATCTTCATAATTTCCACTAAATTCACTTTTATTGTTCCAATTACTTATATTTTCTTCGGTGATACTTTTGACATATTCCGGTACAGTTGGGTCTGTTTCTTCTCCTACTCCTCCACTATTTTGGTTCCATTTTTCTATATCCTCTTCGGTAATGTTTTTTACATGTTCTGGAACGGTAGGGTCTTCTTCATTTTCAATGTAATTACCTTTAGGTTGAATACCTAAATCTTCAAGAGATTTACTACCTATCAATTTTTCTCCATTAATTTCTGGTAAGTCTGTTAAATCTGAATAATAGACTTCTTTTCTACCAGGTATTTTAAAATTAATTACTGGATTTTCTTTATCTCCAGTTATTGTTATCTCTGGATCTTCTGTTATTGGTATAGATTCTACTTTACCTACTTGTAAATTAGGTATTGCTCCTGTTTCACCTTGTAATCCTTGTTCTCCTTTTTCTCCCTTCTCTCCTTTTTCTCCTTGTAGTCCTTGTACTCCTCCTGTTAATTCAAGTTCAAACATTGGATCCTTATTCATTATTTAACACCTCCTTAACACAGAAATAGGAATATGAATTTCTAGGTGTTAACGTATCCACATTCCCATCTGCTCTTATCATTTTTAAGTCATATGCATAATTACCTTTACTTAATGTTTTAGTATCTTCTGGTGGTAATGGAACTGTTGCAATACCATCACTAAATTTTGTTACTTCTTTTTGAAGGACTATTTCTTCGGTTGGAAGTTTTTTTATTGTAAAAAGTATTTTATCTCCCTCTTTTAAAATAGGCTCTCCATTCAATTTTGGAAGCAAAGAAAAAGTACCGGTATCACCCTGTACTATTTCCATATCCAAAGTAAGTTTATTAATTTTTATCATTTCTACCTCCTATTGTACACTCTATCAGCATATACATCATATAAAGCATATCCGCTCTTTACTTGTGAATCTATCTTTTTATAATTCCTAGATATAGGCTTTTTTAATGCTTTTGATTTTGCAACATTGTAAGCATAGTCAACTATTCCATTTATTACTTCTGCTTTTTCGTCTTCTTGTAATTCATTTTTATACAGATAATTACTATTTAGTTTTTTAACATTCTTTTCAACTATATCTCCTGATATCTTTTGAAATTGGGAACGCTCTTTAGCGTTCAATGTCTTACTATAAGTTTTTCCATCTATTGTCATTTGTACATCATATGGTGCTACTTTAGGCATAATCTTTTTATCCCCAGTTTTTTGATAAACTCTATATATTTCTTTAGCACTTTTACTCTCTTTACCTTTATTCATGTTAGCCGGATTTAGGAACACATTAAAAGGATTAACATCCCCACCATACTTTTTAATCTCTCGACCTAAAGTATCACGTGTAGGTGCTAAATCCTTACTTAATGTTGGTATTTTTGCTTTAATTGAATTTATTGCACTTTGTACTGGTTCTCCCTTTTCAAATGTTGTTCTCTGCGTTGTATCTACCATATCAGTTATTTGTTTAAATAGAGTTGGTGTTGCTCTTGCTGGTAAGTCCATTATTTGTTCTAATAGTCCTGCTGGTATTCCTTCATAATTACTTAATACGTCTTGTAATCCACTCATAAAAGATTGTTCTAATATCAAGTTGAATGGTACATCTAAAGTAGAAGTAATTTGTTCTAATAAATTTGCCTTCTCATTTTTATTATTTACTAAATCTGATGTTATAGAAAAAGGTGCTGCTATTGGTTGAGCCCAGTCATAAGTAAAACTCTTATCTCCTATTTTTATAGAATATGATGTAATTCCTAAAGTGTTTTTCATAAAGTTTGCTAAATCTTTATCATCATCACTTTTGCCACCTGTTAGTTTTGTCTTTGCTAGTGCATAGCCTAATACGTATAACAAACTACCTGCTGTTGCTTTACCAAAGTTTTGTACAAATTGATGTTGCTTTTGTGCTGTATATTGTCCATTACTTAATGATTTTTTAAACTTACTTGCATCTACTGTTAAAGTTTTTACTAAACCTACTGGAGAATAATCTACAATTGCTTTTGTTAAGTTAGCTGGTGTTTTTGCAAATGGTATTATGATATCTCCTAAACCATAACCTTTTATATTGATGTTATTTAGCCCACGTCTTATGTTTAAAACAAATTGAGTATATTTATTATTATCTTGCCAAGTTCTTTGAAGTGCTTCGTTAGTTGCTATATCTATCATATCTTGAGTAACTTCTGTTGTGTTATTTAAAACCAATTGGTTATTAATTGAATTAACAAATGCTGATTCATAAAATGGTCTATCACCTGCATCTAAACAAAAAGATAAGACTTTGTCTATGTTATTAAGCTTATTAGATAAATAATTTCTTGCTTTTGCACCTTTACCTGTATGGTTTTCGTTAAAACTTTTACCTTGTCCTATTTCAAATCTGTTTCCTTGTATGTTTCTTGTATCTATTCCTAGTTTAAAGTCATTATAACTTTCATATAAACCTTTACCTGCTCCCTTAACTAATTTAGATATTTTTGGTGTTCCAGTTGTTCTTACTCCAGTCTTTTTAGATATTAATTTATCCATTCCAGCCGCAAAAGTATCTCCTACCATATTAACTGGTGCTATTAGGGCATTACCCACAACATTTCTTATTTGAGTTTTAGGATTAAATAACATTGATATACGCATCCATGCTTTTATTCCTGCTCCTCTTGAAGGTGGTAATTTATTTTGCATCATTGCTTGAATTTGAGCAAGTTTTACTTTTTTGTCATATCCATCTTCCATGTTTTGTACTTCATTCATAGTGTCTACAATGAATTTAGTTTCGCTTGGAGTTAAATCGAATTTATCTCTATTTGCATCTATCCATTCTTTACTTTGGTCTTTTATATAAACTTCATAAGCATCTGATAATTCTTGTTGTGCATATTTAACCATTCCCTCTGGTGTTAGTCTAGAAAGTAAGTTATACATTTGAACTGTTTGTCCACTTTTAGTACCTATCTCACGCATTTTTTTAGCAACCTGTACCATTGAGTTATAATCTCCAGCATCTTGATATCTTTTAAGTAAAATCCATCCTTCTGCTACATCTGATGAATCAGCATTTGTACTATCTTTTGCATACCAGTTTGTTATCTCATCCACCATATTTCCATTATCAAGTCTTTCTAGTGCTTTATTCATACTTTCTTTATTAGATACTGTTTCATAGAATCTTATATCTTCTTGAGATAAATTAGATCTATTTTCTTCTGTAATGAACTGACTTTTTTCAGTTATATTTTTATAAAATTTACTTTCTTTTATATCATCTGGTAAATTAATACTATTTATTATATCGGTACTTGTTGTTTGTGGTGTTAACTCTTTATAATTGTTGTTTTCTGATAAAGATAATTTTGGTAAATTACTTATTTTTCTTTTATTAAAATCTTCTATGTTTGTCATGTTATCATTATCATTTATTTTCATAGTATATTCATAACCATTCTCTTGATATGTTATTTGTGCTTCATGATTTGATAACTTTTTAATTGTTCCATCTTCTAATATCTTTTCTGTCTTCCTTACTAAGTCTGTAACTACATCTGCTCCTCTTTTAACAATTTTATCTGATACATTGGTATCAATGTTAACGTCATCATATATTATATTTAGTCCTGAGTTATTAATTTTTTTCATGCTGTCTTTACTTACCATAGTATATATATTGTCTTTACTATTTGCTATTTTTTCATGTAATTGTTCTTCTGGAGTTACTATTACATTACTATTCCAATCTGTTTTTTCATCTGCTTGATAAAAAGTTTCTACACCATTAGCCTGTCTATAAATAGGTGCTCCATCTTTAGTATATCCTGTTATTGGTGCATCTTTTAATCTAACATTAGTGTTTTTACCTGCTTCTGACAATGCTACTATACTATCATTTTGTTTTTGTTCATTATCTGAAAGGACATTGTATTGATTAGAATTATTTGCTATAGAATATTTTGTATCATTTTTTGGAAAATAACCAAACTCATTTAAATCATCTCCAGCAAATTGTATATCTTTTGCCTTAACTTTTAATTGTATTACTTTACCTTTTCCATCTAATTGACTTTCATTATGATGCTCAGCATAACTCTTAGATAAGGTTACCCAATCGCCTTTATTTATTTTATCTCCTGTTGTTGCACGGTATATAATTATATCTGCGTTTGGTTTATTTCTTATTTTATTTAAAACATCCATAGTTTCTGTTAAATATTTTCCCTCACTTGGTGAATAATATTCTGGATGTTCATACATATCTTCTGGCATTGGAGTTTCTACGTTTTGATTAGTTAAATTATCTGCTGTTATACCAGTTTCAGTAGGTCTATGATACATCATATAATCTGTATCTGACTTTTTATTGTTTTCTTCTAAATAAATAGTATTAGTGATATCTTTTGCATTATCAAAGATATATTTACCTATATTATCTCCTAGTTGTCTTGTAGAATTAACTTCACTATACACATCAAATTGATTTACAACATCATTATTTTTATCTAACATATTTATACGTATATCACCATTATCTTTTTTAAAGAACTCTATTTTTGTACTATCTTGTAAATCGTCATATCTTTTTGCATTTTCATCATAAGAAAAAGAGGTGTTACCCTCTGTTAGTGAATATTTTGTGTTTTCTTGCATATCACTATTATTAGATGATGTATCCAATTTGACATTTTTGTTGTTTTGTGGTATGTTATTTGCAAGAAATGACTGAATCAATGCGGTTTCATTTTTATTTAATGTACCGTTTTCAGTCATTTTTTTGTATTCTGATAAAGTTTTTATATCTGTAATATTATAGAAAGTTGGTTTTCCATTTGAAATTCCCTCGTTAATTTTTCCAATTAAATCAATGTTGCCATATTTGAATCTGGTATAGTAATAATTCCAACCATCTTTTGCAAAGTTATGATATTTATGTGAATTATCATTAGGTACTATATTTTTATTTATTTTTTTACCTATTTTTATAGCATTTTCTAATTCTGCTGATAATCTGTATTTAACTCTCTTTTTAGTATTAGATATAATTTCTTGAGGATTAGTATATTCCTTTATACTTCTTTTTGGCAATTCTATATTTTTGTTATTAATTATAATTCCATCTTTAAATTTGTCTGATAATACTTTTTTTGCTAATCGTCTTTGTTGTTCTAAAGTTAAATTATTAAATTGTTTTTGTTCTATATCAATATTAACAAATTTATTACCGTTATTATCACTTTTTATACTATATGATACACCTTTAACACTTTCATTCTGTTTGTTCTTTATTTGACTTTCGTTTGCTTTATCAAACAAGTATAAAGCCTGTTCTGTTAGTTTTCTTTCTTTACTACCTGCTGTTGTAATATTATATAAATGTTTTATAAAGTCATGTATCTTTGTGAAAAGATTATAATTTTTGGCATGAAGTTTATTTACAAACTCTGGTTTAGTAAATCCATAATCTCCCATTAAATCTGATGTTAATTCATTCATTATATTAGCATTTGTTCCTTCATATGTTTTTTGGACTTCTGCTAATTTTCGATTGTATTCTCCTCTTTCTTTTGCTAATTCAAACAATGTTTCTTGTAGTTGTTTATATTGTTTTGTATTTTCAACTAAATGTGTTGTTTCGTGTCCTAGAAGTTTATTAAATGCTTTCTCTGAATCTAGATTAATAGTTACTGTTCCATTTTCTTCAAAACCATTTATAGTTCCACTTTTACCCCTTTCTCTTAATTGTTGATATCTATCTTGTAACTCGTTATTAGTAACTAAGTTATAATCACGTCTAGTATATTCTGATAAATTAGCAATAAGGTCTACTAGATCATGTGTTTCTTTGGAATTGTTTAGTATATTCTTATTATTGGCTTGTTGATATACTCTTTGTTTTTGAATACTATCTGTATTCTTTATTTCTTGATAGAATTTTTGTTGAGAATTATTATCATTAAGTTGTTGATAACGATTATCATTTGTTAAAGAGTTTTCCACAATACCTGTGGAATTAGGACTTACTACTGGACTTTGTACTCTTTCTTTTGGTGTCAAATTAAATGCATCTACTTGATTTGCTATTTGGTTATTAGTTGTATTGTTGTTATTAAAAACACCTAATACACTTGAACCTACTGGTCTTGTAAATACACCACCAACTGCTCCTCCAAAAGCACCACCTATTCCTGATTGTAGTATTCTTTCTTGATCTTGTGAATTATCTCTTTTGATTCCTGATTGTTGTGCTGCTCTTTTCTCTCCCTCTATACTTCTCCATTCTTGTGCTGATTCTTCTAAACCTTCACTTACTATATTTGTTAAATATGAACCACCTGTACTTTTTGCCCAGTTTTTTAGTGTTTCTAAACCATATTTTTTAACTAACTTATCTCCTAAAAGTTGACGTACTTTTGATGCTTGACCTAAAGTAATTAAATCTACAATACTTTCTCCTGCTTCTATTAAAGCATTCTCTGTACCTACTTGTTTTGCTTCTTTTCTCGCAATAGATTCTGGTACTCCCATTTCAAGTAATGCCTGATACTCATATCCTGATTCTAATTGATAAGTAAATTCTGTTTGTCCTTTAGTATAACCAGCACCTCCTAAGACTTTAGCACCTGTTTTCATTCCGGGTACTATACCGCCAGTACCTGCTGTTGCAAACCCTACTATTCCACCACCTATTGCACCTAAAGTTCCACCTACACCAGCATTCTTGAGTCCGCTCATTGTACCTAATACTTGATTAGGTGTATTCTGTGTATTTTGATTAATAAGATTATTACTTGTGGCTATGTCTTGATTAAACTTACTATATTTATCAACTTGCTCTTTTATTTTGTCATAGTTGTTTTTTTGACCATTCATTTTTTTAAAACTTTCTAGTCCTAATTGAGTATTAAGGTATCCTAGTTTTAAATCTTCTGGAATGTCTGTTATTGGATCAATTAAATTTTCATTTATTCCTTTTAAATTTTCTCTAACTTCTCCTAAACTTCCTTTTAGTCCTGCACCACCATATCTTACTTCACTTATTTTTTTATTATATTCATC
This sequence comes from uncultured Bacilli bacterium, assembly GCA_947625635.1. Lineage (GTDB taxonomy): Bacteria > Bacillota_I > Bacilli_A > RF39 > UBA660 > UMGS1613. The sequence goes on from CANQPA010000008.1 coordinate 12,153, forward strand.
TTGTTGTCTTTGTAAGTCTTCTTGATACTCTTTTCTTTCTTTTTTAGTAAGATTAGTTGTATCTAAGTCTAATTGTTTTTCTATCTTTAATTTAGAATCATTACCTTTAAATCCTAGTTTTTTTGCCTCTTCGTATTCTTTTTTTGCTTGTTCTGGAGTAGTTATTCTGTTTTCGTTATCTAGTTCAGTATATTTTCCTTTTTGTTCATCATAATAAAAATATTTTCCATTTTTAGAATATATTTTATAATTACTTTTGTTTTTATAATCCCAATATCTATAATCACCATACTTTTTACCAGTATCTGTATATCCCTCATTGTTTGTTACATTAGTTGTATTTTTATTTAAATCATCTATCATTTGTTGTGTAGTCATTTGTTTTGAAACATTCTTTTTTTCGTTACTTTTAAATTGCATATCTGGTAAAGAAGTAACTATACCTGCTGTTACATTAGATTGTGGTTGTGCAATTATTTGGGGTTTGATTTTTCCTTTTTTAACATCTTGCAAACTATATGTTTGGTTTCCTATTGCTTCCATAGGTTTAACTGATACATTGGCTTTTTGTGTAATTATTTGAGGCTTTACTATTCCTTTTTTAACATCTTGTAAGCTATGGATTTGTCCTTGTTGTTCTACATTAACTAATTGTTTTTTATCCTTTTTCTTTTTAGCCATAAGTATTACCTCCTTATTTCTTTTTACCCATATCTATATATTCGTTTGCTGCTCCATCCCATACGTAATAATGTCCTCCATATTCCCATACGGTTTGATTTGCTACATTAACTCCGGCTGCATTATTATAATTTCCATATAAATCTCCTACTGTCTTTCCACTTGATTTTAATCTTTTAACGTTTCCTGCACTATCTTTTCCTAAGTTATTTGGTTGATAACCATTACTAAATGTTCCATATTCTGCATTTTTTGCTTGCCTTCCTGTATAAGGATTATAACCTACTTTCATCTTATAAGTTTGTCCATCTGATGTTTGGTAAATTATATTACCGTTACCATCACCTTCTTGTGCTACTATTGTTCCATATGCTATAGCCCCTGTTGCGTAACCACTCCCGGAAGACCTCCCAGAACTTCCACTACTTGCATAACTTCTTGCTGCGTTTTGTCTTTCAAGTGCCATTTGTTCATTAAATTGTCTTACGCTCTCTTCATATTGTTTTTGTTGCATTTCTCTTTCCCATGCTGCTTGACGTTGTGCTAATAAGTTTGTAATATAATCTGCCTCTATTTGTGCATTTGCACTTGTTAAGCCACTATTATATGCGTTATTAACGTCTGTTCTTCTACGTGCTACATCACTTAATGCATTTGCTTCTGCTGTGTTAAGGTCATTTAAACTACGTTGTAGACTGTTCTGTCTTAACATCTCATATTGTGCACCTATTCCACTATTAGAACGTCCTGAGTTTACTAAATACTCATGAAAGTTCTTAGCTGCTACTTGATTTTGCACATTAGCACTATCCTTTTTCTTATAATATGTAGGTTTTATTGTTTTTTCTTCTGCATCTAAATCTGATAATGATTGGTTTCTTTGTTTCTCTAAGTCAGCCATTGCTGATTGTTTCTGTGCTTCTTTTAATCTATTTAAATCTGCTTCATAATCAAAATTCATTAATTACACCTCCTCCAACTTCCATTTACTCTTATATAAGGTTCTGCTTGCTTCCAACTACCTCCTATTCTTACATATGGTGTTGCATCTTTCCAACTACCTCCTACTCTTATTCTTGTAGGAATAGATGGTGTTGTAAAATATAATGTACTACTTGTAGTCCATAAATTAGTTCCTAATCTTTTTACTCTTATTTTTAAATTGTAACTTGTACCTGATTTCAAAGGCAATGTTACAAAAGCCCATGTTCCTGCACCACCTGTATTTTTCCAACTCTCTCCATTTAAACTGTATTGTACTTGTTCTATTAATTCATCTGTTTTCCAAATTGTTTCTACCATATCAGTTTTTAAATTAGATATATAAAAACTTGTTATTTTAGCTGGTTGCACTTGTGGTTTTGATATTTGTGGTAAAGTTATAGTTCCACTACAACTACCATTCATTAAATAAGATGTATTAATAGTACCTCCAACAACTACACTTGCATTACCGTTTGAATCATGGTTTATTATTACATTATATTCATAAACTACTGTGTTCCCGTATGAATACCTATTAGGTGTCGTTCTTAAATTAAATCCTACTGCATTTAAAGTTGCATTACCTCTATCAAACATTATGTAGTTGTTTGAGACTCCATTTACTTGTATTATTGCTTGTAATTTTACTTCTGAATAATTACCAGCTGTATCTTGTCTTATTAATTCCCAACATAAAATATAATGGTACGTTCCGTTCCTATCACTAAAACTTACTCTTGCAAATTCTCTCACATTACCACCTCTTAATACTTGAAGAATATATCTCCATCATCTCCACTAGATGGTAAAGATGAACCGCTTGTTATTCCTAAATTCGTTTTTGAAGTGTTTTTGTTATCAAACTCATTATTACATTTTCTTGAGTCAGTTAATCTTGTATCTGTATCTTCTATTGCTTTTGTTAGGTAATTCTTTAACTCTGGTATCAATGTTTCATTAATAAACTTTTTTATATCTACTCCTGCTTTATCAAAAAGTTGTTGTAAGTCATCTGCATGCATTGTTCCTGGTGTTGGATGACTATCTAATTTCTGTATGTTTCTTACATCTTCACTCATTTCTGTTAAATTTACTTTTTCCATTACTTACTTTCACCTCCATATTCTGTTTTAAGTGCTAACTCCAATACTGTTGCATCACTTTCTTCATTATTATCCAAAAGTATTTTTAAATTGGTAAACTTCTTAGCTTTTATCTTTAATCTAAATGGTTGTGGATTCTGTTTTATATTAAAACTAAAGTCATCAAAGTTTAAATCATCAAAATACGTCATTTTATATTCTATTCGCTTTGTTATAGGTGTTGTGTTGCGATTGGATTCATATCCTATCTCTAAACTAGATTTCATTTGAGGTTGAAGTAATACCCATAAACGATACATTGTTTTACGTAAATATGGTGCCTCAAAATCATAAAAGTTCATATCCCAATGTGCTTTAATTGTTTCATTATAGAAAGTTCTACAGTCTTTATCAAACCTAAATATATCTCCGTCTGGTGTTGATATTATTACATTATTATTTAATTTAACTATGTTATCAATTTCTACTGGTAAAACTACTTTAGAATAAGTATCATTCATGTAATTATAAATGTATATTTTTTCCCCTATTGCTATCCAAAGTTGATTATCACATTGTAAATCTAATGTTTTTGCCTTTGTTAAGTCTAAATCTACTAAATCTAGTTTTATTTTTTGTGAAATATCTTTCATATTACGCTCATCACGTACGTTAGTAGATTTCCACCTTATAATAGAATCTTTATCAATTGTTACCGGATCATTATCTATTACTTGTCCTTGATTAAATGCTATATTCCCATGTACTTCATTTAAAGGAAATGTCGCTGGACTTGTTACTGTTGTCGAATATTCTTCTCCAGTGTTTAAATCCATTGTATCTAGAGTCATATAATATGCTTCTGGCTTGTTTGTAGTAATTAATAATCTATCATAATGCCTACGTAAATCAGTTACACTAAAGTTACTAGCACCTATATCTATTTGGTTTACTGCTGGAAAATATTCAACTGATGGTACATTATTTGCTACTGCTGAGTATCTTATTCTATTTGGTTCTTCTTCGTTTCCATATAAAAATACTCTTGTATCTACTCCTCCACCAAAAATTATTCCTGCTTTCATTTTTTCTATAAAACTTCTATCTCCATTACCTTTAGTCCAGTAAACGTCTATTGTATCCATCCCTTCACTCTTTGGCTTTCCATCATTACCAACAAAAGTTATTTTTCCTTCGGTTTTATCTACTGTATATTGGTCTGGTGTTAATTCTCTGCCTTCTACTATAACTTTATCAACAGAATCTATATTTTTTTCTGCTAATTGTAAATCTAAAGAGACACCTACATAATTACCATCACTATTAAAAGTTTGATGCTTTTTACCGGTAAGTAAGTTAATATCTTCAAATGGTGTACCACTACCATCAAAGGAAGTTGATATCATTACCTTGGGTATGTATCCTGCTACGTCTTGAAAAGTTTCTCCATCCCATGATTTATATTCATTTCCATTTAAAATATATACTTTTTTATCAAATACAAAAAAAGAGGTAGGAGCATCACTTATACTTCCTACATTAATTACATTTTTTCCAAAATCTTTATATATTTCATTCTCTGCTATAGCATATAAATAACCAGCAGCTGCAACTAATAAATAATTAGTTCCTTTTAATTTTGCTTCAAACATTCCTTGTATTTTTGCTGAGCTATCTCGTTTTGTAAATTTTAAAATGTGACGATATCCATACATTTTTTTTAGTTTATAATCGTCTGTTATATAAAAATTAGTCATATTTCCACTTTCACCTAATTTAATTTGTGTATCTCCTGTGTTAGATAAATTAAGTCCTAAAAACTTATCTATACATAAAGGCGTTACTGGAGTTGTTTTTCTTATACTAGCCATAATTTCCCTCCTTAATAATTTAATTTAGAATCATATACATCTTCTCTCTTTTGAATTTCTGCTGGTGTTGGTTTTAAGAATGTACCTTTTAATTCTTCATATCTTTGTTGAAAGAAACCTGCTAAAGTTGTATTTTCGTGAATAAGTAAATGTGCTGCTAATCCGTTCGTTAAAAGAGTGTTTGCTTTTATATCATCTATTTGTACTATTTGATTTAAATCTTCTATTGGCACAGGAAAAATGTACTCTTCAAAGGCTCTATATCTGTTTTCAATACCTATTATTTCATTTTGCAACATTGTTAAAATATGAGGTGCTTTCGAGCGATATTCAAGAGTGGTATTTGCATCTAATGTACCATTGTCGTTCATCTCGTCTATCATAGCCATTGTCATTATAAAGATATCTTCTGCTTTCATTTAATCATCTCCTCATATAAAAAGAACTCAAAAGAGTTCTACTTATATCAAAAGACTTAAAGCCCTTTGATAGATTTATAAATTAGTCAACTGTTACTTCTTGATTAATATGTGCATATATTCCTTCTTTTTTAGCATCAAGAATATGTGCATCATAAATTACACGACCTTCAACAAGGTTACCATTGATTCCAGGTGGATCTTGATGGATTTTATAATCTTTTAACTTATCAACTGCTACTGCAACAGATGGGTGAGTTACAATGAAGTCTACTCCTTCTAAGAAATAGTCATCTGGCATTACTACAAGTGGTACTCCATCAATTGTTCCCATTTGTCCATTAATAAGCATTTTTTGTGATAAGTCTCCATTTCTTACAAATGCTTCATCTTGTTTTATTTTCTTGTAATAACTTACAGAACATGCTGATATTCTTCCTCTTTGTGGTACTCTTTTATTAGTTAAGTAAGCTTGTGCATCTAAGAATGCTGAATAAGCATTTGTCTTAGTGATAGCCTCTTGCTCACTCTTTCCACCATTTTTAACTGCACCTTTACATAATACTTCCATACGATATTTATCCTCTTCTGGAGTGATAACTTCGTCGATTTGTCTACGTAAAGTTTTACCTGCACCTTTAATATTAAGTTGGTCTTTTTGATTACCTTTATCAATTGTATAAGTAAATGCACGGTCTTTTGTAACAGGCATTGTTTGGATTGTATCTCCTAACTCGCTTGGTGTACCGTATCTACTTGTACCCTCTCTTTGATAATCTGTCATAGCAACAGTATCAACTGAATATACTGTGATAGATTTTACTCCATCCCATTTATATTCTCTGTTGAAGAATTTTTCAGTTAATGAACCAATTTTAAATCTTTCAGCAACCTTACTCTCATAACGAGAAGCTAAATTTACTGCCATAAATAATCATCCTTTCTTACCAATAATCTTCTTCAAGACCTTCTAAGAATGGATCAGTTTTGTGGTTATCTTCTTTTGTTCCATAACCTGTTGTCGAACCTACAGAACTTTCTTTATTCTTAGAGTTCGTCTTGTTGATTTCGATTTGTTTTTTTAATTCGGCATTTTGCCATTTTAAATAAGCCTCTTTCAAACTAGAATTTTGTGCATTTAAAAAGACATCCTTAGGAATGTCTTTAGGTTCTACATCTGGGAACTCTTTTATGAACTCAGCATACTCTTTATCTTTTGCTTGTTCTTTTTCCCTATCAATTTTTTCTTGCTCTAGTCTGTTTTTCTCTTCTTGCACTTCTTTTCGTAACTCTCTTGTTGCAATTACTTCTCTTGCAATAGCCTCTGGTACTCCATTTTCGACCATTTCATCAAGTTCAGATTGTCTTTTTGCTTGTTCTTGTTGTTTCTCATAACTTTCTACTTGATCCATGTATTCGTCTGCTGTCATACCCATTTCTTTGGCTTTACGAGATACATACTGATTAATCCTACTGTTTTCTAAATCAGTTACTTTTTGATTTACTTTGTCGTAGTTTAATCCTTTTTGATATGTTTTTATAACGTCATCTATATTGTCGACTTTTACAGATTCTCCGTTATATTTTGCTTTCTTAGAAATTGCATCTAAAAAAGGTTGATAGTCTATGCTATCTTCTTCCTCTGATTCAGTGTCTGTTGGTGTACTTTCACTTTCCTCTTTGGTTTCGACCTCTTTACTTTCATCATCAGTATTTTGGTCGTCTTCTTGAGATACTTCATTGATTACTTCATTGTCAATATCTCCAAAAAAATCATCATCTGTCATATCAGACTGTGGTTGGTCTAATACTTCATCTTCCATTTGTTTACCTCCTCCGACTATGGTTGGTCGTATGTACTCTTATAAGTACTGTACTAGCCATATATAAAGACATCTTTACTCGTTGCCTCTTTATAGCTCTTAAACACCACTGGACAACAATACGGTAAAACGGTGGCTTTCGTTCCTGATGCTCTTACCATTGTCAATATACGATTAGTACACTACTTATAAAAAGTAGTGCGAGATAAAGAAAAATGAACATTATCCTAGCACCTAATGAAGTAAAGATTGGTGAGGTTTCTACCTCCTTCCTTGATTAAGTACTAGGAGAATGTCAAAAGACACTTATGTGCCTTTATCTATTTTTTCTTCGTTTGATAATTTAAATTACCCATACTATAAACTGGATCATTATAGTTTAATTTGATTCCTTTTTTCTTAAGGTCTTTTGAATATTTAACTTGTCTTTCCACTTCTTTTTTTGAAAATTTTTGTTCTGGTTGATGAGACTCTATAATATCAAGTTCTGTTTTAGGTATGTATTTTACTGCTTTTTGTTCTGCATCCTTTAACTCTTGTATTTTTTTCTTGTTTTTTAATTCTTTTTTACTTGCCATTATTCCCTCCTATAAATCCATAGTTTGTGCTACTTGTGGTTGAGGCTCTTCTATGATATTACCTTGTTCCGGTTGAACATTAGGCATTGATTGTGGTATCTGTTTTTGTTGCTCTGTACCTTCATCAAGTGCACCCATCATTCTTAATATTTCCATTTCCATATCTTCTGGTTTCATAGACTCTAATTGTTGTTGTATCTCTGGTGGTAAACCTTCTTTAAATTTAGCCATTAGATTCCATAATGCTTGATGGTACATATCTTGACCTTCTAATTCTTTTATAAGTTCTTTCTTTTGTGGTATTACCTCATCTGGTATACGTTTCAAGTAATCAATAAACTCTATTCTTCCTGCTGCTAGTAAGTTATCTAGTGTTTGTAGACTTGCTATTTCACTAAAGTATGATGCATTTCCTACATCTGCTTTAATATGTAACCACATACCTTTTAACTCACTAAAATCAAAAGTTTCTACTGTCCTATTCTCATTTTCCTCTAAGACAACTGGTCTTACTCCATAATTAGTTGCTATCATATCTAGAATAATTCGTCCACAGTCCTCTACAAACTCGTAAAAGTTTGCTCTTATATTTTCTAGTGGTACTGCGTTAGACTTTTGCACTGCTATTATTGCTGAGGCATTCTCCATTGTAATATTTCCTAATGAGGCATCTCCTACACCTAGAGTCTCTTTGGTATATTGCATTGCTAACTCTATAGCATTCATTATCTGTGCACTCATTGTTGATGGTTCTAAGTATCCTGCTACGTTTTTAATGCTTTCTCCTGGTTGTAAGGCTGTAATTGGTATTGCTGCTCCTATCTCATTAGTCCATCCAGCAACCTTGTCTGCGTTATATACTGCTGTAGGAAAAGCTGTTAACATTAAATGATATATTACCATTGCAAACATCTTATTTATTGCTATTTGGTTAGGTATAATGCCTGTAGTCTCTGCTCTACCATGATAACTTCCTTTAATTGTTTCCCAGTTATTAAATGCTACCGGATAATAATCATATCCTGTTGCTTTGTGCTTATATATAAAAACATTCCTTACTGATTTATTAGCATATACTTTTCCATTTTCTTTGTAATATTTAATTATGTATAATGCTTTACCATATTCATCCGCTTCTATTTCTACTTTTCCACTATCTCCTGCTTGATAATTAGTATCACTATCTTCTTGAATCTCATCTGTTTTCTTTTTGTTATTCCTTTTGTATTCTTCTTGTAAGTTTTTTACTAAATCACGACCGACTATTATTATGTAAGGTTGTTTTTCTACTATTCTTACATTTGGATTACCAAACATGACATTTGTTGAATCTATTATTTCAGCATTTATTGTACCTTCTACGTTTTCAAAACCTTTGTAAGTTTTAAACGGTTTCTTGTCTCCATCAAAATACCAGTGTAAACAATAATCTCCAGTATCAAAGCCATCTCCTAATAATTCTCTAGAACGATTATCAAAGTTGATACTCTCTAATACGTTTTTAATCTCTGCATTTGCTAAATCTGATTTATGGATAGAGTCTTGCATTTGTTCTGACTCATCATCTGCTCTATATTCCATTGGCTGTACATTAATTGCTATATTACTTGATTTTAAAGATGCTATCTTAAATTGTTTTACTCTTTTGATAATATTGAATACCGGTTTTGGTAATCCTTCTCCACCTACGTTTCTCCATTGGTCTCCACTAGAAAATGCTATGTTAGTATCTATTACGTCATAATAGTTCTTACCAGTGCCGTCTTTATCATATAACTTCTCATTGTATGTTTTACCTGCTTCATATAGTTGCCAGTCTTTTGTGATTTCACTATTCATTTATATCACTTCCTTTGACTGCGACGTCATAGTCATATTCCATTAATTCATTGAATTGTTTTTGTATCTTTTTTGCTTTCTTTTTTTGTTTTTCTTTCTCTTCTATTTCTTCTTCTGTTGGTCTATCTTTAAATTCAATAACGTATTTTCTTGAAAAATAACCACTAAAAAAAGCAATTGCTATTACTAATACTATTATCATGCTAACCTCCGTACAAAATAAAAGAACGTGTTGCACTTTTACCCGCTATGGTTTCCACGTTCTCTCTATATTTCTTTTTATTAAATTCTTCTAATTCTTTTTGTTCTTCTGTCATTTCAATTGCTGTTATACTTCTTAATCTATTTAAGGCTTGTGTAGTACTGTCTACTTCATCATCATGTTCTGCGTTTGGAAATGATATTAATTCTATAATATAATCATTTACCCATGGTGCATTTTCTGGTAAGTATACGTTTCCACTTTCTACAGATGGTGCTACTGCATTTGCTCTTGATACTTTACCACCCTCAGGCTTTACTGGTATTACACCTGGAAACTCTTTATAAAGTACTTGTATTATTGCACTACCATTTGCTTTATCTTCTACTAATATTGCACTTGCATTAATATATTTATTTTTTAATTGTCTGATGACTTGTAGTGTCGTTGGAAAGTCTAAATGTTCTTTAATTCTGTCTATTAGATAAAAATCTGCATTTCTTTTTCCCCAGACTTGTATTGCTACAAAATCACTATCTTCTTCATCTTTAAATGTTGCATCAACACTTATTAACATGTAAGGCATATTAGGTAACTCTTTATAGAACTTAAACCATTTACGTTTAAATATATTACCTTCGTCTGGAGTAGGTTCTCCTTGAAATAATGCATACCATGTTCTTTTACCTTCTTTTGTGGTATAACTTTCTTTAAAGTCTTTTAACCAGTTGTTATCTTTTCCTATTTCCGGACATAACGCATCTCCTGGCTTTCTTCCAAGTATGTCATTTTCTCCTGCTTCACATTTTAAATTAATTACTTTTACATGTTTTTCATTTTGTATTATTCTTCCTGCAAAGTCGTCTTCATGCCATCTTGTTTGTATTATTATTACTTTAGATCCAAAGGCAAGTCTTGTTTTAAAACTATCATTCCACTCAGCCCATGTTCTATCTCTATATACTTTACTATCGGCTTCTTGTCTGTTCTTTACTGGGTCATCTATTATCATTAAATTGGCTGGTCTTCCTGTTACACCCGATAAAATACCACGTGATATCATTCCGCCTACACCGTTATTCAACTCAAATTCTGTATTGTTTGCTGTATTTCCTAATTCTATCCCAAATAGACTTTTCCCGAATTGTTGTATCTTTCTTAAGTTACGTCTACCAAATAATTGTGCAAAATCTTCACTATATGATGCTTCTATTACTCTGTTATATGGATATTTACCTAAATACCAACTCGGTAATGTTTCTGTTATAGTCATTGATTTACCATGTTGTGGTGGCATTGATATTACAAGTATGTCAAAAGCATGTCCTGTATCAGATTCTATAAAATTTTGTACTTCTTTACATATAAAACTTACTGTCTTACCTTTTAGCCATCTACCTTCATGTACATACTCTACATAATCAGCAAAATCTCGCCTTGCTAATTCTTTATGTAATTCATTCCTTATTTTCATCTTCTAACAACTTCCTTATCTCTTCTGTTGTTAAGTGACTTAAATCTATCTTTAATGGATTATTTTCATCTCCACTTACTTTGTGGTTGTTAATATATATTCCATCCATCTTATTAAGTAAATCTACTGCTTTCATTTTGTCTGCAACATATGGTTCATATTCAGAATCACCAATATTGTTTGTTATTTCTCCATTGATAACCTTTGTTAGCCATTTCATTCTTTCTTTAATATCCATTATTGCTTTATCTTCTGTTTTTTGTTGTAATTTTTCAATATATGTCTTAACCTTAGCGTTTCTTAGTAATTTACTAGCATTAACCATAGCTGTTTCTTCTTTTTTACATGTCTTATATGCTTTCATATATGCACGTGTACCATTCATACCGAGTTTTACATATTCTTGGCAAAATCTCTTTTGATTATTTGTTAATCCCTTCATGATACACCTCACTTTTTTTGCACTTTTATTGACATTTTGGTATCTTTACAAATTAAAAATGCACTGTTTTTTTATTTTTTAGTGCATTTCCATTCTATATATCTGTTCCAACATTTTTTAAATGCTTCTTTATCATTACTACACCACTCTATATCTGTTGTATTAAAATTATCTTTTTCACATGGCATATCTATTTCTGTAAGTATATCTAATGCTTTATTCCATTTTTCTCTTAATGCATCTCTTTCATCTATTAATTTCATTATTTCATTAAATAATTTTAAAGCATTTTTATCTAATACTTCTGGTCTTACTTTAGTCATAGCATCTAACATTGATTCTTCTTTATTCATACTCTACCTCTCTTGGTGTATAAAGTTTCTTACCATCAAATATAATATATTTACCTATGCTATCTTCTTGTTCTTCTAAATTTTCTGTTTGTTTTAATCCATTATATAGTTGTTTAGGTATCATATATACAGGTTCTTCTGGTACAGTCAATTTATTATTAAATGTTTCTAATGCATCTAGTAAATCTTGTGCTGTAATTTTTGATTCTTTCTTATTCATTTTCTATCACTTCTATCTCTAAGTATTCTTCATTGTCCTTTACCGCTTTATGATTTATTTCGTTTATATGATTTATATTATCATTTTCTAATATTCCTGATAATTGCATCTGATCTAATACTGATTTTAGGCTTTTATTATCTAAATCACTTCTTGTATTTTTAACGTGCCATGTACAATTTAATTTAATTGGATATTTTTTTATCTTAGGTACGTTTAATAAAAAGTATCTTATTATATCCATTTCTTTTCTTTTTCTTTTAGCACCTAAATATTTATTTGTTCTGTTATGTTTTATTGTATCGTTCCAATTATCTAATTTATAATCTATTTTTATTTTCATGTTATCTCCAATGGTACAGGATGAAAGAGTCGAACTTTCACTTGCTCGCGTATCAGACGAGTGTGTTACCATTACACCAATCCTGTATGAAAAAAGACACATAAAGTGTCTAGGCAATTAAAGGGGGTATTCCCTGTGCGGATAGTTGATGAAAACAACCGAGGCTTCTAGCCTCTTCAAAAATAAACTAATTTTTCTTAATTCACTTTTGAAGAAGCAAGAAAATGCTTATTCAATAACCAAAACCAAAAATAATCAAAATCTGTGATAACTCTATATCACAATATCATAGTAACATATAAAATGAGACTTTTAAGTGACATCTTTTCTACTACGTCTTTTTGTAGTTCGTTGATAATATTTATCATATATTCTTTGACATTGTCTTTTACAATAACCAACTATTATTGCTATTTCATCCCACTTCATGTGTTTTTCATTTCTAAGTAGAATTATCTTACGCTCTAATGGTTCGTACTCTCCTATGATTCTTAATTCTCTATCTATATACTCCATTAAGTTTTTACGCCTTTTAAAGATATAATCTAAAGTTGCGTTTATTTGCTTTATATCCTCTGTCTCTACGTATTTTAGCATTCTATCTACTCTTCTACCACCTTCTACTTTTTCTTTTGTTGTATCAACTGCTTGGGGTATTACAAGTGATTCTAGAAGTTCTTTTTCGTTTAACCAATAAGTATATTCATTATCTAATTGTTTTAATTCTTTGTTTGCTTCTTTTAGTGTCATAACTACACCTCACTTATAACTTTCTTTAGTCTATCTCTTACTTTTAATAATTTGATGTACTTAATGTATTTTTCAAATGGTTCTAAATCAGATTCTTCTAAATTTTTTATATTTTTGTTTATATTATCTATCTTATGTTTTAATTCTGCTAGTTTTGTTTCTTTATTCATATTAATATAATCTCCAATTTTAGTTAGTTTCCCCTCAGACATTAAGCCTGAGGTGAGAAGCATTACACTCTTTTACTTATACACTCTCGATTGCAGATTTTAGAACTCGTATAACAGGGCGGACCCCATACTCGTTGTACGCGTGGTTGCTGCCGACATCGCCGCTCGAGTGGACACTGTACACACCGTACGTGTTGCTGGAATACGGAGTGAGTGTCCAATATCCCCAATTACCATTACATTTACGAATTTCTGCTGGTAACTCTTGCACTTCTTCTAAACTAATTAATCTTACGTAATCTACTGTCTCGATACCATCAGCATCTATTGTCATAGGTTTTAAGCCACTTCTATCTAACTGTGCTAAGAATTCAGTATTTAAAACTGCTCTTATAATACTATCTCTCCATTTATTATCATGAAAACTAAATCTTACATCTTTATAGTCGTCTAAATATTCTTTATTAAATATACCTTTTATATCATTTTCTGATAATTTATCTTTCATAAATAAAGTTTTTGTATCGTTATCTTCAGCAATAACATACCATTCATATCCTCCAAAACTTACAATCGAATGTTCACTTTCTTTATATTTTTTTAATTCCTTTCTTGCTTCTTTCAACTCTTCCTCTGCTTTTTTTATTCTTTCTTTTATTTTTTCTTCCATTTTTAAATTCCTCCTATTTTTACTTTCTTCTAAAGAAATATATTTTAATCTTTCTTCATTTAATTGCTTTTTTAATATGCTATCATAGTCATAATCAGCAACTACTTTATTAGCAACTAATCTTGTTAATTCTTTATTTTCTTGTTGTAATTGCTCATATTCAAAATTAAGTCCATTTACTATATCAGACATTATTGTTATTTCGTGTTTACTTCCTAATAGTTCCATTAATTGTTTAGCCGTATTATTCATTTTACCACCTCTTTTATCACATCTTTGTTTTTAATCGTCCGTTTGCTTTGTAAAATCAATATTAATTTCTGTGTGCCATTGATTTTCTACTGTTTTGGCTGTGTTATTAATAAAACTATCAACAAATTTTTCTAAATTATTTTTTTCTTGTAATTCTTTTCTTATTAATTTTCTAATAACATCTCTTTTATTAGAAATAGCAAGTTTTAATTCTTTTTTGACTACTTCTAATATTTCTTCTTTTAAATAATGGTCTATAATTGGCTCTGTATTCCAGTCAGAATCTCTTATCTTACCATTGTCTTTGTCAACTTTCGCTTTTAATATTTCATTAACCACTTCACTTGTTATTCTTTCTGTTGTTCCTAATGCTTCACTCATACTTGCTTTGACTACATCTTTAACACAATTTGCTATGTATTCTTGGTCTATATTTAAATCTACTCCTAAAATTTTTTTGTCCATTTACTATTCATCTCCTTTATTAACAAAATCTAGGACTTCTTTTAATGTCTCAGTTCTTATTAAGTCACTATATTCCACCTCATCATAATCTAACTTTTTTATATAGTCTTCATTTTCTTTTATTTTATCTTTTAAAAAATCAATTAATTCATCATTTATAGGCTTGTTTTTTAAAACCATTTTTATATTTTTTATATTACTTTTCGGAGTTTTATTTTTATTATATTTAAGCCCTCTATCGTCTATATATAAAATGCCTATTGCTTTTTCATTAGTAACACCTATTACATCATCTTTTTCCCAGTATAAGTTTTTCTCATTTTTATTAAATATTTCAAATTCTAAATCAGTATTAATATTCATATATTCCACGATTTGTTTTGCTGGTCTATTACTTGAAATAACTATATAGTATTCTTTTAATAATTCTTTCATATAATCTAGTAATTCATAATTTATAGTTCCATATATTGAGCCGTCTTTATATCCCTTATATCCTTGATGTATAACTCCATCAAAATCAAAAACTATTGTTTTTTTCATTTTATTTTTCATTTATTCATCATCTACTTTCTCAACTAAATCTGCTTTTATTAAATCATATAATAAATCCATATCTAAAAACGTTTCATCTTCTATAATTAAATTTGTTGTTTTCAAAAAATTATTAAATTTTCTATTGGATACATAAAAACATAAAAATTTCTTTTTAGATTTTAATCTTAAAAAGCCATGTTGACATTCATACTTAGAAGAAGAATAATAATCAATACAAGTCTTTCCAGTATCATGATTTACCATTATATAATGAGGTTTCAAACCGTATTTCTCTAATTCTTTTAAATCAACGTTATCTTTTATTTTTAACATTGTTAATCACCTACTTTATAACATTCATTCTCAAATTGTTCTTTAGTTAAAATTGTTTTAATATTATTTGATAACCAAGACTTATTATGTGATATATTGCCAATTCTAATATATTCACCTGTTATGTCTTGTACTAATTCACCATTAACATAATCTCCAACTTCAATTAAATCTATAATGTTATAACTTGTTTTTTTTATGTTTTCTTCACATATAGGTAACACTAAATCACTATAATGCTTATTTAAATTTACTATAACATCATACTGACTAACATAAGTTATTTGTCCTACTCCTAATCTAGTTCTAACATATATACCCTTTTCTAATTTCATTTTATTTCACTTCCTTATCTATAATTTATAATTTCATTATGTTTACTTGATACAACATAGCATTCTAAAGTATCATCATTACAAAAATGTCTATCATATATTTCAGCCGTATCTTCTTCACTTGTCATATTAAATATATCTTCACATATTGTTGTTATTATTCCAAAATATATTTTATTATCATATTCCCCTAAAACATATAATCGACCGTATTCATCTTCTTTAGCATTATTTAACATTTCTAAAAATTTATCTTTGTTCATTTTTACCTCTTTCTAATATTTCTAATGGCTTTATTATAAATTCTTTGACTTCAACACCTAATCCTTGTTCTTCCAACCTTTGGGTGTCAAAATTATCTAAATATTTGTAAAGTTCATCAATAACCTTGTCTTTTGCTTTTAATTTCATTTCTAAAATATTAATTTGTGTATAGTCCTGTTTTTGCATTTTTAATTCATCAAATGCTTCACTCATAATATTTATATATTCTTCTTTTTCTTCTAATTGGTGTAGTAAACTATTAATATCACATAATAACGCCATATAACTATCATTATCAAATTCATATGTTCTATAAATTACTTTTTCTTTTCTATGCTCTTCTATAAGTCCTTTTAAATTTTTAATTCTTACCTTTTTATTCATCTAACCACCCTAATTCTTTGCATTTGTTATATATTGCTTGTAATTCTTCTAATGTAAAAGGACTACTACCGCCATTCATACTACTATATTTTTCTATTGTTTTATTTCCTATTGATAACTTTATTGTTGAACCATTTTTATAGTAATATATTGTTTTACCTATTCCAACATAATTTCCTATCCTTGCTGTATATCCTAAATCTTCCAATGTAATATCTCTATTCATTGTTTATCACTCCTCTATTTTGTTTTCAAAATACTTTAACCAGCACTTTTTATAATCGTCTTTACAATTATCACAATCACATATTTTTTTCACTTTATTACACTCTTTTTCTTCTTCATCGTAAAAAATTTCATAAGGACAACAGGTGTAAAATGTAGAATCTATTATTTCATCAAAAATCTTGTCTTTTTCTTCTAATTGGTGTTTTTGCCATTTGATAGTTTTCAATAAAGATTGAATTAATCTTATATTATCTTTTTCAATATTATTTTCTTTAATCATTTCTTCTATTTCATTATTTGAATATTTTAATAAATTTAAATTACCTGATACGTTACCATAACCACCGATAATCATAATATCTGTTCCATCAATAATTGCCATTTTATCTTCTGTGCATAACTTCATATATCCTCCGAATAAAATAATCAACCAAACTCACAACTATAACAAACTCGTTGATTATTAATTTAGGCATTGCAATATGACAAACAAGGTATATATGATAAAAATAATACTTAGTTGTTTTTAATATTCTATTTTGTACTATTCCATTCTCTTTCTAATTGATTTTCTATTACACGTATCTGTAATTTGGTTGTTTGTATTGCTTCTTGATTTGCCTTATAAATTGTCTCAGCCACATCTCTTTTGAATCTCTTTTCTGCTACTTTAGGGATTCCATAAATTATTTGATTTATTAATGTTACTGGCATATTTTTTTCTGTTCTTAGTTTTAGCGCTTCTTCTCTTAGAATTATTTTATAGTCTTTCTCCGCCTCAGCATAATTTTTTCCTGTCTCTCTGAGTTTTTTTAAAGATACTTCTAATTCTTTTATTTTTTGTTGTAATTCATTAAATAAATCCATTAGTCAAAAGGTAACTCCTCTCCCTCTTCATCTGTATAAATAAAAGTCTTTTGTTCATTAACATTATCTGGTGTATTTTTATTTGGCTTTTTTGTTAAAAACTCAAACTCTTCTATCGTTACCTCTGTTGTATATATTGTTCTTTCATCTTTTTCATAACTTCCAGTTACAATACGACCAACAACTCCGATTCTATTTCCTTTTTTACAATATTTTTGGATTACCGCCGCCGGCTTTCCAAAAACTGTACAATTTATAAAATCACTACTATATGTTCCATCTGGGTTTTTGTAATTACGTCTTACTGCAAGTCTAAAATTTGTTACTGCTTTATTGTTGACTGTATATCTTAATTCTGGATCATTTACTATATTTCCTATTAACATTACTTTATTCATTTTTATATTTCCTCCTCGTACTGTCTTACTATTTTCATCATTTTTATACAGAATCTAATTAACTCTTCTTTTGTTAAAATAAAACTACCTTTAGTACCTTTAAAATGTTCTTTTATTTGTAATTTTGTTAATTCTTCTATGACATCATCAGACATTTTTTCCACCTTCTAGTTCTTTTGGCAATTTATACATTGTATATAATTGTTTACTATGTTTGCTATAAATAAAAACATATCCTAAATATAATTTTACTTTGCAATTCCTTTTTTCTATTTTTTCAACAAATTGTTTAATTTTGTCATCTTCAATATCTTGTAAACTCTTACCTTTATCTAAAGCATTTCTAAAAAGTCTTTTTCTTTCTTGATGATTAAATTCAGTTCTTTCTCTCATTCTCATCTTTGCATGATTAGAGATTTTCATCTTTCCAACTCCATTTTGGATAATCCTCACCAAAATAATTATGACTATCTTTTGTATATCTTAATAATTTAAAATTTTTATTGTTATATTTTTCTGTACAATATTCTCTTGCGTCAAAACTTTTTGTAAAACTCGCGTATTGTTCTATAATACTCATTTTTCTCCAGTCTGATTGCAATATGACTTGAGCATATTTTCCTTTGCTTTTGTTCAATTTCTTTTTATCTACTTCAAATATTGCACATACTTCTGTATTAACAAGTCCATTTAAAAAATGTATTGCATATTCTGGTTTAAAATCATCAAGCGAGAGAAAACAAAAACCTATTGACGTTGTATTGCAATTATGTTTTTTGTAATTTATAAGTGTTTTATCTTCTTTAAACTTTTTAAACTCTTCATCAGACATAAACCTAAATACTTTCATTTATACCACCATCTGCTCCGTCTCTATATCTGTACACTTTTCCACTTTGATAAAGTTTATATAAATCTTTTTCATTGCTTTCTTTATATTTCATAACTCTAGGTAATAAATCTCCAAAATAACATTCCACTTCTTTACCATCTACTATAATTTTGTTATCACAACCTACAAAACCACTACACATTCTTGTCTTTCCATATTCAGTAGGTTTTCCACAATTATTGCAACGTAGTAGTTTTTTCATTAAATCATCATTATCTTCCAAAATTTCCATTTGGTTACCTTCATCTAAAATATTTGGGTTAAACATTATTGCCATCTTGGTATTTCACCTACTATCTTTTTTAGTTCTTCTACTTCTTCTTCTGTGTAATTATCCTTGAAGCCAACCATGATTGATGGTGGACAAGGTATTTCTTTATCAATGGGTCTCCAGATGTGTAAACAATATTTCATATGATTTATATAATCTTTTTTCTTAGGATGTGATTGCATGCATATTTCATCATCTTTCCAAAATAATTCTTTAATAGCACACATTTGTTCCCATGAAGGGCAACGATTTGGAAGTGATACAGAACAGTGTTCAAAACCAAGCCCCCAACTCATAATAAAGTTTAATCTACATCTACTTTTTTTGTCGTAAAAACTTCCACCAAAACCATCTTTTCCTTCTCGTTTTATATTTAAATATCTATTTTCTTTTATCTCATCTAGTGTTCTCATATTACCGCCTCCAACAATTCATTATCTATTCTTTCTACTTTTTCTAGTTTCCCTAAATGCCCTTTAGGAAGCCACAACACATACAATTCTTCTACTGATTTATATGCTTTCTCATATAGTGAAGTTTGCCAACTTACGTATTCTTTATCTAATATTGAAGTTGTCTTTATATCAACAATTGTAAGTTTGTCATTTACTTTTGCTACCATATCTAACGTACCTGCATATAAGTCTTTATATACGACTTTTTTCTCACTTTCTAATACACTAATACCTTTTTGTTTTTTTATCTCTAAATACTGCTTTATACTCTCTATTTGGTATATATCTGGTTTATAATATCTCTTGATGTATGCTAGTGGTCTTTTAGGTTTTTTAGTTTCTATTATTTCAATAAATTTATGTACTTGAGTTCCGTATTCCGCCTTTTTTTGTAACACATCTTTAGGTACTCCCTTGTATTTATCAGGGAATACCTCTTGTAATATTTGTGTTACACTTGGAATAACTTTATCTCCTAGATAATAAGTATGAGTAAATTCGTCAAATCTAACTGAATCTGACATATGCTTTTCTTTCTGATTCTGTTTGATATTCTTCATACATATCAGGATGTTCTGTTTTAAATTTTTTACTATCAAATCTTTTTGACTTTGTTGCTTTATAATAAGTTGCTTTAAAACTACCATCTGGTGTTATTAACTTATCTTGTCCAGTCTCTTCCATCTTTTTTAAACACGTATCTTTTAGTTGTTCTTCTAGTATGTTTAAATCTAGTTTCATTTTTTGTATTTTTTTTATGAATTTAACTCCCTCTTTTGAAAATGCTAAGTTATTATCTTCTACTGTTATTAGTTCATTATTCATTTTTCTCTTCTCCTATCTTCTTTAGTTCTTTCTCTTTTGCTTCTATTAATTTTTTTGTCGTTTCCATTTCTTTCAAAGTTACTTTTATTGACTCTTCAAGAAGTTGGTAATATTCCTCTTCTGCTTCTTCTATTTTCTTCTTCATTTTTCTTCCTGCAAAATTCAATGTTAAAATAAAAATTACCGCTAACACATAAAATGTTATGATTAAAATATTTTTAGTTAGTTCCATTTTTACCTCCTATATCACTTAATTTTTTTATTATTTTACCTGCTTTTGACATTGGTAAATCTTCTATTTTATCTATTTTGTTTACCTCTAATAATTTTTTCATTGTAGCACCTTTATAACGTGCTTTAATAATTGCTAATTGTTTTTCTGTTGCTTTTTTCTCAGTATCTTTTCCTACAGTAGAATCAAACATATCATTTTCAACAATATCAAATGCTGCCATATATAAATATCTTCTTGAATATGTCTCTACTCCTCCTAATGCTTGAATCTCATTACATCCCTTTAGATTTATCTCTTTTAGTGGACTTGAATACTCAATTGTTGAATTAATATTATTTGTATCTGTTATCGTAAGTATTGCAAAATCATTTGTAAAAGTTATTCTAGTAAATAAACCCACTTCGTTACATAAGTTAATCAATGTTGGTAGGAAATCTGATAACTCATAATATTTAAAGTTTGAAAATTTATTTTCGCCACTTTTTTTTAAATTTGCTTGTAAAAGTTTTTGTTTTACTACTTGTATTTTTTCATAAATGTTTGCTTCGTAAATATTTGTTGTTGTCATTATTCAGAACCCCCTAGTAGTCCTGTTATGTCAAATATTGAATTACTACCACTTGCTTTAGGTAATTCTCCATTCCATTTTTCTATAAATTTTTCTTTTATGATATTATCTGTTAAAGTTTGTTGTTTTAATTCATTTGCTTGTTTTTCTGCCTCGGCTTTAACTATTTTCTTTTCTGCTTCTATTTTTTCTTTCTCAAGTTCTTGTTTGGCTGTTAATACTTTTTGTTCTGCTACTTGTTTCTCTTCTATTGCTTTATCAAAGTCCTTGCTAAATGTAAAATTAGTAATATTAAAGTTATCTACTGTCAAACCATATCTTTTGATTTTACTTTGTAGATTTTCCATACACTCGTTACTTACTTGCCCTCTATTAGTAATTAATTCTTCTGCGGTATATTTACTTGTTACCGCTTTAATACTTTCTTGAATGGCTGGTTGTAATATTATTTCTTCGTATTTTGTTCCAACATTTTTATAAAGATCTGCTGCTTTTTTTGAATTTATTTTATAATTAACTGCAAGTTTCATATTTACATCTTGTAAGTCTTTACTAGCACTTGTTGTATCTAATTCTATCTTTTGAACTTGTATATTCATTTTCACTATTTTTTCTATTAAAGGAATTTTTATGTTAACTCCTTCATCTTTTTGTACTTGAATTACCTTTCCTAATCTGACTTTAATTCCTACTTCACCACTTTTTATAATTCTGAATGTTCCACTAAATAAAAGTAAAACTAAAATCACTGCAATTATAATAAAAACTTTTTTTTGCAAATTTTCTGTGTTTTTAATCTCTTCTATCATTTTTTTGTCTCCTTTTCTAAATCTTTAAAAAATTCTTTTTTTACTTTCTCTGCTTCTTCTTTTCCTATCTCAGTTACTTTTTTTGCAATTTCGTCAGCCTCTAATTCATAATTTTCTAATGCCATTTTTACACACTGATCAAATAAATTATGTAATTCATGTGGCACTCTTTTTTTTGCCTCTGCAATCACCATTGCTGAATACATTGATGGTGTTCCTATACTTCCTTTTACACAAAAACCAGCATCACCAATTATCATATAACTATCACTATTTTTTACTAACTTTATTGCTTCTCTTTTTTTGTCCATTTTTTTCTCCTCTTTCTAAAATTAGATTAATTTTTCTTTCTATCACACTTAGTTTTACCCTTGTTGCATTATCTTTTTTTAATAATTTTATTTCTTCTCTATATGCTTCTAATAACTCTTCTTGTTGAGATTTATACTTTAGTTTCCATTTACGTTTTTCTTGATTTGCTTTTTGTACATCATAAATGTTTTTTATGTGTTGTCTTACTTTTTTAAATATCAATTATGCTCACCTTGTACCCTAATGCTTCTTCTACTTCTTCTAAAGTCATTTCTCTAACATTTGTATATATAATTTCACCATCACGTTTTATTTGTTCGATTTCTGGCATACAATCTCTGATATCATCTTCTTTAGTGTTAGACTCAAAAAACGAAAACTCTCCAAATTTATCAACTGCACCATCAATTCCAAAAAATATCATTTCTTCGTCACTTCCAGTAGTAGCAATATCTCCAAATTTAATTTCTCCTATTTTTTCTATAACTGGTGTTAGAAAAATCCCATCTATCTCTTCACCTTCTAAATCATAACTTTCAACTGAGTATCTATCATCTTCATAACAAACATCTATCGTGAATATGTTACCAGCATATTTTTTTAGTAATGGTGAATACTTTACTAATTTATCTCCATAATATTGTCCTGCAACTAAATTTTTAATTTTTACTTTATCTCCATTTTTAAACTTCATACTCTTCCTCCAACATCTCTTCTACCTCTAAAACTGTTTCTTTTATTTTGTTAATTAAAATTTTTAAGTCTTTTGGTCTTGCTCTTAAAAAATTGTCATTTAAAAAATCCGAATAATCAACTAATTTGATTAACAACTTATCTCTCTTGTTTATACCTAGCAAACTTGCTGAAAGAAGTCGTTCATATCCTTTTAAAAAATCTTCAAAACTTTTTTCTCCTGTATGGTATTTTGTTAATACACCATCTCTTAATTCTTTTTTATTTTTCTTTTTTGGTTTAAACATTGTTATCCTCCTATCTCTTTAAAAATTTTTTTCAGTTCTTTTTGTTCTTCTTTTGGAATTTTATTTTCTAGTTGTTTTTTAAATGCTAAATATTTTCTATCAAACTCATCATCTGGTAAATCAAATAATTTTTGTCTGTTTAATTTTTGATGGAAATATTTTTTAGACATCATACATAAATAACTAACACTAGAACATCTGCTATTATGTTTATCAATTTCTTCTAAAGGCAATTCAACACCACAACGTGGACAATTAACTATTATTCCACCTGTTGTTTTCTTTTGCTCTGTTGTTTGTAGATATTTTACTAAGTAATGAATGTCTGGAATCTTTCCATAGTTATTACCATTGTTAAAGTATTCATCTAGTTTATGATCTACATCTTCGTAGTCATATACTTTCAAAACTTTATGCCATTCTCCGATAAACTCTTTTTCTTCTTGCTTACCATTTCCTGATTGAAAGAAAGGTCTAAAGATTTTTATTTTCTTAACTATCTTTTTTGTTTCTGCTGCTGTCATTAAATTTTCCCTCTTTCTATCATTTCTTCTATCTCTTTATTAAACTTATCTTCCTCCGCTTTTTGTTCTTCTTCTGTAAGTTCTAATTCTCCACTTGTAAATTCATCTTCCCATAGTTGTTTGTTCAACCATGTACTTGGTAAAGGAATATATTGTCCATTGTCTTTTTGCCATTGCTTACTACGTTTAAATTTTTCTAAACTAGATAAAATTTTATCCATAAGTTGTTCATTTGGTTTATTTTTTAAAAACCATTTCTCTGTATCTTTCTTATGCTGTTTTTTAGGATATGCTTTCCAAAAAGTTTCAAAATGAACATATATATTATTTTTTTTATTTAATTCTTCTTTTTTCTTCTTTTTTATTATTTCTATTGTTGTTACTCGTTTGTTACTCGTTTGTTGTTCGTTTGTTGCATTTTTATCTTGGTATTTAGAATAGTTAGTAATAGTAATGGTTGTATGTGTGTTACTCGTTTGTTTAAAAATCTCTCCTGTTCTCTCAAGTTTTTTAAGTGCTGTTCGTACTTGTTGAATTGTTAATCCAGTATCTTTTGATAAGTGTTTTATACTTGTAATAAAACTACCTCTTTTAACTATTTCGTCTCCAAACTCTCCATCTTCCCAATTTGCTTTTAATAAACAATATATAAAAAGTTTAAATACCGAAGAATCCTTATACCATCTCCATTTTAAAATGTTTCTATCTAATGTTATAAATCCATTATTGTTCATTTACTCCTCCTACTTTGGCTTTTTTGGTGTTCTCCATTTTGTACTGTTTTCTAGTTTATATTTCACATTTACGTTGTTTTGATGAGCATAAAGATAAAGTAAATAATCTAACATTTCTTCTTCTTTTTCAGCAAATGCTTTTTTTACTTCTTCTTTGTTCACTTAATCACCTCTGTTAAATCCTATGTAGAATCTTGTTTTAGTTGACCGCTTATGTTATAATAAAAGTGCCTTTTTAAATAAGGTACTGTATTGAAGTTAAGTGTTATGTCTCGGTGCTTAACTTCTTTTTTTGTGTTTTCATATCTACTCTCCTTGACTTTTTATACCTCCATTATTAGACTATCTTCTAAAGGAGGTACATATATTGAATTCAAAATTAAAAGATTATATCAATACTGATGTAGACGTTATAACTACTTCTCAAAATGTTTCCGGCACTTTAGTAGAAGTAAATAACGATTGTATAGTATTAGATATCAAATCAAATATTCTTGTAATAAACACTGATAAAATTGTTTATTTTAATACAAGAAAAACTATTAAGACTGGATGCTAGAATTATCTAGTCTTTTTTAATATTGCTATTAATAGTTCTGTATCCATTTGATTTTGTGATATGCCATTTTTTTCTATACGTTCATATAGTCTCTTTATTACTAAATTTTTCAATTTTCTTTTTGTTATCCTCATATCTACTCCTCTATTTCTTTGTGATTATACTCACGTATAACTTTAAAAAAAATAAGTTCATCTATTCCATAATATTTAAGCAACTTTCCAAATAAACTCAACTTCATATCTGTTGCGTCTTTTTCATATTTTGATAAAGTGTTAAAATGTACTCCTAAATCTTCACTGACTTTTTCTATGCTTACACCTTTTTT
Organism: uncultured Bacilli bacterium; assembly: GCA_947625635.1. Lineage (GTDB taxonomy): Bacteria > Bacillota_I > Bacilli_A > RF39 > UBA660 > UMGS1613. The sequence continues at coordinate 37,609 of CANQPA010000008.1, forward strand.
TGTTCTTAATGACTTTAACTCTTTTGCTATTAATTTTGGATCTAAATACATTTTTTCCTCCTTTCTAACAATTATTTTAACGTGATTATACTCACGTGTCAACTGTAAAATGTGATTTTTCTCACTTTTTTTATTGAATTAACATAAATATATGATAAAATATATTTACGGAGGGAGAAACATGACTACTAATTTCAGTAAAAATTTAAATTTTTTAAGAAAACAACAAGGTATTTCACAATTGCAACTTGCTAATATATTAGATGTGGATCGCTCCACTGTTTCAAGATGGGAAAATGGAAATATGGATGCTACCATTGGGTATGCTATAAAAATATCTAAAGTATTTAAAGTGCCAATTGATGACTTATTAACTAAAAATTTAGAAATACAAAACAAAAATAGTAAAGATGTAAAAAAATAAGTAAAAATATAAAGAATAAAAAGGAGTAAAAATGGACATTGAAAAAAAATGGGAATTATTTGTAAAAAATTCTGCTTACGTATGTGCTAATGGTTGGTTAAGCAATATTTTGTGTGTTATTGGTATTATTACATTTTACTTTGGTAATTATGTTTTTACTTACATTGGTGCTTTTATTTCTACAATAGAATGTGTTATTCGAGTATTTACTGGAAGATTAAAAACTCTTTTTACTATTTATTTAGGAGCATTTATTGGTATTTTAATAGTAAAAAAGTTTTATCTCGGAGCATCTATTGGTATTTGTTATGAAGTTGTAATTTCTATGATATTAGGAAATATATCGTATTTGCTTTTAACTCATCAAACACTAAAAAATAATAAAGATACAGAAATGAAACAAGCCAATTATGAAATACAACAAATGCAAGAACAGGCAAAACAAGATTTAAAAAGTGGCATTAGCAGAACTAAAGCCAAAGATATGTTGATAAATGGTATTATTACTCAAGAACAATATGATGATATTATTAAAAATATAGAAAATTTAGAAATGTTAGCATATTTTGATTGGGAAAATTTTCAAAAAGAAGAACCCAAAAATACAAATACTAACTTACCTAATCTTCCGTCATTGGAAGAATTAAAACAAGCACAACAAAATCCTAATATAGAAGTAACAGAAATATCTATAAACAAAGAAATTCCCCCTAAAAAATAGGGAAAGCACATTTTACCACTTTTAGTTAAAAAAGTCAAAAAAAGAGACCCTGTGCTGGAACACAGAGTCAAAGTGGAAACACTACTTAGCGGTCAACTAAAACTATAACAAAGATATAGGGTTTTCCTAACCAATGATATAGGAGTATTTCCTTTATCATTATATCATAATTTTAATTAGAAAGAAAGTGATATACATGATGAAAAGTGTAAAGAAAATTATTAGAGTTGTTTTATATATACGTGTGTCTACCGAAGAACAAGTAAGGCATGGTTACTCAATAGAATCACAACTAAAACGACTGAAAGAATATTGTAAACTTCACGGTTATAAAATAGTGGCAATTTATATAGATGCTGGTAAGTCGGCTCGTACTAAATTAAGTCAAAGAAAAGAACTTTTAAGATTACTTAATGATGCTCAAGAAGGAAAATTTGATCGTGTTGTATTCTGGAAATTAGACAGATGGTTTAGAAATGTTTCTGATTATTATGCAATAAATAGTATCTTAGAAAAATGCAACGTAGATTGGGAATGTAGTGATGAAAAATTCAATACAACTACTTCTAATGGTAGATTATATTTAAATATCAAATTGTCAATCGGTCAAAATGAATCAGATGTTGATAGCGATAGAATTAAATTTATCTTTAGTCAAATGATAAAAGATAAAAAAGCAATTTGGGGTACAAATAATTGCCCTCTGGGGTATAAAGTAGTAGGCTCTAAAAAGAATAAAAGAGTAATAAAAGATAAACGTACTTCTGATATAGTAGAGTTTATATTTAAAACTTATGTAATTAATAATTCATATCGTAAAACCGCCTTTTTAGTACAAAATAAATTCGATTATATAATAACTTCTGATACTATTAAAAAAATGTTGAAAAACACTTTATATTATGGTGTTTATAGAGGTGTAGAAGGATATTGTGAGCCTTATATAACTAAAGAGAAATTCGATTATATACAAAACTTATTACCTAAAAATAATAAACAAAATAAAAATCGCGATTATATATTTTCTGGTCTAATTGTATGTAAGCATTGTGGTTGTAAAATGTCTGGTACTTTTACAAAAAATAAAAAGTGTTATAGATGTGGTAAATATAAAAATTATAGAACTTGTACTAACTCCAAAATAATTCCAGAAAGTAGATTGGAAGAATACTTATTAACAGAGTTTCCACACTTAAAAAGAGTGTCTATGCAAGAATCCGAGATAGAAGAAGGCATAGATTTTGATAAAAAACTAAAACAGTTAAATGTAAAACTAGATCGTTTGAATGAAATGTACTTAAATGATAGAATAAACAGAGAATCATACTATAAAAAGTATGATGAAACTAAAGTTCAAATAAATGATTTAGAAAAACAAAAAAAGAAATCAAAAAAACCTAAAGAGATAATAAAATTAAATGTTAATTTTTATAAACTCTATAATAAACTTGATGATGAGCACAAAAGAAGTTTTATTAATAAATATATTGATTATATTGAATATGATAGTGAAAAAGATTTATTCGACGAAAGAATAAATATTATTTTGAAATAGGTGTACTAACTATACAGTGCCAACTGGAGA
>CANQPA010000009.1 GCA_947625635.1 uncultured Bacilli bacterium
CTTTCTTCATTATACTACCTCTACTTTCTTTTTTATTATACCATTACCCCCCCCCTAGTCAATATATCAAATAAAAAGCTCGAGAAAAAAATCTCAAGTCTTTTATCATAATTATTAATTTTTTTTACTATTTTAAATTATAAAATATATAAATATTACTTATCTATATATTTTATTACTACATATCGTTCAGGTTCTTCTCCATAACTTTTAGTTTCAATATTATAGTATTCGCTAGCTATCGAATGTACAATTCTTCTTTTGTAAGAATTCATTGGATCTAATTTTATTTCATCTTTTGTTTTTAATACATCATTTATTATATTCTTAATATCTCTTTCAAAAAATTTTTCTTTCTTTTGTTTATAATTTGATGCATCTAGATTTATTTTAACATTAAATTTAATTTGATTAGAAATTGTTTGTCTAATCAAATTTTGAAGTGAATTTAGGGTCCTACCATCTTTACCTATTAATATGGGATTGTTATTTGAAAACATTTTAACACTAAATACATCTTCAGATTCATTTACTTCTATTTTAGTATCAATCCCCATTTTAGTAGTAACATGGGTTAAATAATCTTTAATAAAATTTTTTATATCTTCCTTTTTTACTACTTCCATAGCAAATTTATTTTCATCTTCAAATTCTTTTATCAATATTTCGTTGTTATAAACATCTAACTCATCTAAACATTTTAATCTACATTTTTCTTCATTTTCATCTTCAAACTTATAAACTTGTACCATATTACTTACTCCTTTTAACTAATAAATTTTGTATTATAGTGAATAAACTATTTGTTACCCAATAAATAATAATTGCTGTAGACATACTAAACGACGTTATAAATATCATTATAATCATTATATTAAACATCATATTCATTTGTTTCATTTGATCATTTGGCATTGTTTTCTTATTCATCTTAAATGAGAAATAAGTAACAACTCCAACTAATATTGGTAATATTAAATAATACCAAGTTCCGGCCTGGGCACCAGCAAGAGGTGTCATTCCCATATGTAGGCCTAAAAATTTATTTTCAAATAAAATTGGTAATCTATAAAGAGCTTCATAAAATGCAAAGAAAAGTGGAATTTGAATAAATCCAAGTAGGCACCCAGATATAGGATTTATTTTATACTCCTTATATACTGCCATCATTTCATTTGATTTCATCATCATTGACTGTTGATCAGTTTTATTTGCATATTTTTTTTCTATTTTTTGTAACTTTGGTTGAGCTTTTTGAATCATTTGTGATTGTTTAAGTGATTTAATTGTAAAAGGTAATAATACTAATTTTATTAAAAGCGTTACCACTATAATAGCAAGACCATAACTATTCCATAATAATTTACCTACATTTACTATGACCCAAGCCAATGGTTTTACGAATACACTTGTCCAAAAAGTTTCATATCCACCTTCCACTACTGATATTTCTGTACAAACAGGAAGTTTATCTATATCTAAAATATTTTTTATTTTCTTATCATATTCTTTTTTTGATATTTCCCCTTCTTCAAACATTTTTTTATAATCATTTTGTTTTTTTTCTAATTCTTTTTCATAAGTTTCCTTTAAAGAATCAGGTCTACATAAAATATTTTCAATTAACACTTGCTTAGTTTCCTTATCTTGAATAACTTTACCTTCAGCATCTTTTAATTGCTTAGTACATCCAGTTATTAGCAATACCGACATCAACATTATGACTAATATTTTTTTATTTTTTTTCATCTTTATTCTCCTTTTATTAAATTCAGTTGTTTTAAAGCAAATAATAAATTTTCTTCCATTTCTTTAAAACTTCTTTTATTAATGCCCTTACCCACTATTATAATACAATTAAAGTTATTTTGATAGTCCTTTTTGTCAATTATAGCTTTTAGTTGTCTTTTAACCTTGTTTCTATTCACTGCATTTCCTATTTTTTTTCCAACAGACAATCCAAATTTATATAAATCATTAGTATTTTTCTCTAAATATATTATATAATCTTTATATTTATATGGTTTAGTACTTTCAATTATTCTATTAAAATCTCGACTATTTTTTAATATATTTATTTTTTTCATAAAAATCATTCCTTTAAAAATAAAACCACTGACGAAACAGTGGATATTAATGAGATAAAGCCTTACGTCCTTTTCTTCTTCTATTATTAATTATTTTGGTTTTCATACGAGCTCTGAAACCTAATTTTTTACTCTTTCTATGATTATTTGGTTGATATGTCCTTTTCATTCTAACACCTCCATTGCTATAAATTTTCTGCTTGCTTTATAAATTATATATATTTTTTATTATTTTGTCAATTATTTTTATAGTTTTTCTTTTGGTTTATATCTGATGTCTTCAAATAAATCATTTTTAATACTTTATTTTAACACTTTAGTAGCATTGTTTATTAAACAACTATGAATACACTCTATTCAATTTTTGCGTTAAATTATTCAATATGCAATTTAATTTTCAAAAATATAATACATTTTTAGAAAAATATTTTTTATATTTATTTAATAACATAAAATATCTACTTTTTGATGATAATTAATTTGTATGTTCAAAAATTTGATTTTAAACAACATTAAATAACTAATTGTGAACAATTTTGTGCACAACTATTTTTGATTTTTAAATTTTATACACAAAATAATAAACTTATACACATTTTTTCTGAAATGTTAATATATCGAAGTTCATAAATTTATGCACAAAAATGTTAATAAGTTTATGAAAGCTTTATAAAACAATAAAATTTTTTGTAATTATTTGTTGTTGATAACTGTAAAAAAGAAAAATATTAAAAATTTTTTTATAATATTTATGTGCATAACTTTAAAAATAACATTTTTTCAATGATATACACATATTTTTATTGTTTTTAGTAGAAAAATATTGTAAAATATATGTGTATAAGTTTTATGGAGGTAGAATTATGGATTTAAATAATATCTGGAATTTATTTCTTGAAAAAATCAAAACTCAATTACCAGATTTTGGCTTTGAAACCTGGTTTGCCGAAACAAAATTAATAAATTTAAAAGATAATATAGCTACCGTATTAGTACCTTATCGTGTGCATAAAATAAATTTAAGTGAAAACTATAGCGATATTATTGAAGAAGTTTTTACTGAAATAACTGGATCAAATTTCAAATTTAATTATGTTATAAAAGAGGAAGTTGAAAATAACTTAACAGATGATAAAGAGATAATCGGTGTGCCAAATAATGAAACTTATGAATCAAACGTAAAACCTAATTATACATTTGAAAATTTTATAATTGGCCCAAGCAATAAATTTGCAGCAACTAGTGCACTAGCAGTCGCAGAACAACCAGGAAAAATGTTTAATCCATTGTTTATTTATGGTTCAAGTGGACTTGGAAAAACTCATCTTATGCATTCAATCGGTAATTATATAATAAAAAATAGCAATAAAAAAGTTCTATATATTACGTGTGATAATTTTGTTTCTGATTTCGTCGATATATGTAGAAAAAACACCAACTCAAATAACATTGACGCTATAAAGCAATTTAAAAATAAATACAGAGACATAGATGTGTTAATGATAGACGATATACACAATTTAGTAGGAGCAGTCAGTGCACAACAAGAATTTTTCAATACATTTAATGAATTATACAATAATGAAAAACAAATAATAATATCATCAGATAGATCTCCAGACGATATAAAAAAATTAGAAGAACGTTTAAAAACAAGATTTAATTGGGGACTTCAGGTTAATATTTTACCACCTGATTTTAAATTAAGGATGTCCATTCTTAATAAAAAAATTGAAAATAATGAGTTAGGTGGCGTCATTCCTGAAGAGGTTAAAGAATATATCGCAGGCAACAGTGTAGGGGATATTAGAACTCTAGAAGGCGCTATAACCAGAGTATTTGCTTATGCTGCGATGATGAATGGTTCCGACATTACTTTAGACTTAGCTGTAGAAGCACTTAAAGATCAATTCGCTAAAACAAGTATTTCAAAAAATAAAATGGATCAAGTTTTACAGATTGTTTGTGATCACTATAATCTTACACAAGAAGAATTGCTAAGTAAAAAAAGAAGTAATGATATAGCGATTCCAAGGATGGTTGCTATGTACATATGTAGAATATATTTGGATGAAAATTTAACTAAGATAGGAATTCAGTTTGGTGGAAAAAATCATACCACAGTTATGCATGCTGTTGAAAAAATAAAAAAAGAAATATTAAAAGATGATAATTTAAATAATGAAATTCAAAAAATGATAAATGAAATAAGATAAATGTGGAAAAAGTCAAAATATAAACTTTTTATGCACATAGTTATTACTTTGTATATAAAGAATAAAATAGGGTTATCAACATTATGAACATTAATAAAAATAATATAATTTAGAAAGAAGGAATAATATATGAAATTATCAATTAAACAAAAAATATTAATGGAACATTTAAACTACGTAATAAGGGGAATATCTAATAAAAATATAATACCTATTTTAAACTGTATAAAATTTGAATTAACAAAAGATGGTCTATATTTAATTAGTACTGATAATGAAATTGCTATTAAATCATTTATAAATGCAAAAGATATTGAAAAAATAGAAGTTCAAGGCGAAATACTTATTTCAGGTAGATATATATATGATATAGTAAGAAAATTAACTAATGAAATTATAAATATAGAAGAAATAATAGATTCCCAGGTATTGATTACGACAGAATCTTCATCTTTTAAATTAAATTGTAATAATGTTAGTGAATTTCCTGAAATAGATTTAGAATTTTCAAAAAATCCAATATTAATAGAAGAAAATGTTTTTAAAACAACGATAAATCAAACAATTTTTGCAACTTCAACCCAAGAAAGTAGACCAGTATTAACAGGAATTAATTTTAAAATAAGTAATAATATTATGGAAGTTACTGCTACCGATTCATATAGGTTATCTAAAAAGATGATAGAGTTAGATAGTGTTGTTGAAGATAATATTGATATAATCATTCCTAGTAGAAATTTAAATGAAATAATTAAATTAATATCAGATGAAGATAAGAAAATTGAATTACATATATTTTCTAATAAAGTAATTTTTAAAATAGATAATTTAATAATTATGACTAGACTAATAAATGGAAATTATCCAGATACAAATAAGTTAATTCCAGAGAGTTTTGAATTGAAAGTTAAAGTTAATCTTGAAAATTTCTTTAATGCTATAGATAGAGCATCACTTTTAACAAATTTAGAAGAAAAAAACACAATAAGATTGGAAACAAAGAATGATATTATGATAATTTCTTCTAATATTCCGGAAATTGGTAATGTAGAGGAAAAAATAAAAATAATTAAAAATGTTGCAACTGATATAAAAATATCATTTAGTGCAAAGTACATGTTAGATGCCATAAAGACTTTTAATAGTGAGGAAATTGAATTATCATTTAATGGTGAAATAAAACCAATTATAATTAACTATGTAAATAGTACCGATTTAACTCAATTGATATTACCAATTAGAACTTATTAATAAAAAAAATATAAAAAAATTATATGATGTCTCCTAATTTGGATTCACATCATATAATTTTTTTAATTTTTTTATTAATATCGACAAAATTCATCTTTTTTCGACATTAGTAAGTTGTATAACAGTTAGCAAGAAAGGGGGGAAATTAATGAAAAATTATGAAATAAACTCATCTACTTTGGCTATTATACCAATTGATAATAAAACATCCAGGGTATATGAAGAAGAAAATGAATATATAATTAAAAATTCTTCAAACAACATTATAAAACAAAATTGTGAATTTTATGGTAGTTCTTATCAGGGAAGATGTATTGGAACCAAGGTTTTAACAGGGATAAAGACAAAATATCCTATAATAATTGAAGAAAGTAGGAATATTATATTTTTTCCAACAACGTCATCTAGAACTCAGCAAAGTTCTTGGATTGCCTTAAATAAAATAAAAAATATTAATAAGAATGACAAATTTAGTCAAGTATTATTTAAAAATAATAATTTAGTAAATTTAAATATATCTTATTATTCATTAGAAAATCAATTTATAAGGGCTACTATGTTAAAATCTAAATTATATGAAAGAAAATTAGAAGAAAAACTTTAATTTTCTTTTCTTTTAACCTAATTTGTGGTATAATTATATCGTTGTATAGGAGTACCCAGAATGTAATAAAATTCAAAATAGAGGGGGTAAATAATGAAAAGAGAGAATATATGTACTTAAAAAAATTAAAATTACATAATTTTAGAAATTATAAATGCCTAAATGTTACTCTCACTAAAGGTATTAATATAATATATGGGAATAATGCACAAGGTAAAACCAATTTACTTGAGGCAATATATGTTTTAGGTCTCACAAAATCACATAGAAGTTTTATAGATAATAATTTAATTAAAAATAATGAAGATTATCTAACCATAGAAGGAATTTTTAATGATAAAAAGGTAGATAATAAATTAAATATTTATATAGATAATAAAGTTAAAGTATTAAAATATAATGGTAATGCTATAAAAAAGATAAGTGATTATATTTCTTTAGTAAATATAATTATTTTTTATCCAGAAGATTTGGAACTTATTAAATCATCTCCACAGATAAGAAGGAAGTATATAAATTTAGAGTTATCTCAACTTTATAGTAATTATTTTATTTTAATGAATGAATATAATAAGATTTTAAAGTTAAGAAATGATTATTTGAAAAAACTAAATAAAAATATATCTAGAGATACAGCTTATTTGGATGTTTTAACTGGATATTTGATTGATAAGTCTATAATGATATATAAAATAAGGGATAAGTTTATTAATAAAATAAACTTATATTGCGAAAAGATTTATAAGGATATAACTGGTATATCTGGGTTTAAGATTGAATATAAGCCTAGTATTGAAATGAATTTAAAAAGTGAAAATTTAAAGGAGTTTTTAAAAAAAGAATATAATAAAAGATTTAATTATGATATTAAAGTGTTATCAACTACAGTAGGGCCACATAAAGATGATTTTGAATTTTATTTAGAAGATAAAAATTTAAAATATTATGGTTCACAAGGACAACAAAGAATCGCTGTACTTGCTTTAAAATTATCAGAAATAGAAATATTTAAAAAATATAAAGAGCAAATTCCAATATTATTACTTGATGATATATTTAGTGAATTAGATGAAAATAAAAAAAATAATTTGCTTAATTACATAAATAAAGATATACAAACTATTATAACAACTACTGATCTTAATAATATAGATAAAAAATTAATAAAAAAATCAAAATTATTTAATGTAAATAATGGTAAAATAATAAAAATCAAAGAGGTGAAGTTAGATGAATAATGAAAATCATTATGATGCATCAGATATTCAAGTATTAGAAGGACTTGAGGCAGTAAGAAAAAGACCGGGAATGTATATTGGGACAACAGATGTTAAGGGATTACATCATTTAGTATGGGAAATAGTAGATAACTCAATAGATGAATCCTTAGCTGGATATTGTAAAAATATAGAAGTTATTATAAACAAAGATAATTCTATAACAGTAAAAGATGATGGTCGTGGAATACCAGTTGAAATACACCCTAAAACTAAAAAAAGTACTGTAGAAACTGTTTATACTGTACTTCATGCAGGTGGTAAATTTGGTGGTGGAGGATACAAAGTATCTGGGGGACTACACGGTGTTGGAGCTAGTGTAGTTAATGCACTTTCAAAATGGGTAGAAGTTACTGTATACAAAAATGGAAAAATACATTTTATTCGTTTTGAAGATGGAGGAAAAACCAAAGAACCTTTAAAAGTAATAGGAGAATGTGACATTAATAGAACAGGCACATCAGTTACTTTTAAACCAGATCCTGATATATTTGATACTGATATTTATGATTATAATACTTTAAAAGTTAGAATTAGAGAACTTGCCTTTTTAAATAAAGGATTAAAAATAACTTTAAGAGATGATAGGGATGATGAAGATACAACGGGTGAAACATTTATATATGAAGGTGGAATATCTGAATATGTTAAATTTATCAATCAAGGTAAGACACCAATCCACGAAGATATAATTCATTTAGAAGGAACGCAAGATAATGTAATGTTTGAAGTTGCACTTCAATATACAACTGGTTATAATGATAATATTTATTCATTTGTTAATAACATTAATACACACGATGGTGGAACCCATGAAGAAGGTGTTAGAAGAGCTTTAACACGTGTTATAAATAATTATGCAAAAAAAGCTAATATATTGAAAGAAAAAGATGAATCATTAACTGGTGACGATGTTAAAGAAGGACTTACTATGATTATTTCTTGTAAACATCCTAATCCACAATTTGAAGGACAGACAAAAGGTAGACTTGGAAATAGCGAAGTAAGGAAGCTTGCGGATAATGTATTTAGTGAAGGATTTGAAAAGTTTTTACTTGAGAATCCAGACGAGGCAAGATCTATTATAGAAAAGGCAATGCTTGCATGTCGTGCACGAAATGCGGCAAAAAAGGCAAGAGAAATAACAAGAAAAAGTGATCTTGCTATGTCTAACTTTTTTGGTAAACTTTCTGATTGTAAAAGTAAAGATCCTAAAGTATCAGAAATATTTATAGTCGAGGGAGATTCAGCTGGTGGGTCTGCTAAAAAAGGTAGAGATTCCATGACGCAAGCAATTTTGCCACTTAGAGGTAAGATTTTAAATGTAGAAAAAGCAAGATTAGATAGAGCTTTGGGAAATGAAGAAATTAGATCAATTATTACTGCATTTGGAACGGGTATTGGTGAGGAATTTAATTTAGATAAATTAAGATACGATAAAATAATAATCATGACCGATGCCGATGTTGACGGTGCACACATAAGAGTATTGCTTTTGACACTATTCTATAGATTTTTTAAACCTATAGTTGAAGCTGGTCATGTTTATGCAGCTCAACCTCCACTATTTAGAATAATGCATGGTAAAACTAGAAAATATGTTTTAACGGAAGAAGAAAAAAATGATTATTTACAAACTCTTCCTGATAATGTACGTGCTAGAGCAGAAATAGCTCGTATGAAAGGATTAGGAGAAATGGATGCTGAGGAATTAAATGAGACTACTATGGATATAGAAAAACGTGTACTTAGAAGGATTACAGTTGATGACTGTGTTGAGGCTGACGCTATATTTGAAAAACTTATGGGTGATGAAGTTGAGCCAAGACGTGAGTTTATAGAGGAAAATGCAACATTTGTTGAAAATCTTGATATTTAGGAGGTGAAGGTATGGATAATAATGAAGAAAAAGTAATAGAAAATAATGAAGTAATAAATGATTCAGATAAATTTCATGAGAAAGATAGTTTAACTGAAAATAACATAGTAAGCGAAGTTAGAAGTTCATTTCTTGATTATTCAATGAGTGTCATAACTTCACGTGCAATACCAGATTTAAGAGATGGTTTAAAACCTGTTCACAGAAGAATATTGTGGTCAATGTATGAAGAGGGGAATACTCCAGATAAACCACACAAAAAATCAGCTACAACGGTTGGTTATGTTATGGGGCACTATCACCCACATGGAGATTCTTCTATATATGATGCAATGGTACGTTTAGCTCAAGATTTCAATCAAAGATATATGCTAGTAGATGGGCATGGAAACTTTGGAAACATAGAAGGTGATGGAGCAGCAGCTTACCGTTATACTGAAGCAAGACTTGCTAAAATATCACTTGAACTTTTGAGAGATATCAATAAAGAAACTGTTGATATGGATGACAATTTTGATGCAACAAGTAAAGAACCAAAGGTTTTGCCATCGAGATTTCCTAATGTACTTGTTAATGGTTCTATGGGAATTGCTGTTGGTATGGCAACCAATATCCCTCCACATAATTTAGGTGAGGTTATTGATGGGTGTATTGCTTATATAGATAACCCAGAAATTGATACACTTGGCCTTATGCAATATATAAAAGGTCCAGATTTTCCAACGGGTGGAGTAATTCTTGGAAATTCTGGTATTAAGAAGGCTTATGAGACAGGTAGAGGATCAATTACAATAAGAAGTCGTGCATCAATAGAGGAACATGGTGGACATACACAGATAATTATTACTGAAGTTCCATATGGTGTTAATACCATGGATCTAAAAAATAAAGTTGCAGAATTAGTGCATAACAAGATAATAGATGGAATATCAGATTATCATACTGACTTAAAAGATGGAGTTAAAATAACAATAACTCTAAAAAAAGATGCGAATGCCCAAGTTATTTTAAATAATTTGTATAAACATACTGCATTTCAAACAAACTACGGTATAATATTCTTGATGCTTGATAATGGAACACCAAAAACGCTACCTTTAAAGGATATTATATCTAAATATATAGATCATCAAAAGGAAATAATTATAAGAAGAACTAAGTTTGATCTTAAAAAATCTGAAGCTAGAGTTCATATTTTAGAAGGTTATAAGATTGCTTTAGATAATATTGATGCAGTTATTAAAATTATTAGAGAATCTGAAACAGATGAAATTGCTAAAAGTGAATTGATGGGAAGATTTAATTTAACTGAAATTCAAGCAGATAGTATTCTAGAACTTAAACTTAGAAGATTAACAGGTCTTGAGAGAGCTAAAATTGAAGAAGAATTAAATAATTTGTTAAAAACAATAGAAGAATTAAAGTCAATTTTAGCTAGCGAAGAAAAAGTTCTAGAAATTATAAAAAAGGAATTAACTGATATTAAAAATAAATATTCAGATGAAAGAAGAACATCTATCGATATGACAGCAATTGATTTTATAGATGATGAATCACTAATACCAGTAGAGGATTTAGTTATTACTTTAACCAATAAAGGTTATATTAAAAGGGTTGAAAGTGATACTTACAAACTTCAAAATAGGGGTGGTGTAGGTATTAAAGGTATGACTACAAACGAAGAGGATTTTGTTGAAAATATTCTTTATATGACAACACATGATTATATATTATTCTTTACTAATAAGGGTAAAGTATATAGAATGAAAGGGTATGAAGTGCCATTATTTAATAGACAATCCAAAGGATTACCAATAATAAATCTTTTACCTCTTGAAAAGGATGAGAAAGTTAATGTTATGCTTAAAGCAACACCAAAGGATGTACCAGCCTATGTTGTACTTTGTACACAAAGTGGTATAATAAAGAGAACAAATATATCTGAGTTTGAAAATATTAGGACAAATGGTAAGATCGCTATAACATTAAAAGACGATGATGAACTTATCTCAGCTAAAATAACAGAAGGCAATGCAGAAATATTAATTGCCTCTTCAAACGGAAGAATAATCAGATTTAATGAAACAGAAATAAGAATTATGGGAAGAACAGCAGCAGGTGTTAAAGGAATAGATGTTGGAAATGGATATGCAGTAGGTATGGAAATTTCACCAGAACATGCAGATGTATTAGTAGTTACTGAAAATGGATATGGTAAAAAAACTAGAATAGATCAATATAGAATGACGCATAGGGGTAGCAAAGGTGTAAAAGCACTTAACGTTACTGAAAAAAATGGCAATATTGTTTCATTTAAAATAGTAAATGGTAATGAGGATTTAATGTTGATTACTAATAATGGAATGATTATAAGATTACCACTTACTCAAGTTTCTTCAACTGGCCGTGTTGCACAAGGTGTTAAATTAATTAATCTTAAAGATAATCAAAAGGTAAGTACTATTGCTGTTATTGATCATGAAGAAGAGTCTGAATCTACTGAAGTTATAAAAAATGAACCAACTATAGATCAAAATATTGAATGATAGGAATGTTTCACGTGAAACATTCCTTTTTTATAAAATAGTTATATTAATATTTTGTATAAATTTAATTAATTATATTAATTATTTTAATAAATATTATTAATTTATTGATATTTTTTAATATTTATAATATATTATTATTGCACAACATTTATATTTGAATCAGGTCAGAGTTGGAAGACAGCAGCCTTAAGAATCCCTAAATGTGTGTGCTTTTTTTATAAAAAAATAATATTTTTTAATTAAATAATAGAATATATATCAATGTTTCACGTGAAACATTGATTAAAAAAATGTTTTTGAATGTTCCACGTGAAACATATATACAAAAAATAATGCATGTTCCACGTGAAACATAGGAGGTATATATGAATGAATATTATATGAAAATAGCTATTAAAGAAGCAAATAAAGCTTTAAATAAGGAAGAAGTACCTGTTGGAGCTATAATAGTAAAAAATAATAAAATAATTGCAAAAGCACATAATAAAAAAGAAAAATTAAATGATTCGACTAAACATGCCGAATTAATAGCTATATCAAAAGCTTGTAAAAAAATAAAAAATTGGAGATTAGATGATTGTACTTTGTACGTAACAATGGAACCTTGTATGATGTGTTCTGGAGCAATAGAACAATCTAGAATAAAAAAAATAGTTTATGGTGTTAAAAATGAAAATTATGGATATGCAGAAAATTTAAAAAATATAGAAATTATTTCCCAAGTGTGTGAAAAGGAATGTAAAAATTTAATACAAACCTTTTTTAAAAAAAGAAGATAAGTACTTTTTTTTTGTAAGTTTAAAGTGTATAATATTATTATGATTTGAGGTGAAACATGTATCAAGCTTTATATAGAAAATATAGGCCAAAGACTTTTGATGATGTGGTAGGTCAAAAAGTAATAATACAAACTTTAACTAACAGCATTTTAAATAATAAAATTAACCATGCCTATCTTTTCGCAGGACCAAGAGGTACTGGAAAAACTAGCATTGCCAAAATACTTGCTAAAATAGTAAACTGCGAATCTTTAGATTATGTAACACCTTGTAATAAATGCGTATCTTGTACACAAACTAACAACAAACAAAATACTGATATAATAGAAATAGATGCTGCATCGAATAATGGAGTAGATGAAATAAGAGAATTAAGGGATAAAGTTAGCTTAGTGCCTTCATTTGGAAAATATAAAATCTATATTATAGATGAAGTACATATGCTTACCACAGCTGCTTTTAATGCATTACTAAAAACTTTAGAAGAGCCACCTAAGCATATAATATTTATACTTGCAACAACAGAGCCACATAAAATTCCTGCAACAATACTTTCTAGATGTCAGAGATTTGATTTTAAAAAGATAAGTATAAATGATATAAAACAAAGGTTAAAATATATTTGCAAAGAAGAAAAAATAAATATTGAAACTGATGCAATAGAATTAATAGCTAAATTATCTGATGGAGGAATGAGAGATTCAGTTAGTTTACTTGATCAATTAACTGCTTATACGTTAGATAAAATTACAAAAAATGATGTTCATGCAGTATATGGAACTGTTACAAATAGCGAAATATATCAGTTTTTAAAGAAAATATTTGAAAACAAGTTAAGCGAAGTATTTGATTTAATAAAAGAATATGATGAAAATGGTAAAAATTTAACAAAAATAATTGAGTTAATGGTAGAATTTTTGAAAAATACTTTAATATATTTTAATAGTTCAGACTATTTTGAAATAAAAGAAGAAAAAGAAATGTATGAAGATATTTGCAATATAGCTAATGAAGACAATATATATAATTCAATAGAAGTATTACTTGATACAATAAAATCAACAAAAAACACTAATAATATTAGATTGTTGCTTGAGTTATCAGTTATAAAAATTTTAGAATTAAAAAAAGAAAAAGTAATAGTAAGCGAAATAGAAAAAGAAATTCCTATTTTAGAGGAAAAGAAGAAAATAACATTGGAATCTAAAATAGTGAAAAAAGAAGTATCTGATGATGTAAAACATGAAATAGAAAATTTAAAAAAATTAAGAGTAAATAATACACTTTCTAAATTTGATAAAAAAGAACTTGTTTCATTTAAAACAGATTTAGATAGAATAAAAGAATTTCTTATGGATCCGGACTATAGTAGTGTAGTTTCGCTTATTTTAGATGGTGAGCTGAAGGCGAAAGGAGATAAAAATTTAATATTTGTATATAAAATAAAAAATTTAGAAGAATGCTTTAATCTTTCACTAATAGAAATAGAAAAAGTATTGAATAAAGCATTTAATATAGAATATAAACCTATTGCTGTAAATATAGAAGAATGGGATCCAATAAAATTAGAGTTTAATAAAAATATTAAATCAAAAAATAATGTATATGAATATAAAGAGGAAACCAAAACATTAAAAGAAATATATGATATAAAAAAAGATAATGAAATCAAAGAAGATAAAAATGAAATAGAAGATATTTTTGAGGATATGATAGTCTATAATTAGAAAGAGGGAATAATATGAATATGCAGGCTATGCTTAAACAAGCACAAAAATTACAAAAAGATATGTTAGAAACACAAGAAAAAATTAATTCTACAGAATTTACAGGTAAATCTTCAATAGTAACAGTAAAAATGAATGGGAAAAAAGAATTGCTTGATATTAAAATTGATATAGATAAAATAGAAGCAGACGATGTAGAACTTTTACAAGACATGATTACAGTTGCCTTTAATGATTGCATGAAACAAATAGATAAAGAAACAAATGATAAAATGGGCGCATATACTAAAGGAATGCCAGGTTTATTTTAATGAAATATCCAAATACTATTATAAATTTGATAGAGTGTTTTAAACACTTACCTGGAATAGGTGAAAAAACTGCTGAAAGGTTAGCTTTATCAGTTTTAGATATTGATAGTGAAACAATAGATATATTTTCATCTTCACTTAAGGATTCAAAAACAAAGATAAGAAGATGTATTAAATGCAATAATTTAAGCGAAGATGAATTATGTGAAATTTGTAAAGATAAAAGCAGAAATAGAGAAGTTTTATGTGTAGTAGAAGAACCAAAAAATGTTATACAATTTGAAAAATTAAATATTTATGATGGATATTATCATGTGCTTGATGGATTAATCTCACCAATAGATGGAATAAATCCAGAAGATATAAATATAACAAGTATAATTGATAGAGTAAAAAAAGATAAAATAAAAGAAATAATATTAGCACTTAAACCAAGTATTGAAGGTGAGACAACGTCTCTTTATATATCAAAAATTCTTGAGGGATTAAGTGTTAAAATATCTAAAATTGCTTATGGAATTCCAATAGGCGCTGAAATAGATTATGTAGATTCATTGACACTAGAAATGGCTTTAGAAAATAGAATGGATATAACAACTAATAAGGATTCATAAAAGATTGTTTTAAACATAATATGAACTAGGTGGGTAATATGTTAAAAATTATATTTAAAATAATAAAGCGTATCATTATTAGTTCTTTTTTGTTATATGCATATAACTTAATAGTACAACCTGTAGGGCTTATCATACCTATTAATGTAATTACTGTAGGTGTTATTGCTATACTTGGCGTACCAGCGCTTTTATCACTTATATTCATAATGGTATTAATATATTAAAATTTGTGTATTTTTTTTTTGCTCAACTTTTAAATATTATGGTAAGAAAATAGGATTACATGCAAATCAAGAATTTGTTATTAATCAAGTATTTAATAATGAAACAAAAAAATTATTATTGTAAATTTTTCTTTAGGCGTTCAATTGTGAGTAGTAGGAATAAACTCAAATTTTGAAATTAATATGATAACAGAAAAATATGAAGGTTCTAAAATTCTAGAAAATCCAAATGCGATAAAAATGATAGATTATGCAATATAAGATTTAAATAGCGCTAAGATTATTGATGAGTGTGTAATGTACTAGTACATTAATATAATAAATAAAAATCAAGTATTTTAAGGCAAATTTTACAAAATGATCACTGATCATTTTGTATATTTATTTTAAAAACATTTTAATTTCATGATATAATATCTATGTAACTATTTGTATGTAACTATTTGGGAGGCAAAGTATGTTAGATGATTTTATTTTGGAACAGGATGTTGCTTATAAAACATTGATAAATTCAGTAAAAAATAATAAGCTAAGTCATGCTTTTCTTATTGAAACTAATGGATATTCTAAAGCGCTTGATTTTGCAATAGCTTTTTCAAAATATTTGCTTTGTCCAAATAATTATAGTAATAATAAAAATTGTGGTAATTGTATGATGTGCACATCTATCGATAAAAATCAATTTATTGAATTTAAAATAATAGATCCAGATGGACAGTGGATAAAAAAATCGCAGTTAGAAGAATTACAAGATGAATTTTCAAAAAAATCCATTGTTGGAAATAAAAAAGTATATATAATTAACAAAGCAGAAAAATTAAATGCGTCATCATCCAATTCAATTTTAAAGTTTTTAGAGGAACCTGAAGAAGGTATAATAGCGATTTTAATAACTGAAAATTTGTATCAAATTTTAGGTACTATAGTATCTAGATGTCAAGTTTTATCACTTAAAAACAAATTAAATTTGAAAGGTTTAACCACAATAGAAAAGGTTGCTCATTGTATTTTTAATAATAAAGATGACATGAATGAATACATAAAAAATGAAGAAAATATGGTAAAGTTAGAAAAAGTATTAGAATTTATAAAGTATTATGAAGAAAATCATATTAATACAATAATATATATAAATAAATTATGGCATGATTATTTTAAAGAAAAAGATGATATATATAATGCTTTTACAGCAATGTTACTTTTTTATAAAGATATATTAAATATAAAGCTAAGTAAAGAAATTGAAATATTTAATAATTATATGGATATTTTAAAAAATGCAGAAGAAAAAAATACTCTAGATAACATAATATCAAAAATAAATGTTATAATGAATTTAAGAGAAACAATTAAATTTAATGTTAATCCTAATATGCTTATGGATAAATTTGTGATAGAATTAGAAAGATGTGAGAATCATGATTGAAGTAATAGGTGTGTCGTTTAAAAAAAATAGTAAAATATATTATTTTTCACCAAATGGTTTAAAGATAAAAAAAGGAATAAATGTAATAGTTGAAACGGAACGAGGTTTACAATTTGGTTGTGTGGAACTTTCTAATTTTGAAATAGATGAAAGTAAATTAAATGCAACACTTAGCCAAGTTATTCGTATTGCAACTAAAAAAGATTATGAAAAACATTTAAAAAATGTTGAAGATGCTAAAAAGGCTTTAAAAAAATGTAAAGATTTAGTGGAAAAATATAATCTTAATATGTTTATAATGGATGCTAATTACACCTTCGATAGAAGTCAGCTATTGTTTACATTTTTATCTGATTCAAGGGTTGACTTTAGAAAACTTGCAAAAGATCTTGCTAATATATATAAAACAAGAATTGAACTTAGGCAAGTTGGGGTAAGGGATAAAGCACGTGAAGTTGGGGGATATGGCTCTTGTGGAAGAGAATTGTGTTGTTCAAAATTTTTATGTGATTTTGATTCTGTATCTATTAATATGGCTAAAAATCAGAATATCGCCTTAAATCCTTCAAAAATTAATGGTGTATGTGGTAGGCTTCTTTGTTGTTTAAAATATGAAGATAATTGTTATAAAGAATGTGCTAAAGGACTACCAAAAATAGGTAAAAAAGTAGAAATAAATGAAGGTGAAGGTAAGGTTGTTAGCGTAGATATTTTGAAACAAAAATATAAAGTACAGTTAAAAGAAGGTACAGTGGTAGAAGTTGGTATAAATGAAGGTAATTAATTATTTGCTTGGATATAAGGACTTAAAGATAATTCAAGATAGTGAAATGTTTAATTTTTCTCTTGATTCAGTACTATTACCTAACTTTGTAACAATTAATAAAAAGGTAAAAAAAATACTTGATATAGGATGTGGGAACGCACCTATACCTTTAATATTGTCTACTAAAACAAATGCAAAAATAATAGGTGTAGAGATACAAAAAGGTGTTGCACTTCTTGCAGAAGAATCTATTAAAATTAATAATAAAGAAGATCAAATAACTATCATTAATGAAGATATAAATGAATTTTATAAAAAATGTGAAACAGATACATTTGATGTAATTACTTGTAATCCTCCTTTTTTTAAATATAAAAAATCTTCAAATATAAATAAAAATGATTATAAGACTATAGCTCGTCATGAGATTAAATTAAATTTAGATCAAATTTTTATAATAGCAAGAAAATTGCTTAAAAATAATGGTATTATTGCCATAGTTAATAGACCTGAAAGATTTGTAGAAATAATAGAATGTATGAAAAAAAACAATATAGAACCAAAAAAAGTCCAATTTATATATCCAAAAAATAATATGGAAGCAAATATTATGCTTATTGAAGGTAGTAAAAATGGAAATCCAGGGCTTAAAGTAGTTCCTCCTCTTTATACGCATTTAGATAATGGTAAATATACTAGTGAAATAAAAAAGTATTTTGAATAAATTTTAAAATAATAAGTGAGGTGATGATATGTCTCAAAAAAGTTATAATAGTACTCCATCTTTGTATCTTATTCCAACTCCAATAGGAAATATGGAGGATATAACTATAAGGGCTATAAACACACTAAAAATGGTTGATATTATATTTTGTGAAGATACAAGAGTAACGGGTGAGTTATTAAAATATTATAATATAAGTAAAAAATTAATCTCTTCGCATGAATATAATGAAGCAAAAAACAAACAAAAACTATTATCATATTTAGAAAATGGCTTTAATGTTGGACTTGTAAGTGATCGTGGAACCCCTATAATAAGTGATCCTGGTTATGCTCTTGCTTATTTTGCAATAGAAAATGGATATAATGTTATAAGTTTACCTGGCGCTACTGCTCTTATTCCAGCATTAACATCATCAGGAATTAATCCTATGCCATTTTACTATTATGGATTTCTAAAATCTAAAGATGGTGAAAGAAAAAAAGAGTTAGAGTATTTAAAAAATATAGATGCCACTTTAATAATCTATGAGGCACCACATAGGATAAATAAAACATTAAAAGATTTGGGAAATATTTTGGGAAATAATAGAAAAATATCTATTTCCCGGGAAATATCTAAAAAATATGAAGAAATATATAGAGGAACTATAGAAGAATTAATAAAACAAGAAAATGAATATAAAGGGGAACTTGTGTTAGTAATAGAAGGAAATAAAAAAATTGTTGAATATAAAAATTTAACTATAGAAGATCATGTTAATTTTTATATAGAAGATGGTAATAGTGTAATGGACGCAATTAAAATAGTTGCGCATGAGCGTGGTATGAAAAAAAGTGAGGTATATGATTTATACCATAATATAGAAAAGAAGTGATTTATGAAACTTATAGTAGGCTTAGGGAATCCTGGATGTGAATATAATAATACTAGACATAATATAGGATTCATGTGCATAGATAGTATATCTAATTATTTTAATGTCAAACTAAATTCAAATAAATTTAATGGACTTTATACAAAGTTTAATTATGAGGGTGAGAAAGTTATGTTATTAAAACCTCAAAAATATATGAATTTATCAGGGGAAGTAATTAGAGATTTTGTAAATTTTTTTAAGATAGATACAAATGATATATTGATAATATGTGATGATCTAGATACACAAGTTGGATCATATCGCTTAAGATATAAAGGTTCTAGTGGTGGGCATAATGGTCTTAAAAATATAGAGCAAAATCTATCTACAAACGAATATAAAAGAATAAAAGTAGGTATTTCAAATGATAAGTCTAAAAGTACGAAAGATTATGTACTAGGTAATTTTAGCAAAGATGAGTTAGATTTAATTAAACCAATAATAGATAAAATGCCTAATATAATTATAGATTATTTAAAATTACCATTTGATAATGTGATGAATAAGTATAATTAATTATACTTTATTTTGTCAATGAAAGGAGGATACCATGAATTTTTTAAACAGTATATTTGGTGATATAGATGGGAATATTGTATCTGGCTTAACACCCGAACTTAAAGGCCTTTTTATATATAAAAAATTTAAAAAAGAAAATAAAAATATACTTTGCCTAACAACATCTATATACGAAGCAAATAGATTATATCAAATATTACTTAATTACACAGATAAAGTATCCTTTTTTCCAATGGATGATTTTTTAACCAGCGAGGCTTTAGCTATAAGCCCGGAATTTAAATTTACTAGATTAGACACGTTAAGTAAAGTATTAAGTGAAAAAAGAATAGTTGTAACTAACTTAATGGGATTTTTAAGATTTTTACCGAATCCAAAAGATTATAAAAATTCGTTTATAAATTTAAAATTAAATGAAGAAGTAAAAATAGATAAACTCATAAGTAAATTATATAAAATAGGTTATAAAAGGGAATCTATAGTAAATAAAACAGGAGAAATAGCAGTACGTGGATTTATTATAGATTTGTTTCCAATAAATTACTCTAATCCAATAAGATTAGAGTTTTGGGGTGATGAAATAGAGCGTATTAATGAATTTGATGTAGATACACAAATATCTAAACATTCTTTGAATGAAGTTACAATTAATCCAACAACGGAGTTTATTGTAGATAAAGAATTTGATGAGGATTTAAAACAAAGAGAAATTATAAACTACATAACTCCATCATCACTACTAGATTATCTAGATAGTCCAATACTTATATATGATGATAGAAACGCTATAAACACAAGCTATGAATTATTAATAGAAGAAATAGAAGACTATAAAAAGAATAATGAAATAAAAAATAGTACTAAATTTATGTTTGAATTTAAAAAATCATATAATGTAGAGGAGCTAGAATTTACATCATTTGATAATAAGATAAACGGCGCTATAAAGTATAAGTCTTTTGAACTTGAAAACTTTAAAGGTAGTATGGAAAGTATTTCTAAAAGACTTAATGAATACATAAAAAATGGTAAAACAGTTATAATATGTTTATCTGATAAATACAAAGTAAATAAAATTGAAGAAGAGTTAAATAATAAAAACGTTATAATAACAAATATAAATAATATAATAGAAAATAAAATAAATCTTGTAGTAAAAAAGATTAATAGTGGATATATTATAAAAAATTTTGTAGTAGTTTCTGAAAAGGAGTTATTTAATAAGAAAGAAAGTGGTATTGCATATAAATCACATTTTAAAATGGGAACTAAAATTAGAGATATAAATAAACTTAATATTGGAGATTATGTAGTACATGTTACTCACGGAATAGGAATTTACAAAGGAATTAAAACTCTTACTAAAAACGGCCTTAAGAAAGATTACATAATGTTAGAATATAAAGATGCTGATAAACTTTATATACCAGTTGAAAAATTAGAATTAATAAATAAATATTCATCTAATGAAGGGATAGTTCCAAAAATAAATAAATTAGGTGGAACAGAGTGGGCGAAAACAAAATTACGTATAAAAAAGAAGATAGAAAATATTGCAGGGGATTTGCTTAAACTTTATTCGGAAAGAGAAATGGCGATAGGATACGCATTTGAACCTGATACAGAAGAACAAGTAGAATTTGAAAAAGAATTTCCATATGATGAAACGAAAGATCAATTAAAAGTAACAGAAGAAATAAAGCGTGACATGGAAAGACGAGTTCCTATGGATAGACTTCTTTGTGGAGATGTTGGCTATGGAAAAACAGAAGTGGCCTTCCGAGCTATATTTAAAGCAATAATGTCAAATAAACAAGTGTTATTTCTTTGCCCGACTACAATATTATCACATCAACACTATACGAATGCTTTAGAAAGATTCAAAGAATTTCCTGTTAGGATTGAATTACTCAATAGATTTGTTCCATTAAAAAAACAAAAAGAAATTATTAATGATTTAAGTGAAGGTAAAGTAGATCTTTTAATAGGTACACATAGAATACTTTCTGATGATATTATTTGTAAAAGGTTAGGATTACTTGTAATAGATGAGGAGCAAAGATTTGGTGTTAAACATAAAGAGAAAATTAAATCTTATAAAAACAATATAGATGTTTTAACACTTAGTGCAACTCCAATACCACGTACACTACAAATGTCATTAGCCGGTGTTAGAAGTTTATCCTTAATAGAAACACCACCCATGGATAGATATCCAATTCAAACTTATGTTTTGGAAGAAAATCAAAATATAATAAAAGATGCGATATATAAGGAATTAGCCCGCAATGGACAGGTTTTTATTCTTTATAATAATATTGATGCTATGAAAGATGAACTAATAATGCTTAAAAATCTTGTGCCAGAAGCTCGCGTTATATGTGGTCATGGCAAAATGCAAAAAGATGATTTAGAAAATGTAATGTATAGTTTTTTAAATAAAGAGTATGATGTGCTTCTTTGTACAACAATAATAGAAACAGGTATAGACATACCTAATGTAAACACTTTAATAATTATAGATGCGGATAGATATGGACTTTCTCAACTTTATCAAATAAGGGGTAGGGTTGGCAGGAGTAATAAAATAGCGTATGCGTATTTAATGTATAATAAAGGAAAAATACTATCAGAAGTTGCGAAAAAGAGGCTTAATGTAATAAAAGAATTTACTGAATTAGGTAGTGGTTTTTCTATTGCGATGAGAGACCTATCTATAAGAGGCGCTGGAGATATATTAGGTGAAGAACAATCTGGATTTATTGATAGTGTTGGTGTAGAATTATTTCTTGATATGTTAAATGAAGAAGTAAATAAATTAAAAGGAATAAGTATAGAAAAAGAAAATCTTGATACACAACCCTTAATAGAAGTAGAAACAACTATTGATGATAAATATGCTAAGGAAGAAGAGTTAAAAATTGAAATTCATCAAAAAATTAATAAAATTAATTCAATTAATGCTTTAGAGGCAACTAAAAAAGAATTAACAGACAGATTTGGAATACTAGATGAAAATATAATTATATATATGTATGAAGAATTATTTGAAAAAGAAATAAAAAATTTATCTATTAAGAAAGTTAATCAAACTAAAAACTTTGTATCAATTACTCTTTCAAAGGAATTAACTAAAAAAGTGGATGGAGAGTTACTTTTCTTAGATGTAATTTCGCTTACACGTAAATTTAGATTTTCTATGAAAGACAATGAATTAACAGTTACGCTTGATATTATTGGATTAGATAAACATTTTATATATTATTTGCTAGATATGATAGATATACTTAAAAAATCTATAAAATTATGATCATCATCCATTTTTGACAAGGTTTGATTGTGATGATATAATGAATGATATAGAAAGAGGAAGTAAATGAAAAAAGGGTTTACACTTGTAGAGTTATTGGCAGTAATCGTAATATTAGCAATAGTAGCATTGATAGCAGTACCTATAATATTAGATATAATAGAAAGTACAAAAAGACAAAGTGATGAAAGAAGTATAGAGTTATATTTAAGTGCAGTCAAAGAGGCAATAGCAAGAAGAAATTTAACAGAAGAATTTAATCCTAATAAATGTGATGTAAAAGAAGATGGGAACTTAAAATGTGGAGATGTTAATTTAACAATAGAATTGAATGGAACAACACCAACTGGAGGAAGTATAATATTTGAGGATGGCATAGTGTACACGTTAGTACTTAATGGTAAAACTTATGAAAATTCTTGTGTTTATGTAAAAGATGGATTGGTATTATGGCTTGATGGAATAAATAATACTAAAAGTGGACACAATTATAGTGCAACAATCTGGGAAGATTTAAGTAAAAATAACAATAATGCTACACTCAAAAATTATGATAATCCTACTTGGACTACAGATGCTTTAATTTTGAATGGAGAAGATCAATATGCGCAAATACTCAACCCATTAAATATCCCAATAGGTAATAGTCCTTATACAATAGAAGTTGTATTTGAAACAAATACATTAATTCGAGGAGGGTTATTTAATATAGGTACATTCAAAAAAAATGGAGCATCTAATGCTTTTAGATTAGATGGAAATCGTCTTGAAAATTATTATTGGTCAAATGATTTAATTGCGCCATGTAATTTAGAAATTAAAAAAATTTATACTGGATTAGCTTTGAACTATGGTAATAATAGAAAAATTTATTTAAATTCTGAATTTAAAGGAGAAGATACAGCAACACCTAATACTGAACTTGGTGATATAACAATCGGCCGTACGCAGCCTTTACAAAATGAATATTTTAATGGAAAAATATATTCAATTAGAGTTTATAATAGGGGACTTTCAGATGAAGAAATACAAAAGAATTTTAAAGTAGATAAATTACGTTTTGGAATAACATAATAATATATTTATAAAAAAATTTTTTAATATTATATTATAAACGACATTATGAATAAATAATGTAAAATATATAATTTCAAGGGAACACATTTTATATAAATAATAGATGTTATAGTAATATTTGAAATAATTGTACTTATATGGTGCTAATGTATTAAATATAATAGATAATTAAAAATTATCATGTTATAAAGAAGGATGAAACAATATACTTATCAGATTGAAAATTAAACGATATACATATGAAAAGATAAAAATAATATTATTATAGTTGAACATTGAATTATTATTAAAACTAAAAATAGACAAGTTTAATACTTGTCTATTTTATTATGAATTTATTATTATTAACATCTATAGTAACGCTTTCTCCGAAAGATATATTATCTTCTATAATTGTATTAGCAAGTAAAGTTTCAATGTTTTTACTTATAAATCTTTTCATAGGTCTTGCTCCATATTTCTCATCATAAGAATTATCAATTATATATTTTTTAGCACTATCAGTTAAATTAATTGATATATGCATGTTAGATAGTCTATTTTCAATATTTTTTATAATATTATCTAAAATATCGTATAAAACTTCTTTAGATAAACTGTTAAATATTATAATTTCATCAATTCTATTTATGAATTCTGGTTTAAATGTATGTCTTAAATCTTCCATAACAAGTTCATTAGAATTAATATCGTTATTTAAAATATATTCACTACCTAAATTAGATGTCATAATTATAATAGTATTTTTGAAATCAACAGTTCTACCTTGTGAATCTGTAATTCTTCCATCATCTAATATTTGAAGTAATATATTAAATACATCTTTATGAGCTTTTTCGATTTCATCGAAAAGTACTATACTATATGGATTTCTTCTTATTGCCTCAGTAAGTTGCCCACCTTCATCATATCCGACATAACCTGGAGGAGCTCCTACAAGTCTAGATACTGAGTGAGCTTCCATATATTCACTCATATCAATTCTAACAATATGTTTTTCATCATCAAATAATTCTTCTGCGAGTGTTTTTGCAACTTCAGTTTTACCAACACCAGTAGGCCCTAAAAATATGAATGAACCTATTGGCCTATTTGGATCTTTTATACCTGCTCTAGCTCTTTTTATAGCTTCGCTGACAAGTTCTAGTGCATTATCTTGTCCTTTAACTCTTTTAGCCATGTTTTCTTTTAAGTGAAGTAATTTTTCCTTTTCTCCACCAACAAGTTTACTTACAGGAATATTAGTCCATTTAGATACTATACTTGCTATTGATTCATCATCAACCACATCACTTAATATTTCATTCTTGTTTTTTTCATTTAACTCTTCTAATTCTTTTTCAAGTTTAGGTAAAGTACCATGTCTTAATATAGCAGCTTTCTCATAGTCATAATTATCTTCAGCTTTTTCAAGCTCAAACGTAGCTTTTTCTATTTCTTCTTTCTTTTTACTTATATTAACATTAATATTTTTTTCGTCTTCCCAGTTATTTCTTAGTTGTTGTTCTTTATCTTTTAATTTATCTAGTTTTTCATTTATTTCATTAATCCTGTTTTTAGATATATCATCTTTTTCTTTTTTCAAAGCTTCTTTTTCTATTTGTAGTTGCATAATCTCTCTAGTTAATGTATCAAGTTCTGTTGGAACTGACTCCATTTGTACTTTTATAGTCGCACATGCTTCATCAACTAAATCTATTGCTTTATCAGGTAAAAACCTATCAGTTATATATCTATCTGAAAGTGTAGCTGCAGCAACTAAAGCTTTATCTTTTATAGTTACACCGTGATATACTTCAAATCTAGATTTTAATCCACGAAGTATTGTAATTGTATCAAGAACTGTTGGAGCTTGGACTAATACCTTTTGAAATCTACGTTCCAAGGCACCATCTTTTTCGATATATTTTCTATATTCATTTAAAGTAGTAGCTCCAATACATAGTATTTCACCTCTTGCAAGCATTGGTTTAAGTAAGTTTCCAGCGTCCATAGCTCCTTCCAAAGCCCCTGCGCCTACAATTAAGTGTATCTCATCTATAAATAGAATTATTCTGCCATCAGATTCTTTAATTTCTTTAAGTACAGCTTTTAATCTTTCTTCAAATTCGCCACGATATTTAGCTCCTGCAATTAGTGCACCCATATCAAGTTCCCAAATAGTTTTATCTTTTAAGCTTGTTGGAACATCCCCTTTAACTATACGTAGAGCAAGACCTTCTACGATAGCTGTTTTACCAACACCAGGTTCACCAATAAGTACTGGATTATTTTTTGTTTTACGAGATAATATCCTAGTTATATTTCTTATTTCTTCATCCCTACCTATAACAGGATCTATTTTACCGTCTTTTGCAGCAGCAACAATATCTCTACCGTATTTTTCAAGGACGTTTTGTAATGATTCACTATACATATTATTATCCATTTCAATCACCTCTTATATACATTATACACATATTTTGGCACTTGTCAAGTATGAGTGCCAAAATATGACAAAAAATAAAAAACTTAATGTGTTTTGCTTGTTTTCACATATAGATATGTAGTATAATTTAACAGGAATACTTAGTTAATTTAGGGACTATTCTCCTTTACTTTTTAAAGTGGAAGGAGGTGAAGTTATGAGAAAACAAGAAAAATATCTTTGTACTATCATAATACTCCTTATTATTGTGATTTTAATCATATTAATAAAAATAGTACCAACTGTGTAAGTCGGTACTAATCTAAACAATTTAGGATAGTACCTATCAGCAAGACTAGGTATTCCTCTTTTTTATTATATGAAGTTTCCTTCACTACATACATAATAACACATCAATTATTTTTTGTCAATTTAATTTGCTTTTGCCCCTTGTATTATGTTATAAAATGTGTTATAAATATAATGTATGTTATGCGCAATTAATATAAAGGGAGATTATATATGAATATTAATTATGAAATGTATAAGATATTTTACTATGTTGCGATGAATGGAAGTATATCTAAAGCATCTGAAAAACTTATGATAAGTCAACCTGCTGTAACTTGGCATTTAAAGAACCTTGAAATTAACTTAGGAGTAACACTCTTTATTAGAACTAAAAGGGGTGTCAAATTAACGAAAGAAGGAGAATTGTTTTTTGAGTATATAAAAAAGGGCATAGAGAGTTTTACTAATGGAGAAAACATGCTTACTAATTTAAAAAACTTAGATTATGGTAGTATTAGAATAGGAGCTTCAACTACAGTAAGTGAGCACGTTTTAATGACTTATTTAGGTAAATTTCATGAAAAATATCCTGGAATAGATATTCAAATTGTAAATACGTTAACGGAAGATTTATTAAAGGAACTTAGAAGTGGAAATTTAGATATTTTAATACTCAATATGCCTATGGAAGATAGTAAGGATTTAAAAATACAAAAGATTATGGATGTCCAAGACATATTTGTTGGAAATAAGAAGTATTATGAAAAATGTAAAAATGGTATAGCACTAAAAGATTTGGGCAACTATCCATTATTGTTTCAAAAATTACCGTCTAATACTAGAAAATATTTAGACAACTATTTAAAAAATAATTATGTTTCACTTAGTCCAAAAACAGAAATTGTAAGTTACAATCTTATTATGGAGTTTATAAAAAATGGTTTTGGAATAGGCTATGCGACTAAGGAGTTTATAAAGAATGAATTAGATAATGGACTTTTATATGAAATTAAAGTTGAACCTAAGGTTCCAAAAAGATATATAGGGTTAGTAACTTTAAAGCAATCTGTTGTTAATTATGCATCAAAAAAGTTAATAGATATGATGATACCAAAAAAATAAAGAGCTTTTGCTCTTTATTAAATACAAGGATGAGGACAATCGGTACATTTTTTAATGTACTTTTTTTGAAGTGATTTTATTTTTCCATTTTGATTTAAACAAACTGGTTTTTCTTCACCTTTTTGTGTAATCACATTATCAAATTCTTTAGAATGATTTAACTCATTTAAATGGTTTTTAACTATTTCCCAACCATTTTTAGTCATTATATGAACAGGTATTTTAATACCTACTTGTGCGATGGCATTTGGTTCTATTATTTCTTTTACATATTTAGATGCACAAGACCATACTACGTCAGAATAATCTTTCATAGT
The DNA here is from genome assembly GCA_947625635.1 of uncultured Bacilli bacterium. GTDB lineage: Bacteria > Bacillota_I > Bacilli_A > RF39 > UBA660 > UMGS1613. The sequence continues at coordinate 28,400 of CANQPA010000009.1, forward strand.
AATAGCAGTTTTCTCGTCTATTCCCGTTGAACATAGTCCAAATTTATATATTTTTACCCCATTTTTTTCAAATTCTTTTAAATATTTGTGCAAATAGTTATCAAAAGCAGCAACAGAAACAGCTATATTTTTGTATCCTCTTCTTATTGCTTCTTTAACACCTTCTAATTGATCTATTTTCCCACTTATAGGGAATACTGGAATAATATCTGATTCAATAGCCGTATCAACAATCTTTTTAGAAGCAGTAGTGTAAAATAATCCTGTCATTCTCTTTACTGCCCCTTGTGTATTGAACTCGTTTGTAGTTATTATTGTTCCAAGATTATTTGATACTATTACAGCCGCATCTATTAGTCCGTTTTTAAATGCAGATGACATTGTTTCGGATGCTCCAAAAAGAACATTAGCTTCACAAGAATTAAGTGGCCTATCAGTATCAAAGTATCCTGTTTTAATTACTGTTTCGTTAATTAAATTACACATATATTCTGTTTGTAAATTTTTATCGTTAGTTTGAAGTGCTTTAAGTAATCCAGTTGCATATTCACCAGCAACTTCTTTTAACAATTTATACATAAGTGGACAATAATTTATTGGAATAGGTGTCGCTTTTACTGCTTTTAGTTCGAAATCTATTTTTTGAATTATAATGTAGCTACCAAACATCCTTGTTATGTGCATTTCTTTAATTCTATAAAATTCTCGAATAGTATTACCTAATAATTCATTAATTTCATCATTATAATTTTTTAAATAGATTTTTAAAATTCCGTTTTCAATTTTAACATGCTTTTTATCAATGTTAATTCCTTTTTTGTTTAGAATATATATAATATATTCTTTTATTCCATTATTTTGCCAGTTATTATAATACTGAGCTTCCTCAATATCCATTTTAAAATATTTTTCAACATGTGGATTTTTAAGTGCAAATGAGTATTCGAATGTTTCATCGTTTTTTCTGATCACATTTATTTCCCTATTATAATTTTTCATATTTATTTCCCCCTTTAATTATAATTTTTTTGTTTTTTGACTGTTTAAATCTATATTTTTTAAATATGATTTTGTATAACTTAATATATCTTTCGCACATTCTAAAGTTTTAACATCTAACTTTTTGTTAAATAAAACAACTAAAAAATATTCTTTTTTTTCGTCTATACGAGTTTCATAGTCATTTTCATACTTATAACTATATTTATTATTTTCTATCATACCATGATTAATTAAAATGGTTTTTATTTCTTTTAAAAACTCGTCTTTATTAAATTGGTCGTTTGATAAATTGTTTAAATCAAATGCTAAATAAACTCCTTTAACAAAAAGCAAGTTATAAAAAGAATGATAGTCAGATTCATATGTTTTAGATTCAAATTCTGTAAAATAATAATCCTCTTCACTTATGCTTTGCATTTTCTTCTATTTCCATATATACGTTACCAGTATATCCTTCAATATTAAACCATCCTACAATCTTTTTGTTTTTATATTTTGGATATACAGAGTAGATAGATTTTTCTAATAATTTTCTTTCTTTCAACATAATTTTCCCTCCTCGATTTCATTGTAACACATCTTTTTACATAAACAAAATATATATTATCTATATTTAATATAAATAAAATTTATATTTAAAAATTTAAAAAATAAGAATAAATATAAGTATTTAATACAAAATAACTTTAGGAGGAAATTATGAAAGCAACTGGAGTTATTAGAAGAATAGATGATTTAGGTAGAGTAGTAATACCAAAAGAAATAAGAAAAAATTTAAGAATTAAAGAAGGAGATAATCTAGAAATATTTGTTCAAAACGAAGAAGTGATACTAAAAAAATACTCTATGATGAACAAAATTAACGATCTTGCCCAAGAATTAACTGATGCGATATATACTTTTATGAAACACAGTATATTTATAACAGATACAGATAATGTTATCGCAGCAAGTGGACCTTTAAAAAAAGAATATTTAGGTAAAAGTATAAGCGATTTTATAACAGATTCTATAAAAAGAAGAGATAGAATGATTCAAAATCATTTTAAAGAATTAAGTCTGACTATAGATACTAATCTTACTTGTAGCTATGTAATGTCTACAATACTTGCTAGTGGAGAGGCTATAGGTATGATACTCATAATTAGTGAAGATGAAAAACTTGGAGAATCTGAAATGCAAATGGCAAGCATTGTTTCATCTTTTATGACAAAATACCTTGAACAATAATGTATTTTGTGCTATAATGAATTAAATTTAATTAAGGAAAGCCATGAAGGAAAGAAAGATGAGGGAGTATTAAAAGAGAGTCTATGTTGGTGGGAATAGATAATACAAAGCATTTCGAATGGGTCTGGAGCTTTTTGTTTAAGCGCGTTATAGCTAAAAGGTGCATTATGCATAAATTAAGGTGGTACCACGTAAAATACTCACGTCCTTATAGGATTGTGGGCTTTTTTATTTAAAGGAGATTTATGAGAAAGTTTGAAAAAATAAGTTTTGATGAGTTTAAAAAAGATATTATTGATGATATAGATTTATATAATAATTATAGTCTTCCAAAAAGAGATACAAAATATGCAGCTGGATATGATTTTTATGCATTATTTGATTATACATTAAAGCCTGGTGAGATAAAGAAAATCCCAACAGGAGTTAAAGTTATAATGGAAGATGATGATACCCTTCTTTTACTAGATAGAAGTAGTATGGGATTTAAATATAACGTTCGGATGTGTAACCAGGTTGGAGTAATAGATAAGGATTATTATAATAATCTTAATAACGAGGGACACATGTGTATTAAAATACAAAATGAAGGTAATAAGGATTACATAGTTAAAAAAGGAGATGCTATGTGTCAAGGTATATTTATAAAATATTTAAAAACAGATGATGATATTATAAGTAAAAAAGATAGAACATCTGATAAATAGGAGGAAATTATGGAAAATAAAAAATATTATATAACTACAGCTATTGCTTATACATCAGGTAAACCCCATATAGGAAATACCTATGAAATAGTTCTTGCGGATGCGATAGCTCGTTTTAAAAGATTAGAGGGGTATGATGTTTATTTTCAAACTGGAACGGATGAACATGGCGAAAAAATAGAACTTAAAGCCAAAGAACAGGGAAAAACACCAAAAGAGTTTGTAGATGAAGTATCAAGTGAAATAAAAAGAATTTGGGACATCATGAATACAAGTTATGATAAATTTGTAAGAACAACAGATGAAATCCATGAGAAACAGGTTCAAAAAATGTTTAAAAAAATGTACGATAAAGGAGATATTTATTTAGGAGAATATAAAGGATTGTATTGTACTCCTTGCGAATCATTTTGGACTGAATCACAGTTAGTAGATGGAAAATGTCCAGATTGCGGTCGCGATGTCAAAGAAGCAAGTGAAGAAGCATACTTTTTTAGACTTTCGAAATATCAAGATAGACTTGAAAAGTATATAGAGGAAAATCCTAATTTTATCCAACCTGATTCTAGAAAAAATGAAATGTTAAATAATTTTATTAAACCTGGACTTCAAGATTTATGTGTATCACGTACTACATTTGATTGGGGAATACCTGTACCATTTGATAAAAAACATGTTGTATATGTTTGGCTTGATGCACTTACAAATTATATAACTAACATTGGGTATGATGTAGATAATCCAAGTGATGAATTTAAAAAGTGGTGGCCAGCAGATCTACATTTAATAGGTAAAGATATAGTAAGATTTCACAGTATTTACTGGCCAGCTTTTTTGTGGAGTTTAGAGTTAGAACTTCCAAAGCAAATATTTGGGCACCCATGGTTGCTTACAAATAATGATAAAATTGGTAAAAGCAGAGGGAATGCTATATATGCAGATGATTTAGTAGAAAAATATGGAGTAGATGCAGTAAGATATTATGTGTTACATGAAATACCATTCGCTAATGATGGTAATTTGACTTATGAACTTCTGGAAGAAAGATACAATTCTGATTTAGCTAATATTTTGGGCAATCTAGTAAATAGAACAATATCAATGAATAAAAAATATTTTGATAATGTAGTTGTGAACAGTAATCTTAAAGATTTAGTTGATGATGATTTGATAAATGTCGTAATGTCCGCAAAAGAAAAGGTAGAAAAATATATGAATGAATTAAGAATTGCTGATGCTATTGATTCAGTATTTGAAATATTTAGAAGGGCGAATAAATATATCGATCAAACAACTCCATGGATACTTGCAAAAAATAAAAATAATGATAGGTTAAAAACTGTTTTATATAATTTACTTGAATCAATAAGGATAGGAGCTGTTCTTTTAAGTCCATTTTTACCTGATACTTCAAAAGAAATATTTAGACAGCTTAATACAGATATGACTTCGTATGAATCTATAAATACTTTTGGTTTACTAGAATTAGGTAACTCATTGAATAATCCAAAACCATTATTCATAAGGATAGAAAAGTAAAATTAACTCATTATTTTGAGTTAATTTTCTTTTTTGTAATTTCAACCGCACCACTTTTAATCATAATCTAATTCTACTTTTATATATTTGAATTTTTTTTGACAATATAAAAATTAAGCTTGTATTTAAAAATAAAATATAGTAAAATAATCTAAATAGATTTTATTTTGTTGAGGAGAGTTAATGGAAAATAATTATGAATTTTGGGAAAAATATTTGGAAAAGGTTAAAAATAGAATAAACAAAATTTGTGATACTAAGAAAGATATTTATATTGACTTGCATATTCATTCAAATTATAGTTCTGATAGTGAACAAAAATTAGAAGATATTATAAAAATCACCAAAGAAAAAGGATTTGATTTTATTTCTATAACAGATCATGATTCATTAGAAGTGTATGATAGTTTATTTAATATTGTAAAAAAAGATTTAACAAATCCACTTATAATTCCTGGTGTGGAATTTACTATTGATAATAAAGAATATGGTAATCAATGCCATATATTGCAGTTATTTATTAATCCTAAAGATGATAATATAATGAAAGATATAAATAAGAATTATAAAGCAACTTATACAAGGAGTAAGATTCAGTTTAAAAGGTTAAAAGAGAACAAAGCAATTAAAGAGTTAAAAAAAACTAAAAACTTGAAATTTTCTTATTCAGACTATTTAAAATATTTAAATGAAAATTTAAAAATTCCTGAATATGATACAATAGCAAGCTATTTAATGAAAGTTTTGAAAAGTAAGAATATAACCACATTTGATGTTTTAAAACTTTTAGAAAAATATAATGAATTAGATTGCTATAGTGATAGAAGACAATATAAAAAGAATAGATTTGAAAAGCTTAAAGGAAAATATCCATATGAAGAAAAAAATTATTTCAATTCACATTTTTTGCTTTCGATGTTAGCTGTACGAGAAGTTGATGATGATTGGTGGCCTTCACCTAGTTCTGGTAGTTTATCTGTAAATTCATATGGGCAATTAAAATTAAACGAGCTTAATAAAAAATTTCCTATATTTTGGGCGCACCCAACAGAAGAAAAATTAGATATTGTACAGAGAGAAATAAATCGTAACAAGAATATAATTGGATTAGAAAAGAATATTAGAAATAAAATTACAAATATTGAAAGTTTTACTAAAGTGTTACTAAATAACAGCATGCATAAAATAATTGGTTCAGATAGTCATGATAATAGTAATGCAAATTATGATGATATGTCATATTTTAAAATAAATTCAACAGAATTTAAAAAAATTATAAAGGATATATATGAAAAAAATTGATTTACACATTCATACAAATCTTTCTGATGGAGAACATAATATTAGTCAAGTGATTGAATTTGCTAAAGCAAATGATTGTAATAAAATTGCAATCACAGATCATGAAATTATTAAGGATTATAGTATTATCTCGGCAAATGAGAACATAGAAATTATTAATGGTATAGAATTCAACACATCGGTTAGTGGACTACATATATTGGGTTATGGAATAAAAGATATACCTAAAGTTCAGAAATGTATGAGTTTTTTACATGAAGAAAATGAGCATATTACTTTCGAATTGATTGATAAATTAAAAAAATTAAAATATGATATATCAAAAGAAAAAATTGAGTTATATTTATCTAATCAGGGAATTTGTTATGACTATTTAGATAAAAGACATGTTGTAAAATATTTAATACATAAGGGATATACAAAAGATGTCCTTGATACATATAAAAATTTAATAGGAAAGGGGAATTCACTCTATATACCACTTAAAAAAGTAACAAGTGATGACATAATAAAATTGATAAATAATTCAGGTGGAGTAGCGGTATTAGCTCACCCGTTTACTCTTAATTTAAATGAAGGTGATTTTTTGTTAAAAATAAGAGAGTTAATTTCATGTGGATTAGAAGGAATTGAAGTAATAAATGGTAAAAATATAGGATTTAATATGGATTTCTACAATAAGATAGTTAAAGATTTCAATTTAATAAAAACAGTAGGAAGTGATTTTCACTCAATAAAAAATAATAATATTGGAATTGAATGTAATGAAGATTTATATGAAACACTAAAAATTAAAATTAAAAGCAAGTAAGAAAACAGGGGGGGAAAATATGGAAAACAAATTTGGAGCACATTTATTGGATTGTTTTGAAAGATATTATGAGCTTAGTAATAGATACGGTATAAGTATTGATGAAATAATTCAAATAGATTTGAACAGATGTGGTGTATATTTGAAAAACGGGGAAGTAAGAGAAAATTTTAGAGTAAGATTTAAAGGAAAAATACTAAATGATTATGAGACTTGGTATGCTTTGCCAGTTAGACAAAAGAAAGATACTCCTTTTAGCGTGTATGATGGAGGTATTTATTGTTTTGATAAGAAAATAGGTATTGCTAAGGATTTAACACTTGATACTTGTGAATCTTCTTATCAAAGAGGGCCTAATTTATTGAATTTTAATAGTAGAAGTAGAAGTAATTGTGGTGGATGTACTGCTTGTGTTCATAATTATCACAATTTATATGATTCAACAGTCTTAAAAGATAAAAAACAATTAAGAACAAAAAATGATATAAAAGAATTTTTTGATAGAATACAAATAGACATTGCAAAATTAGTACAAATTGCAGTTGTTACAGGGTTGTTTGAAAGCGAAGAAGCTATTGTGGAACACATGGATTTAATAAATCAGGTTGCTAAGAAACGAGGATTTGAAGGAGAACTTATGTATTTTGGGTGTCAAGTTAATTCAGAAAAAGCTTTACAACAATTATCTGATTTAGGCAAATTTTCTTTGATTTATGCATTGGATAATTTTACAAAAAGGGAAAAATTGTTATCTAAGACAAAGTCATTAATAACTTTAGAAACTGCTAGGAATACTTTACTAAAAGCCAAAGATAAAGGTATAAATACTTCAATAGCTTATATTGCAGGAATAGATCCACTAGAAGATGCAGTTAAAGGATTCAAATATCTAAAAGATTCATTAACAAGATTTCCTGTAATTAATATTTATCAAACACAGACATTAAGTCAATCGAAAATCTTGGATATAAATGCAAAATACTTAGAATATTATTTAAATAGTAGAATAGAGATAGAAAAAATATTTAAGGATACTAATTATAGACCAAAAAGATGGGAAAACTATAGACCGTTATGGTATAAATATTTTGATAATGAGGAACTTCCAAACAATTCATTTGGGCAATTAGAAAAAGTAAAAAAATATAAGGAGTAATTTTAATGGTATATTTAGTTAAACAAAATTATAAAAAAAATAAAAAAATGTATAAAATGATAGAGCAAAATTTAAGAAAAATTTTACCTAAAGATGTACAAATTGAACATGTTGGCTCAACAGCAATACCAAATATGTATGGAAAAAATATAATAGATATACTAATAGGTACTGAAAATAATTTAGAGTTTGAAAATATAAGTAATATATTAAAAGACAATAATTATATAGCCAGTGAAAAAAGTAAGACTGATATATATCAATTTTTTGCATCCACTTCAAATGAGACAGAATCAGGAGATACACATATTCATTTAGTAATTAAGAATACACAAAGATTTGATGATTTTATAATACTTAGAAATTATTTACTTAACAATGAAAAAGAAGCAAAAAAATATTCTGATTTAAAAAGAAAATTAATAAAAGATGGTGTAACAGATAGAAAAAAATATAAAAAAGAAAAAAGTGAATATGTATCTAACTTACTTGATCGAGCTCGTAAATCTGCTGGTGAAAACTAAAATGGGAAAAAATAATTTAAAATTTATCTATTTATATCGTCATGGCGAAACAAATTTAAATGTTGAAGGTATAACTATGGGGCAACTTTCTACAATACATACCGTGTTTACTGATAACGGATATAAACAAATTGAGCGCTTAAAACAAAAAATAAAAGAAAATAAAATTGATGTTATTTATTCTTCTGATTATGAGAGAACTATAAATACCGCAAAAATGGTAAATGACACTAATATTCCATTTTTTATAACAAAAAAATTACGTGGCTTAAATATGGGAAGATTTCAAGGATTACCTATGAAGGAATTTTTAAATTCACCACAAATTAAAAAAAGTTTTAAAGATTATAGTATACCCATACCAGATGGAGAAAGCATTAATGATTTAAATAGTAGAATAATTGATTTTATTACTTATATAAGCGATAAAACAAATTATAATAATATTGCTTTAATAACTCATAGTGCGGTTATAAGTAATTTGATAGCTAAATTACTAGGGAAAAGTTATTACAATTTTGATGAATGCATTATTGAATATTTTGGTGGTAAATTATACGTTTTATCTTATAATCAATATGAAAATCAGAAAATCTTAAAAAAATAGGAGTGTAATTATGGATTTTAATCATATTATTTTTATCCGACATGCTGAGAACGTTAATAATTTATCTGTTCCTAACAATGAACTTGAATTAACAAATTTAGGTATAAAACAAGCAATAAATGCACGCAAATATTTAAATGGAAAGTTTGATATTTTGGTTAGTTCACCTTCTAAAAGAGCAATTATGACAGCTAAATTAATAGCCCCTAACTTTAATATAATTTGTGATGAAAGATTGCTAGAACGTGGTTGGGGTAATAAAGAGCATAATGGATTAGAGTCGGATAGTGAAGCAAAAACAAGAATAACAATTTTTTTACGCGAGTATATGTCAAAATATCCAAATAAAAGTATTTTATTTGTTACGCACGGATCTTTAATCAAATTATCACAAGATGTCATTGAGGAAAAAATATTAGCAAGAAGTAATATAGATAATTGTGATATAATAGAATATTCTAAAAACAAATGTAAAAAAATAATAAAAAAAAGCTCAAAAAATCTTGTCAAATAACAAGATTTTTTGAGTTGTTTATTTAATATAAAAATGGTAAAATAATTAAAGAAATTATGTTTAATGTTTTTAAATATTATTTAGTCTAAAAAATTAAGTTTGTGACTTTCGTTCGTAAAAATTCGTGTAAGGCTTTTTTGAGTACATTTTTGATTAAAAGTTACACGAATAATTTTAAAAAAATTACAGAAATGAGTGATAAAAATGTTTAAAATTCATTCAAATTATAGTCCAGCAGGAGACCAACCTGAAGCAATAGAAAAACTAGTTGATGGAATTAATACGGGTGAGAAAAGTCAAGTTTTACTTGGGGTTACAGGTAGTGGTAAAACATTTACAATGGCAAATGTAATTGCTAGAGTTAATAAACCTACCCTAATTTTAGCCCATAACAAAACACTTGCAGGACAACTTTATGCTGAATTTAAAGAATTATTTCCAGAAAACCATGTGTGTTTTTTCATTTCTTATAACGATTATGAAAGGAAACGTGTTATATTTAATGGTATTTAGTGTTATTTAGTCCGAGTAAAATGTATTAAATA
>CANQPA010000010.1 GCA_947625635.1 uncultured Bacilli bacterium
TACCATTACCCCCCCCCCTACCTGTCAATGACTTTAAAATATCAAAAAAAAAGATTTACCAAAATCTTTTCTTTATCAATAATATTTTTAATTTATACTTTAATTTTAATAATATTTTTCTTTTTGAAATATTATTTAATATTTTATTATATCTACTAATAACATATTTTTTATATTCTATATTATTTTTAAGTATAGGTCCTAACTTATAATCTATTTCTTTATACTTTTTTGTACCTTTTAAAAACTTAATTACTACATAGGGTTTACCTTTATCAAATAAAAATATTTCACTATCTATATAATAACCTAAATTAATCACTTCACGTCTTAATGTCTCTATATTATTATTTGATGATATTATTAAAGTATTGGAAAGCTTATTAGTTTTTAATATGTCAAGTATAGTATATGTTCCCATACCACATATAACTATATTATCATTATTATCTACTTTTATATTCTTTAGCCCATTAGTCAATCTAGTCTCAATTTGATTAGTTAAATTAAACTTTTCTATATTTTGTTTTGCCACATTTAAAGCATTTTTGTTTATATCTGTTGCTAAACAGTTATTTCCATTATTTAATGTTAAATAGATATCTAAAAAAGCATGATCACATCCGACATCTATAACTCGTGAATTAATATCTACTAATGTAGCAACTGCTTGTAATCTTTTTGATAAATTCATCAATCACCCATATAGTCTCGCAATTTTCGAGAACGAGAAGGATGACGCAATTTTCTCAAAGCTTTTGCTTCTATCTGACGAATACGCTCTCTTGTTACACCAAACATTTGTCCAACCTCTTCAAGAGTTCTTGGCTTTCCGTCTTCCAAACCAAATCTAAGTCTTATTACTTTTTCTTCTCTTTCTGTTAAAGTTTCCAAAACTTGACTTATTTCATCTTTTAACATTTCATTAGTAGCAAACTCCTCTGGGCTTAAATTTCTTTCATCTTTTATAAAATCTCCTAAATGTGAATCATCCTCTTCCCCTATAGGTGTTTCAAGGCTAACAGGATCTTGACTAATTTTATAAATTTCACGAACTTTTTCTACACTTACGCCCATTTTTTTAGACACTTCTTCTTCTGATGGTTCACGGTTAAGTTCTAAAGTTAACTGTCTTTGTACACGTGCAAGTTTATTTATGGTTTCAACCATGTGAACTGGCACTCTTATAGTACGGGCTTGATCAGCTATGGCGCGTGTTATAGCTTGTCTTATCCACCAAGTTGCGTATGTTGAAAACTTATATCCTTTAGATACATCAAATTTATCAACAGCCTTCATAAGCCCTATATTTCCTTCTTGGATCAAATCAAGAAATAACATTCCACGCCCCACATATCTTTTGGCAATGCTTACAACTAAACGAAGATTTGCCTCTGCTAAAATATTTTTTGCTTCCGCATCGCCAGCACTTATTCTATCAGCAAGAACTCCTTCTTCGGCAAGAGTTAAAAGTTTTATTTGACCAATTTCTTTTAAATACATCCTAACAGGGTCATTTATAGTTAAATCCTTTGTTAAAGTATTATCATCCAATAAAATTTTTCCGCCATCTTCAGCATCTGCATCATCACTTTCAGATACCACGGCTATGTTATTATCATTAAAAGCATTATAAAGATCATCTAAACTATCTGCATCTAAATCCAATCCCTTTAAAGATGAAGCTAGTTCTTCAAATGTTATTATTCCCTTTTCTTTACCCTTTTTTACTAGCTCACTTTTTCTTTCCTCAAATGTCTTTATTTCATTTATCATACTCTTCTCTCCTTTTTTTTATTTCAAGAGTCTTTAAAGCTAAATCCAACTTCTTTTTATAATCAACCTCTTTTTTTAGTCTGTCTTTATAAATATTGGACTGTGATTTTTCGTTATACTCCCTTATATTACTTAAATAGTCATCTATTTCTTCATAATTAATATCAATTGGTAAATCTAAAATAGTTATTTCTCCAATAGTTTTTATAGAATCACTATCATCACCTAAATAAGTAATTAAATCAGCTACATCAATATATCCATTTTGTTTATAAAAATAATCTATTTGAAAAGCTAAATGTCTATATGATTCAGTAGGCATATGTGTTATTTTTCTTTCATACATCTTAATAACGTCTACACTTTGTAACATATAATATATTAAATATTGTTCAGATTTAATATATTTATTTTTTTTAATACTCTTGGTTGTTTTAGGCTTTACTATTATATCTTCTTTTTTTGTTAATTTGTTCTTTATTATGTTAATATCTATACCAGTTTCTTTGCTAAGCTTAACAATACTTACTTCTTTCAGTATATCATCATCAATTTTATCTATTTCTTTTATCATATTATTTACATATTTAGCAAGTTCATCTGTTTTTTCTAAATTATAATCTGCCTTTAGTATGGATTCTTTAAACTCCATAACATTCATCGCATTTTTTATTTTCGCTTTAAACGCATCCCTACCATTTTTTATTATATATTCATCTGGATCGTTGTTATTTTCTAATCTGACGATTTTTGGGTTTATACCTAATCTTCCCAATTCATTAATAGCTAATTTTGTTGCCTTTAAACCCGCATCATCCCCGTCAAAACACAATATTACATTACTTGATAATTTTCTAACTAACATTGCCTGCTCAGTTCCAAAAGCAGTACCCAATGCAGCCACACAATTTTTAATACCAACTGTATAGGCTCGAATTACATCCATAGGACCTTCCATTACTATTATTTGATGGGATTTTCTAGCTTCATCTTTTGCTCTATGATAATTATATAACAACTCCCTTTTTTTAAAAATATCAGTTTCAGTAGAATTTATATACTTACTATTATTTTCACCATGATATATTCTTCCATTATAACCTATTACTTTTCCATTTAAATCATATAATGGGAACATAATTCTATTTCTATAAACATCATATAATTGATAATTATTTTCATTAACCAAACCACTTTTTAATAATATCTTTTCGTCATATTTTTTAGATTTTAAAAGTTTTGTTAAAGTATCACTTTCATTAAGTGATAATCCTATTCCAAATTCTTTAATTGTTTTATCATCCAAGGAACGATCATGTAAGTATTGACGTGCTACTTTTCCAAGCTCAGTGTTTATATTATTTTGATAAAATTTATAACTTAATTCATATATATCATATAACTCCTTATATTTGTTTTTTGATTCAATTTTTCCTATATCAATCACTATACCTGCTATATCCGCACATTTTTTTACGGCCTCATAAAAAGTTATATTTTCATAATCTTGTATAAATTTGAAAACATTCCCTGTTGCTCCACAAGAGAAACAAGTATATATTTGTTTGCTAGGAGACACACTCATACTTGGAGAATGGTCATCGTGGAATGGACAAACCCCAAAGAAATTCTTTCCTCTTGAGGATAATGGTAAATAACTAGAAATAATATCTACTATATCCACACTATTTCTTATTTCATTTAATGTGTTAGTATCTATTTTCATTTTACCACTTCCTAACATCCCTGTAATTAATAAACGACAAAAAATACAAAAATCCTTTTTTTATACAAATTTTTATAAAAAAATTGTATTTTTTTCAATTTTATAATTAGTTTTATACTTTAGTTCACGTACAAGTCTAAATAAAGCATCGTCCTTTTTTTTTGCCTCTATCATAACATCAAAATCTCTATTTGTAAACTTTATTTTTTCTAAAAAATCAATAAAATCATCGCTATCTATATAGTCATTGTGACTTCTTTTGTTCTTGTTATCTTTAGGAGATGAAAAATGAACTTTAGGAGTAGATTGCCAAGTATTGAATATTCTTTCTATATAATCTTCTATTTTTTCATTATTTTTATTTAATTTGAAGTGATGATAATCTAAAACCATAGGAATTTTTAATGTTTCACATAATTTAAGCACATTTCTAATATTAAAACTTTTATCATCATTCTCAAGCACAATTATTCTTTTTATTTTTTCATCCAATTTATTAAAATTTTCTATAAATCTTTTCATTGATTTTCTTTTTCCTTCTACTTTACTACCGACGTGTAATACTACAATAGAATCAATTCCCATATATTTATACATTTTTTGACAATTTTTGAGTATATTAATTGTAGAGTCAACAACATCATCATTTATACTATTTAAAACGGTATAAGCATTTGGATGCATATCAACTCTTAAATTATTATATTTTATAATTTGTCCTATTTTTCTATAATAGTCTTTATATTGATTGAAAAAATCATATGAAACATCAGGATGATTTAACAAAGGGATTAATTCAGAAGTCATCCTAAAAAATCTTATATCGTTTTTTATGTTATATTTTAAAATATTTTCTAATCCCTTAAAGTTACATTTAATGACGCTGTCCAACTTATCATTACGTTTACAACCTAATTTTTTATAATTTGTATATGTAAGAGAATGTGATGAAGTTTCACTTATTGTAACAGGTACGCACGCATATCCTAATCTTATTTTCATTTTACCACCAATATTAGTATAAATAGAAAGGAAATTTTTATGAGTCTTAAAAAAAGTAAAATTATAAGTACTATTGGAATTTTTATATTATGTTTTTTATTTCATTCTATCTATCAACTATTACATTGTACATTAACTGCAATATTTTTCCCTGTTAATGAATCTATTTGGGAACATCAAAAATTAATGTTTACAAGTATAGTTATATATGGAATTATTGACTATATAATACTTCAAAGATTTAAAATTAAATATAATAATTTTTTTACCTCACTATTTATATCTGCTTTTACTATAATTCCTATATTTTTAATTATTTATTTACCTTTTTATTATAAAATAGGTCCTAAAATGAGTTTAAATATTGGAATTATGTTAATTGCAATTATAATATCTCAAATAATTAGTTATTATATATTAAAATCTAAAAATTTTGATAAATTAAATATTATATCTTTTATACTTATTATTATATCATATATAGTTTTAGCATACCTAACTTATAATCCTATTAAATCAGAACTTTTCTTTGACACAAAAGACGAAAAATATGGACTAAACATTTACAATGTTTAGTCTTACTCATATATAAAAGTAAATCTATAAAAAAAAGAACTTTCAATATTTTAAATTGTTATAATTTATTTATCTATTAACTCTTATTAACATTTACAAATTAATTTATTCTCAAATAAATATTATACTGAATTTTTATATAGTTTTTAAGAATTATAAAAAAAGAGAGCTTTAGCTCTCAATCTATATAAACACCTTATCTTATGATAAGACGGGGTGTAGCTAAATTGCACATTCTATTAAGTCTTTATTTAAATAAAACTTAATAGAACCACACGTACTAGTCATATATATTTCAGAATTATACTTATTTAATATATTAATAACACTATTACTCGGATGCCCATATCTATTATTAAATCCAACTGAAATAATGGAATATTTAGGTTTTATATAATTTATGAAATCTTCACCAGTACTAGTATTTGAACCATGATGTCCTACTTTTAGTATATCTATATTTTCCAAATTATATTCATAAATTATTTCATTTTCTACAATTTTACTTGCGTCTCCCATGAATAATATATTCCTCTTGTTTATTTTTGTGAAAAAAACAAGAGAATCATCATTTTCGTTATTAATGTGCTTTTTGTTCAAAAAATAAAATTTATAATTCGATATGTTTAATATCCCTTTGTTAAGTATATAATACTTTACACCACTTTTTATTATTTTTTGCTCCAAATTATTATTATTGCCACTATTTATAATAATATGATTTACTTTAAAATTTTCAATAATATTTAAGCTATTACCAATATGGTCATAATCTCCGTGTGTAAGTATTAAGTAATCAATATCACTTATACCTTCGCTTTTTAGGTAACTTATTATATCACCACTTATATCCTTACTATAAATTCAACCAGTATCGATCAAAATATCACCCTTATTATAAGGTAAATGAATTAATGCACAATCACCTTGCCCTACATCTAAAAATGTAATATAAGGATTATTTTTTATATAATTTATATTCTTATGTATAAATAATAATATGATTATAAGAATTAAATATTGATATTTTTTCTTAAACAATTTAAATAATACAAAAGTAATAATTAAATAATATAAAACTATTGCAGGTAAATTCATTTTACACAATATTATTTCTATTTTAAATTTAAAAATGAATAAAGACAAATTTTCTAACAGATTTAATAATATATTATATATAAAATCTAATTTTGGAATAAATAACACAAAAAATGATAAAGGAAATATTACCATAGATATAAACGGTACAAATATTAAATTATTAAAAACTGTCATTAAATTTATGCTGAAATAATTATTTATTAATATTGGAATACTTGCAAAAAAAGCAATCAAAGAAGTTATTAGAATTTTAACAAAATAATTATTAAAATTATTAATTATTCTATTAAAATTAATAAGATAAAATGATATAACGTAACTTAATATAAAACCATTATTATATATATTATACGGGTTAATAAATAATACAATAATCATAATCAGTAATAAAATTTTAGATGTACTCAATTTCAAATTAAATTTTTTACTAATTGTAATAAATATATATAATAAAGTCGATCTTATAACAGAAGGCGTAAAAGATGTTAAAAACATATAAAATAACAAAAAAATAATAACAATAACATATTTGATATTGGCTTTTGTTATTTTATTTAACACAAAATATATTACACTAGATAAAAGCACTATATGCATACCGGAAACAGAAAATAAATGACTAATTCCATTTTCTCTATACATTTTTATTATATTACTATTCAAATACTTGTTATTTCCTAATATAAACGTGTGTAAATACTCACTACCACTTTTTTTATCAATTATTCTTATTAAATAATTTTTAATTTTGTATAAAATATTTGTATTTTTTTTTATAATATTTACTGTTTTTGCATTCATTTTATAATGTATATTTTTACTTAACATATAATTTCTATAATTAAATAAATTAAAGTTAGTATTTACTTCTAAATATTTTAATGAACCACAAACCTCTATGGTATCTCCTAAATCTACATCCAATTTATTATATGAATATACTAATAAATTTTCATTTGATTTAATTGTTAATATAAATAGATCGTCGTATTTTTCAATATTTGTAACTATACCAATAATTTTTTTTGTATTTATATCATACTTGCTTTCTATATTATTTACCTCATATATAACTTTTATAGAAGTAATTATAAGCAGTAATGTCAAAAATAAATTAAAGTTTAATGTAATCTTTAATTTTTGAATATACATCTTCGCCTATTCCTGATACATTCATAATATCTTCTAATGTCTTAAAGTTTCCATTTTTTTCTCTATAATCAATTATAGAATTTGCTTTTGATTTTCCTATCCCTGGCAATGTCATAAGTTCATCCAATGTTGCACTATTTATAGAAATCAATTTATTATTACCTGTTTCCATAGATTTATCAATACACGCATCATTTATACTATCAGGACAAGTACATTCCTTTTCTATATATACTATTTTTTCATTTTCTTCTTTAATTTTCTCTATTTCTTCATTAGAATACACAATTATAACCATTTCATCTTTTATTTTTTTGCTTAAATTCAAATATTCTGTATTTGCCCCTTCAATTACTCCTCCTGCAGCATTTATAGCTTCTAAAACTCTTGAATCTTTATCTATTTCATATACGCCTGGATTTAAAACCATTCCCTTAACATCTACAACATACATCTTTTTGTCAGTAGTTTCTTCAGTTACAACTTCATCATTTTGCTCAAATATTTCAACATCGTTTTTCTCATTTTTGTCATTAATATTACTCATAATATTAATGCATAAAAATATTAAAATTAAAAACAAAATAATTATTATTTTGAATCTTCTTATATAGTAAAATACTTTATTCATAACAACCTTTCTAGTGATTTTCCTAAATATATTATACAAATAAAAACACATAAATCCTTCTTCAATAAAAATAATACAATCAAAAAAATAGTGTATTCTTTATGACCTCAAAAGAACAAAAATTTAAAAAGTATTCTGTCAAAAAAAAAAGAAAATTGAATTTTTCTTTTGCTTTTTTAATACAATTATTTTACTTATTTTTAAAAACCGCGGGAACTTCCCCCTCCGCCAGAGGAACCTCCACCTCCAGAAAATCCACCTCCGGATGATCCACCAAAGCCACCAAATCCACCATAAAAAGAAGAAAACAAAAATATATCGGGTGTTATATAAGTTGCTAAAATATATCCAAATAAATTAGAAATTAATATTCCAAAATAATTTGGTAACAAGAAAAATAAAATTAAAAATATTATACAATAACATAAAGTAATTATATCTCTTTTTTTTATTGATCTAGAAACTAATCCAATTATTATTCCTAATATAAAACTTCCTAAAACATATAATGATGTGTCACTATTTGAAGACTTAGGTTCCGTATATTCTAAATTTAAATTATTCATTTTTACTATTTCAGAGTAAAATGCATCATATCCATTTTTAATTCCCTCATCAAAATTATCATTTTTTAAATAAGGAATGATGTATTCATCCTGAAATCTTCCAGTTTTACCATCAGGTAAAATTCCTTCTAATCCATATCCTACTTCAACTCTAAATTGTCTTTCTTCTTTGGCTAGTATAAGCAAAAGACCATTATTTTTTTCTTTATCACCTATACCAAAATTTCTAAACAATTCTAAAGCATATTCCTCAATTGTACTCCCCTCTAAAGTTGGAACAGTTACAACCACTATCTGAGTTCCATCCACATTATTTAAAAGTGTACTTTTATTCAAAATATATTCTTCTGTTGAACTATTCAATATATCAGCATAATCATTTACGTAAAAATTATTAGAAGGTTTTACTATAGCTTTTACATTTACTATAAATGAAAAGAATAAAAAAGCAAGGATTAAATAAATAATCCTACTAGAACGAAACTTCTGGGACCTCATCTTTACCCTCACTAGTTTCAAAATATTCTTTTTTATCAAAGCCAAACATTCCAGCTAATATATTACTTGGAAAACGTTTAATCGATTTATTATATGAACTAACTACATCATTATAATCTTTTCTTGCTACAGCAATTCTATTTTCGGTACCAGCGAGCTCATCTTGTAAATTAATAAAATTTTCGTTTGCTTTTAGATCTGGGTAGTTTTCAACTACTATAAATAAATTATTTAAAGCTGTTGTTAATTCCTGATTAGCTTCGGCCATATCATTTGCCGTGTTAGCATTCATTAATTTTTCCCTCGCACTAGTTATACTATCTATTACCTCTTTTTCATGAGTAGTATAACCTTTTACAGTATTAACCAAATTTGGTATTAAATCTGCTCTTCTTTCTAATTGAACAGAAATATCTGATAGCTTATTATCTACGGTTTCTTCTTTATTTACCAAATTATTGTAATTTGAAACAATAAACAATATTAATATAATAACTACTAAAGCTATTCCAATTCCTATTTTTGTTCCTTTCTTCATATCATCACCATCCATATACATCATATCATATTTTTATTTTTTTTACAACACTACACCAAATATTATAGCTATCATACTAGCAAGTATACCTATTAAACAAAAAATTTTAACTATCTCTCTTTCATTATATCCTTTTTTTTCAAACGAATGATGTATTGGAGTCATTAAAAACAATCTTTTATGCGTCATCTTATAATATACACGTTGTATTATACAAGTGAGTGTTTCTATGACAAATACTATGCCAATTATTATTAATAATAGTTCATGCCTAGTAAGAATTGCTATAGAACCCATAGCGGCTCCTAAAGCTAAACTTCCGGTATCTCCCATAAAAATACGGGCCGGATTTAGATTAAATAAAAGAAAACCTATTAATGAACCAACTAGACAAAAACAAAAAAGTGATACTTCTTCATAACCTTCTAACCATCCCGTGTTATAACTTATTATACCAAATGTTAAAAAGGCAACTAAAGATAAAGAACCAGCAAGTCCATCTAATCCATCAGTAATATTAACAGCATTTGAACTTGCAACTAATACAGCAAGAATTACTATGCCATATAAAAAGCCTATATCAAGTTTTATTCCTAATGTATGTATCCAAAGTAGTGGTTCATTACCACTTACCATAAACAAGTAGAAAAATATAATTGCAACTACAACTTGCATTATAAATTTCATACCTTCACTAAGTCCTTTATTGTTATGTCTTTTTATTATTAAATAATCATCAATAAATCCAATTATAGAATAAAATAAAAATGTTAACATCACTATCAATATCGTCGTATTAAATTTTATTTTACCAAACAAGTACATTATTATCATTACAAGTACGGTTGGTAAAATAAATATTAATCCGCCCATAGTAGGTGTACCTTGTTTATTTTTATGCTTTTCTTCTAAATATATACTTAATCTTTGTCCAGCCTTTAATTTTTTTAAAAATGGTATTAAGAATATTCCTGTCGATATAGAAAGTATTAAACTAATCATCATAACTAGTACCGCTTTTGTAAGTATCATCATAAAATCCCTCTAGTTAATTTTATTCTTAAATATATAAAATAGGACAAGGAGATTACAAAAAATTATAAATTATTTATAGCATCTTTTATAACATTAATAGAATTCTTAATTTTCTCTTTTTCTTCATCATTGAATGGTACGTATATTTTTTCTTTAACACCACTACTATTAACTATGGCAGGAGTTGAAATATAAATACCATTTTCTTTATCATAAGCAGATACTGAAAGTATTACATTTTCATCTCCTAATATCGCATTTGTAATCCTAACTAAACACATGCCTATCCCATAATAAGTTGAACCTTTTCTCTTAATTATTTCATAAGCAGAATTCCTAACATCTTCTTCTATTTTTAACTTGTCTTCATTCGTTAAATATGAGCTTAAACTCTTTAATGCTATATTAGCATTACTCCAAGGTATAAATTCTGAATCACCATGTTCACCCATTACATATGCTTGTATATCTTTAGGACTTACTCCTATCTTTTCACTTATAATAAATCTTAAACGTGCAGTATCTAAAGTAGTCCCTGTTCCTAAAATTCTATTGTATGGAAGATTTGCGTATTTATATGTTAAATAAGTCATTATATCTAATGGATTTGTAGCAACTAAAAATATACCTTTAAAATCGTTATTAACAACATTATGTACAATAGATTCAAAAATTTTACTATTTTTATGAATTAAATCCATTCTTGTTTCACCTATATTTTGATTAGCACCAGCTGCAATTATAACAATCTTAGCATCTTTACAATCACTATAACTACCTAAACTTATATTTATTTTAGTTGGACTATATGCTAAACAATGATTTAAATCCATTATTTCTCCTTCAAGCCTTTTTTCATTTGTATCTATTAAAACTAATTCATTGACATACGTATTTTGATTAAGCAATGCATAACAAAAGCTCATACCTACATTTCCACATCCAATTACTACAATTTTATTATACATATTACCACCTCATCCAGTTAATATATCTAATATTTTTTTATTCAATAATTCTACTACATCAGATTTATATTCTAGTTTTATTATATAGCTCGTTTTTTATTTCTATACAATAAACAAATATTTTTGTTTTCAAAATATTTAAATTATACCTATATAGACTGATGTGATATTATATTTATAAATTTTAATTGAATCAATAATTAGTCAGATAAAAGTAATCTAATAGTTTCTCCTTCATAAATATTTTCCCCAGCACTAGGTGATTGATATGTAACTATATCCCCGGAACCACTATACTCTACTTTAAATTTTTTTAACTCTTTTATTGCATCTTTAACATTCATTCCAATTACGTTAGGTACAGTGGCATATTGTTTATCAAAATAATTATATTCTCTTTCTATAGCATTGTCACTTTGTTTAATATCTAATATATCTATAGCACTCATCAATATATTTTTAGCTATTGGAGCCGCTACTGTACCTCCAAATTGAGTTATACCTTTTGCATTATCTATAGCAACATAAACTATAATTTTTGGATCATCGGCTGGTAAAAATCCAATAAAACTAGTTATGTAATTTCCACTTAAATAGGCTCCATTAACAGCTTTTTGCGCAGTTCCTGTTTTTCCTCCTACTCTGTATCCACCAATATATGCATTATGTCCAGTGCCTCTAGCCACAACGCTTTCAAGAGCATTTCTAACTTTTAAACTAGTATCTTCACTTATAACTTTTCTAACTATAGTAGGATTATTTTCAAGTATCACACTATTAGTTTCAGGTTCATTTAAACTTTTAACTATGTATGGTTTGTATAATATCCCACCATTTATCGCTGCAGATACCGCAGTTATTTGTTGTATTGGAGTTACTGATACTCCTTGACCAAATGCAGTGGTTGCAAGCTCTAAATCGCCTATTTTGTCGACATTAAATAAAATTCCACTAGATTCTCCATTTAAATCAATTCCAGTTTTTTCTCCAAAACCAAATAAATCTATATAATTAAATAATTTTTCTTTTCCCAATTTAAGTCCAAGATTTACAAAACCAGTATTACAAGAATTCTCTACTACCTGTAAATAGGTCTCTTCACCATGTCCACCTGCTTTCCAACAATGAAGCGTTGCACCCCCCACACTAACTGCACCAGAATCATAAAAATGGTCATTTTCAAGATCTACTATTTTTTCTTCTAAAGAAGCAGCAAGAGTTATTATTTTAAAAGTAGATCCAGGCTCATATGTCATCCATATAGGTAAATTTCTATTAATTTCTTCAACAGTATAATTTTCATATTTACTAGGGCTAAAATTTGGTCTGGATGATATGGCAAGTATTTCCCCTGTATTTGGATCCATCACTATTCCAAGAGCTTGATCTGGATTATATTCACTAGTTGCTATATCTAGTTCACGTTCTAAAGCCTCTTGAATTTCGAAATTAATAGTCAATGTCATGTTAACTCCACTCTGAGGTTGTTCATATATTTGCGCCATAGATAAACTATTACCTTTTGCATCACTGAAGTATTTTATAGAACCATCACTACCAGCTAAATACTTATCATATATAAGTTCAAGACCACTAAGACCTTGATTATCTATTCCAACAAAACCAATTGAATGTGATAATAATGTATCATATGGATAATTTCTTTTAGCTTCTTTTACTAAATATACACCTTTATAGCCTAAATTATTTATTTTATCAGCAATATCATAGGTCAAATTTCTACCTTCTGGATGTACCCTTTCAATAGAAGTTTTTTTAGAAACATGTCTTAACATTTCTTCATAATCTACATTTAATATTTGCGACAAATCTTTTGCTACCTTTTCTTTATCTTCAATTTGATTTGGTATGATAACTAATGAAGTAGTCGTTATATTTCCTGCAAGTTCTATTCCATTTCTATCATATATCACTCCTCTGTTAGCAGCAAGTGGTAAATTACGACTCCAAAGATTTGTTGCATACTTGTTTAATTTTTTATAATCTATTACTTGTATATAAAAAACTTTCCCTATTATTATTAGAAACATAATCGTTGTTATTAAAATTATTATCTTAATTCTTGTATGAATATTTTTAAAAAACATAATATCACCATTTAAATATATGTCCAAAAAGAAAAAAATAGATTTATTTAATCTATTTTTTCTTTCTTTTTTAATATAAATTATCAAATTTTATAAGTTATTATTTCATCTATATTATATTAATTCTTTATTTCAAAAAATTGGTTTATAATAGCTTAATAATATATTAAAATTTTTTTGTTAATATTCTCATAGTATTTAAAATAGTTAAAAGAGTTACTCCAACATCTGCGAATACAGCCTGCCACATGCTGGCAAGTCCAAGTATACTAAATATTAATACTAAAACTTTAGTCGTAATAGCAAATGCTAAATTTTCTTTTATTATCTTGCTTACATATTTTGAAATATTTATACTTGTATTAATTTTACTTAACTCATCAGTCATTATAACTACATCTGAGGCCTCTATTGCGGATTCTTGGCCTATTCCTCCCATAGATATTCCGATGTGCGCTAAAGCAAGTGTAGGGGCATCATTTATACCATCTCCAACAAAAGCAACTATTTCATTTTTAACATAATTATTTAACAAATTGTATTTATCTTGAGGAAGCAATTCAAAACTAACTTTATCAATACCAAGGGTATTCCCAACACTTATAGCGTTTGTTTTATTATCTCCTGTAAACATCTCACAAATAATATTTTTACATTTTAGTTCATTTAAAGTAGTTATAGCATCATCCTTAATCTTATCTGTTACGCATAAATCTGCTACTACTTTATCATTTATATTAATATAAATATAAGCATCATCATCAATTGAATCACAAAACTTATAATTTCCTATTTTTATTTTATCTTTACCTATTTCAAAGCATATTCCCTTACCTTTTTTTTCTTTAAAGCCTTTTACGTCTTTATTATCTACTTTAATATTTATCAAATCAATTAAACTTTTAGCTATAGGATGATTAGATAAAGATTCACCCTTAACTATGATCTCTTCTATTTTTTCTTCAGTATATTTTTTATCTTTAATATCAATTTTAATGTTTTCAAATTTACCTGTAGTAAGAGTCCCCGTTTTATCAAATATAATTCTCTTTATATTTTTTAAATTATCTAAATAATTACTTCCTTTTATTAGTATTCCCTCTTTAGATGATTTACCAATACCAGCAAAATAACTAAGTGGAACTGATATTGCAATGGCACAAGGACAAGAAATAACTAAAAATACAAGGGACTTATAAAACCAAAAACTAAATGGATCATGTGTAAATATTACGCCATATATGAGTACAAGTATAGCGAGTAAAAATATCAAAGGAGTATATATACGTGCAGCTTTAGATACAAAAGTTTCTGTCTTTGCTTTATTATCAGTTGCATTTTCAACTAACTCAAGTATTTTATTTACTGTACTATTTTCATAATCAGTAGTGACCTTTATTTCAAGCAATCCATCTTCATTAATCATTCCAGATAAAATAACATCATTAATTTTGAAATCTTTAAGTTTAGATTCACCAGTTAATGCGCTTGTATTGATCTTAGCACTCCCACTTACAATTATACCATCCAAAGGAACTTTTTCACCATCTTTAACAACTATAATATCGTCTATTTTAACATTTTCAGGTTCTATTCTTTTTATTGTGCCATTTACTTTTACATTTGCAAAATTAGGTTTAATATTCATAAGATTAGATATTGATCTTCTAGAATTATTCAAAGCAGTCGCTTCTAATATTTTACCTACTTCATAAAGCCCAATAACCATCAACCCTTCACTTTGTTTATCAATTAAAAATGCACCAATGCAAGATATTGTTATTAAAAAATTTTCATTTATAGTTTTATCATTAATAAGTATTTTTATTGCTCTTAAAAAAGTTTTAGATAAAAGTATTATATAGGAAATTATTATGAATATCATACTTAAATAATCAATATTTATAAATATTCCTACTACCCCTATTAATACACCAATTATTAATCTAATAACATCGTTAATTATATTTTCTTTTTTTACCTCTGTAGAATATACAACTGCATTAGGTTCGACTTTTTTAACATTTTTATTTATGTATTTTAATACATCTCCTTTATAATCTGTCTCTACAGTTATCTTGAGATTAGAAAAATTTACAATAGCATTTTTAATATTTTTATCTTTATTTAAAAAATCTTCTATTTTTTTAGCACAATTTGCACAATTCAAATTACTTATATTATATTTATATTTCATCTATATGTTCACACCCCAATCTAAATATCTTACCTACATGCTCGTCAGATAAAAAGTAATGTGCTTCTTTTCCACATTTACAGCATCTAACTAGTTTTGACGATTTAAGTATTCTAAGTTGATGAGATACAGCAGACTGACTCATATTTATTTTTTCTGCAATATCGTTTACACACATTCCATTATCAAGTAATATATTTATGATTTTGACTCTAGTTGAGTCTCCAAATATTTTAAATAATTCCGATAAGTCAATTATTTTATCTTCGTCTAATAATTTCATATATCCTCCTAATATGAACATTTGCTCATACATTAATATTATATAACAAAATATAAAAAAAGTACATATTTTGTACTTTTAATTTGTTTTTAAATTTCCCAACAAGATTTCTAACTTAGAATTTTTATCCAATTTAGTTCCTGGTTTTATACTTTGATCGACTACATATCCATGCCCATCAAAATTATATTCTATATTCAGAAATTCACATAACTTAATTACATCATACCTGGACCAATTACTTATATCTGGCATAACAATATTTGAGCTATTTGTGATTAAAAAGACCTTATCATTTTCAACTATATTAGTTTTTTTCGACGGATATTGATCAACTACTTTATTTCCATCACCTACAACAATCGGAACTATCCCATTAATTTCTAATTCCTGTTTTACAGTATTTATATCTTTACTTATATATGACGGTAAAGTATATAAAATATCTTTTGTATCACTTTGATTTTGACTAAACATTCCCTTATATTTAGATATATTCTGAATAAGTTCTTTTATAACTGGTGGTAAGGCTGAATTTGCATCATGGCTTGGTTGTTTTACAGCTGCATATATAATTATTTCTGGATCATCTTTAGGATACATTAGCGCAATTGAAACAATATAATCATTGCTTCCTGTCAAGTATGCGCCATTTTCAAATATCTGTGCTGTTCCAGTTTTTCCTATGATACCATAACCATCCAAATAATATTTACTTCCTGTAGGACTTCCTGGAGAGATTACACTTTCCATCAAATCCTTTATTTTAGATATAGTACTATCACTAACTAACTTATCTGTTTTTTTTATTTCAGTTTCTATTTTATCATTAGTGGATGTATTTATCATTTTACTAATTATATGGGGTTTTATCATGACTCCATTATTAGCTATTATACTAAGGGCTTGTAATTGTTGAATAGGCGTTGTAGAAATTCCTTGTCCAAAACCTGCAGACATAAGCTCTGTTTCATACTTAAATTGAATATTCCCCTTTTCTTCATTAGAAAGTTCTATTCCAGTCTTATGATTAAAACCATATTTTTCTAAACAAGATTTTAATCCATCTAAAGACAAATAGTCTTTTATTATATTTATTATACCTACATTAGATGAATAACTAAATCCAGTATCATAATTTAAATACCCCCATCCATTTTTATCCCAGTCATGGATTGCAACACCATTATCAAATTCATAACTACCACTCAAATATGTTTTATTACCATCATATTTACCAGTTTCAATTGCACACATATAAGTATATATTTTCATTACACTTCCAGGTTCATACGTGTATGATACAAGAGGATTTTGATAACTCATATTGTCTTCTATACTATTTGGATTATATGTCGGACTAGTTGCACTTGCCAATATAGAACCATTTTTAGCATCCATAACGGTAACAATAGACCATTTAGGGTTATAATCTTCTTCTAATTTTCTTATAGAATTTTCTGTAAATCTTTGAATATTTGAATCTAAGGTTAAATAAATATCATAACCATTAACTGGATCTATTTTCTCTTCTGGTGTATCTGGTATTTTATAACCATATTTATCTTGCTGATATTTAATATAACCATCAATTCCTTGTAATTTACTTTCAAAATTACTTTCTATCCCAAGCTCCCCTACTATTGTACTGTCAACAGTCTGATAATTATCATAATCGTTAACATTTACCAATATAGTAGCTAAAGTATCACCAGACGATTTTATAAATAATAGACTGGTACCTTTTTTTAATCCTAAAATTTCTTTATTATTTACACTTATAACGTTACTATTTGTAACCTCAATAGTTACATTATTATAATTATTAAAATAATTCTTGTAATATGAATATAAATTATATTTCTCATTTACTTTAATATTTATTCTTGTATACTGCTTTGCATATCCTACTATATATGAAGCAAAATTTCCATTAGGATAGTATCTTTTTACAGTTTCAGTAAAATCTATACCAGGTAAATCTAATTCCTCTATTGAGAGTTTAGTAAGTTCAGTCAAATTTCTACCAATAGAACCAAATTCAACCTGCTTTGAATTTTTGTTTAGGCGCTCCAGTATATAATCATAATTTTCTTCTCCCAAAATAGTAGATAATTTTGATGCTGTATACTCTTTATCTACTACGTGCTTAGGATCATTATCGTCAGTAGTTCTAGACGAATCCAAATAAGCAATAAGAGTATAAGATGAAATATTTTGAGCTAGTACATTACCTTCCATATCATAAATTGTACCTCTTTGAGCAGTTAATATAGAAGTAACAGTATTTCTATTTGAAGCAAATTCTTGAATATCAATACCATAAACTTTTTTTGAAAGACCTAAATAACAAAATTGTAAGAATAAAATAACAATTATTATAAAAAAAATTACAAAACAGACTATCGGTGCATTCCACTTAATCTTGTTACTTGTTCCTTTCATATTATCACCCTAATTACATTATAGCATTTATGATATTAAATGTAAATTCAATTAATATGCTATTTTAAAAAATAGACATATGCCTATTTTTTTACTTAACAACTATTATATTCTCATTGTTATATGCAAGTCCCATATCATTTAATACACTACTTAAATTTTCATATGAAGTTAGTTCATTTACTTGCATAACTAAACTTTGGTTTTTCTTTTCCTGATTTTCTATTTTATATGAAATCTTTTCTATATCCATTTTTAAATTACTTATGCTGGCACTAGAAAAAACTCTTATTATTATTGTAAATAAAAGGCAAAATATTCCCATAGTATAAAGCATTTTTTCTCCTTTAGTAAGTCTAACAACTTTTCTAGTACCTTTTTTCATATAATCAACCGATTCTTTCTATTACTCTTAATTTTGCGCTTCTTGACCTATTATTTTTTTTTATTTCATCCATACTAGGATAAATAGTTTTTAAAACTTTATATTTAGGTAAATACTCATCAGGTATAATAGGCAACTTTTTTAAATTGTCATCCAATTCGCTAACGCTTTTAAATATCTTTTTACATATTTTATCTTCTAGGGAGTGAAATGTTATAACACATACCCTACCACCTACATCTATAATTTTTAGAGCATCCTTCAAACTTTTTTCAAATACGTTTAACTCATCATTAACTTCAATTCTTATAGCTTGAAATATTTTCCTTGCTGGATGTTTTTCTCTTTTATATTTTTCTGGAACACTACTTTTTATTACTTCTACTAACTCCAATGTTGTTGAAATAGGTCTTGAATTAATAATCCCCTTTGCAATACTTGATGAATATTTTTCTTCACCATATTTTTGGAAAATATTGACTAGCTTCTCATAACTATATGTATTTACAACATTGTAGGCATCAAGAGTATTATTTAAATTCATTCTCATATCAAGTCTTGCATTTTGGTGAAAACTAAATCCCCTATAATCTTCATCTAATTGAGGGCTTGAAACTCCTAAATCATAAAGAATAGCATCTACTTTAGATATATTTCTTTTACTAAGTTCTTCTTTTATATTAACAAAGTTGTCGTTTATTATTTCATAATTATTTCCAATTTGTTTTAATTTGTTATTACTAAATGATATTGCCTCAACGTCTTGATCAAAAGAAAACAAATATCCATTTTTTATTTTTTTTAATATTTCACTACTATGTCCAGCATATCCTAAAGTACAATCAATCACAATACTATCATCTTTCAAATTAAGTGCTTCAATAGTTTCATTAAGTAATACTGATTTATGCATAATTTTTACTAGTGAAAAGACTATCTGCTATATCAGAAAGATTTTCTTCATTTAAAGCGATGAATTCTTCCCACTTACTCTTACTCCATATTTCTAATTTTTCGTCTACACCAATTATTATGCAATCTTTTTCTAAATTAGCAAATTCAATTAATGGTTTTGGTATGTTTATTCTACCTTGCTTATCATACTCACAAATTGTAGCACCAGATAAAAATATTCTCATAAATTGTCTTTTTTCTTTAGTGTCAGGTAACTCTTTATATTTATTTATAATCTTATCCCACTCAATTTTTGGGTACAAAAACAAACATCCATCAAGTCCTCGAGTAACTATAAAGTTTTCACCTAAATCATCGCGAACCTTCACAGGGATTATAATTCTTCCTTTCGTATCTATATTGTGATGATACTCCCCCATAAACATAAAAGTCACCACCTTTTACCACTTTTTGACACTTTGTACCACAATTATAACCTTTTTTAATAAATTTGTAAATACTTTTTATTAAATTTTTACAAAAAAAAACACATATACGTAAATGTGTCTCATCGATTATCTATCTATTATAGTTGCTACCGAATCATCATTAAATTCTTGAACTTTTCCATTTAAATATGAAGTCATAGCTAGGACTATTGCAATACCAACTAAAAATACAAATAAATAAACAAATGCTAAATCTAATTTTTTAAATAAAAATGATTCTTTCTTTTCTTCCATAATCCTTACCTTTCTACTGTATAAATGATATCATAAATATACATTTTTTTCAACTATTATTTTTTACAAATAATTTTTTTATCACGTATAAAATTGTATTATAATAATTCATTTCTATTTATTATGAAAGTTTTACCATTTGTATAAAAAGCGTAAAATACGTCTTCTAAATTAATTCCCTTTTTATTTAATATATTTGTAATCCATTTATAATCCTTACCTATTTCTTTTAATACAGAATAATCTATTACACCATCTAAAATTAATGGTAAAGGATAATCAGAATTATCAATAAATACAGATAAATTGCCATTATTTTCAAGTATAGCATAATTAACTTTATCAATACTTTTTATTCCTTGAAGTCTTAATTGCGTTAATAAATCATCTAACGAATACCTAAGTTTTGACATCTCAGTAAAATTCAATTTACCATCTTTTATTATAACAGTAGGTCGACCATCTATTATATTTCTTATTCTATAATTTTTCATAGTAATATAGCTTATTAACATTTGTACAGCCACTAAAACTAATATAGGCACCACTGATAAAAGTAAACTTCCTTTTTTATCTTCAATTGAAAGT
The DNA here is from genome assembly GCA_947625635.1 of uncultured Bacilli bacterium. Taxonomy (GTDB): domain Bacteria; phylum Bacillota_I; class Bacilli_A; order RF39; family UBA660; genus UMGS1613. The sequence continues at coordinate 21,213 of CANQPA010000010.1, forward strand.
GCAATTAACTCTGCTATCAAAATAGACACAATTAAATCAACAATACTTAGTTCACCAACTTCTTTCTTTCCCATAAGTCTATAGACAAATATAACAAAAAAATACATAAATATTGTTCTAAATATCAAGCTGAAATACATTATATCACCCATTTTATAATGTATCAAGAATATTTTTTTATACAAACGAATAATTATTAATAGGTGATTTTATGAAACATTTAAAATATCTAGGATTATCTTTTATATACTCGTTAGCTTGTATTATAATTTTAACCTTTATAATAACAATATTTAGTTATTTTAATATTATGAGTGATAATATTGTTTCAATATTTAAAATGATTATACCAACAATTGCTTTATTAATTGGAGGATACTACATTGGAAAAAAATCTATAAAAAAAGGATTTATAGAAGGTTTGAAATTAGGGCTAACATTTTCCATAATAATTGTTATATTTAATTTTTTAGCATTTAATAATTCATTTGAGGTTAAGTATTTACTTTTTTATATAATACTTATTATATCTGCAATACTAGGTAGTATGATTGGAATAAATAGAAAAAGAGCATAGCCCTTTCTTTTTTTTTAATATTTCAACCGCACTACTTTATTTATAATTAAACTACTATAACTCTACGTTGTGGTATATATGTTGTACATCATCTACTTCATCTAACATATTTACCAATTTGTTAAAAACCTCCAAGTCTTCACCAGATAAAGTAATTCTATCTTTTGGAAGAAGTGATATCTCATCTACCATAAATTCAATATCTTTGATACTTAAAATAGCTTCTTTTATTTTATATAAGTCATTAGGATTGCCATATATTAAAATACTATCGCCATTTACATCTATATCTATAAAATCTATATCATTTTCTATTAAAGCATTCATAACTTCATCCTCAGATAAACCTCTAAATCCTACTATACATAAATTATCATACATATATGAAACACTACCCATAGCTCCCATTTTTACATGACATTTATTAATTACGGCTCTTATATCACTTACGCTTCTATTTACATTATCGGTCAAACATTCAACCATAAGTGTTGAACCCCCTGGTCCAAATATTTCATATGTTAAAGTCTGATAATCTTCACCAGCACCAGCATTTACTTTATCAATAGCTCTTTTAATTACATCACTTGGAACTTGATCTTTTTTTGCCTTTTCTATTAATCTTTTTAAGCTTGGGTTCCCTTCAGGAGTAGTACCTCCATTTTTTGCTGCTTGATAAATCTCTTTTGCATACATTCCATATAATTTTCCTTTTGCAGCACCAGTCTTTGCCTTAGCAGCTGCTATGTTTGGAAATCTTCCCATATTATCTCTCCTTTCCTTTATAAAAAACATTAGGAATTTCTACTATTTCCTTAAGTAAACTATACCTTGTTTGTAAATTCATAACTGTTAAAATCATTCCACTTTCTAAATCACATTTAGATAGAAAAACATTGTCAAAATGAAGTTTTAACCTATTAAAACAATTAGTAAATTTAACTGTAGAATTATTATCATTTAATAATCTTTTTTCAATTAATTCTTTTTTAAATACTTCTAAAGTTTCACCTTTCAAAATTGCTCTTTTAGTTTCAAATTTTATTCTGTAGTCAGTAACTAATTTTCTATTTAAATGCCTTATGGGCAATGGTCCTTCTACTTTAATTTTGTTTATCCCATTTTCACTTAAAAAGGACAAAAAAAGGGTTAATGTGACTACAAATGATGGAGTTACATTTCTATATTTTTTAATGCTACTGTTAATTGTTTTAAATGAATCTTTAATTTTTAAATTATATACTGGATCTATATTTATTTTGCTATCCTTATTTTGAATAGCATATATATAACAAATTCCGTTACTTATACCAAAACTAATTCTTGGCAACGAATATTTAGATCCACTGTTAATATCTTCAAAGTAAGATTTAAAACAGTATGGCGTCTCTTGTTTTATTGATTGTTTTGAAACATTATATTTCAACATTCCTAAAGATGTATATTTTATACCTTTTTTATCACTCAATAAATTATCATTTATAAAACTAATATATTTATTAATATACTTTTCTATCTCATTCATTTCACTATCTGTTATATTAGACCAAATATATGTAAGTACCCTTTTTATGTTATGGTAATTGAATTCTAAATCATAAAATTTAAGAGCACTAAGAACATATTCGTTTAAAAGTTGATAAAATTTATTATAATCTTGAATATAAAAATTTGGTATATCATCTCTTACATTTGAATCGACTATATTAAAACCGACTCTAATTGGAACATCAAAAGAATCTTCTCTTATTGTTATATTACTTAATTTTGCTTCTTCTTTTATCTCATCAAATATTTTTCTTATCATCTAACCGCCATTTTGTGATTTTTTCAATGCGTCAAAAGCCGCAAGTTGTTCTGCTTCTTTTTTGCTATGGGCTACACCTTTCCCATACACAATATTATCTATTTTTACCTCTACTGTGAATGTTTTATCGTGTGCCGGACCAGACTCATTAACTATAACATATTCAAGACTCTTCTTATCAGTTTGAACCAATTCTTGCAATACCGACTTATAATCGTCAAAAAAATCTACAGTCTTATCCTCTATTAAAGGAATGACGTGTTTATATATGAATTTTTTTACTTCATCATAACCTAAATCTAAATATATAGCACCAATAAAAGATTCAAATATATCCGCAACTATTGCTTTTCTATATTTTCCTCCACGCTCTTCTTCACCATGTCCTAATTTTAAATATTCATTCAATCCAAGTCTAGTTGAATATTCGAAATTGGCATTTTCACAAACATAATGACTTCTAAGCTTGGTCATTTTTCCTTCTTCATATTCCGTGTTTTTATATAAATAATCACTTATAATAAGTTCCACTACTGCATCTCCTAGATATTCTAATCTCTCATAACTTACAACATTATTTTCATTAGCATAGCTAGTATGAGTTAAAGCTTGTTCATACAAATCAACATTTTTATAAGGAATATTTAGCTTTTTTAATAACTCCATAAACTTCACCTACTTCATTATATCAAAAATTTAAAAAAATATAAATTCCTATTTTACTTTTTATACGTTTTTTAGTATAATAATTATGGTGTTCATATGAAATATATACTAATAGGTATGATTAGAGTATACCAACTACTCCCTTTTTCAAGCCATAGTCACTGTAAATTCATACCTACTTGTTCAAACTATGGTATACAAGCTATAAATGAATATGGAAGTATTAAGGGGAGTATAATTACAATAAAAAGAATAATAAGGTGCAATCCATTTTCTAAAGGTGGATTCGATCCTCTAATTAAGGAGAGATAACATGAAAAAGTTAAAAATTATATTAATGTTAATAATTATTTGCTTATTTTGTTTAACAGGATGCTTAGATAATGACTCAATGGATAATATAACAATAGTAACTTCAGTATATCCAGTACAATTTGTAATAAATGAATTATATGGAGAACACAGCACAATTAACAGTATTTATCCAAATGATTCTGAAGTAATAGATTTTAAAGTTACCGATGTCCTATTGGAACAATATGCTGATAATGATTTGTTTGCATTTAATGGATTATCAGAAGAGAGCGATTATTTAAAACCTATGTTAAAAAAGAACAAAAATCTTAAAATTATTGATGTAACATCGAATATGAATATTAAATATTCAATCGAAGAATTATGGTTGGATCCGAATAACTTACTTACTATAGCTAACAAAGTAAAAAAAGGATTCAATGAATATATTAAAAGCACTTATTTAACAGATGAAATAAATGAAAACTATGAAAATCTAAAAATTCAATTGACAAGCTTGGATGGTGAATATTATTCAACAGTTAATAATTCTTCAAACAATATTATAATAGTAAGTGATGATGCATTTTCTTATTTAGAAAAATATGGAATTGAAGTTATTTCTTTAGATAAGGATTCCACATCACAAAAACAAATAGCACAGGCAATTGATTTACTTAATAGTGGTACTTGTAACTACATATATATAAAGTATAGAGAACAGACTAATGATATTATTAATGATATCATAAATCAAACTAACGCAACTAAATTAGAACTTTATACTATGACTAATTTATACGGTGTAAATATAGAAAAAAGTAATTATATTACATTAATGAACCAAAATCTTGAAAACTTAAAATTAGAATTATATAAATAAAACAATATTTTTAAAATATAAAACCCCAATTCAATATAAAATGAATTGGGGTTTTAAAGAACATTATGAAATAACTACTTCATTTTTGTTCTTCTATTTTACATTAATATCTTTTTTTTCACTATTCTTTATTAATAATAGAACAAAAAATATAATAAATGGTAATAAGCAAATTCCAAGAGATTGAATTATCCTATTATCAACTTTGAGAAAAAATTCACATATAGCTATTAATGCAAACATAATTATAAAGCAATTCTTTTGCTTACTTACAAATTTTCTCATAATTCCTCCTCTTCTTTTTAGAAGATGGAGTATATTATAGCACACTTTTTTATATTTGTAAAATTATTAAAATTTATTTTGAATAATCGCAAATGCTACATTTTATTTTATCTTTTTTCATAGTAAGCATACCACCACATTTTGGACAATTTTCTCCAGTTGGTTTATCCCAATATGCCTCTTTACATTTTGGATAATTATTACATCCATAAAAAACCTTACCTTTTTTACTTTTCTTTTCTATTATTTTGCCTTCACATTTTGGGCAACTACATATTTCAATAACCTTTCTTTCTTCTTGTTTTATATATTTACACTTTGGATAATTACTGCAAGCAATGAATTCTCCATATTTACCTTTTCTGATAACTAATGGATTACCACATTCTGGACAATCCTCTCCAGTTTTTTCTGCTTCCTTTTTAGGCATAGCCTCAAATGCTTTATTCACACTAGGTTCAAATTCATTATAAAAATCTCTAAGTACTTTTATATGATCTTTATTTCCATCTGCAATCTTATCAAGATCAGTTTCCATATTAGCTGTATATTCCACATTTATTAAATGACTAAAAAACTCTTGAAGTTTATCTGTGATTTCAATCCCAGTTTCAGTTGGTACAAATTTTTTTTCAACTAAAGTTGCATATCCTCTTTTTTTTATTATATCCATAGTTGTTGCATACGTACTTGGTCTACCAATCCCTAACTCTTCCATTTCTTTTATTAATTTAGCCTCGGTATATCTAGATGGAGGATTTGTAAAATGCTGATCCTTATTTATATCTCTAGATACTAATATTTTAGATTTATACTCATCAAGTGGTGGAAGTATGATATCCTTAGTATCTTCATATCCTTTATAAACTTTTAAATATCCATCAAAATCTATTATTTGTCCCGTTGCTTTAAACTGATAATTATTATTATCAAGTATTACTGTAGTATTAATAGTTTTTGCATTTTTCATTAAAGATGCAAGTGCTCTATAATAAATCATTTTATATAGTTTATATTCATCATTACTCAAAAAACGTTTTACATTATCTGGTGTTCTATTAATACTTGTAGGTCTAATGCCTTCGTGGGCATCTTGTATATTTTCTGTTTTTTTAAATACTTTTACATTTCCTATATATTCTTTACCATACTTAGCTTCTATAAATTCATAAGTAGAATTTATAAATTCTTGAGAAAGTCTAATAGAATCTGTACGCATATATGTAATCAACCCAACTGTTTCACTTTCAAGTTCAATTCCTTCGTATAACTTTTGAGCTATTTGCATAGTTTTTCTAGCATTAAAGCCCAATTTGTTTGAAGCATCCTGTTGTAAAGTACTAGTAGTATATGGAGGTTTAGATTGTTTTTGTTTAGTTTTTTTATCTACACTTTCTATTTTAAAAGCATTACTTAAATTTTTTAATACTTCATTTGCTTCTATTTCACTTTTTATTTTAAAATCTTTATGGTTATAGTTAAATAAACTAGCAGTAAATTCTGGAAATATAGCTTCTATGGTCCAATATTCTTCAGGAACAAAAGCGTTTATTTCTCTTTCTCTATCTACAATTAATTTTAAAGCTACGCTTTGTACTCTCCCCGCTGAGGATCCATCCGTCTTAGACTGTATAAGTCTAGATAATCTAAAACCAATTATTCTGTCTAATATTCTTCTAGTTTCTTGACTATTAACTAGATTAGTATCTATTTTTCTTGAATGGCTAAAAGCATCTATTACTGCATTCTTAGTAATTTCGTTAAATACTACTCTATCATAATCACCATCACCCAAATTCAATACTTTTTGTAAATGCCATGAAATGGCTTCTCCCTCTCTATCGGGATCGGTTGCAAGATAAACATGATTTACTTTTTTTGCTTCTTTTTTTAGTTCATCAATAACACTTTTTTTGCCTTTCATAGTAACATAATCTGGTTTAAAATTGTCATCTATATCTACCCCAAGACCATACTTTCCATGAGTAGATAAATCCCTAACATGACCCTTACTAGATAATACTTTGTAATCGTTTCCTAAATATTTTTCTATTGGTTTTGTTTTACTTGGGGATTCAACTATAACTAAATTTTTAGACATATACTCTCTCCATTTCTATTAATAATTTATACACTATAAAATTATTTTTGTCAACCATAAACACAAATAATTTTTTATATTCAAATTAAGATAAAAAATTTCATAATTATTTAAGGTTTAAAAGTAAAAAGTAGTACCTTACTATTTTGAATACTTAAATATTAAAAAAGTATTTTTTTGTATTTATTAATTATTTTTAAATTTTAAATATTATTTTTGAATTATATAAGTTCAATGATATTTTATATAAATATCAAATTTAACTATTGTTTCAATGTTTAAAATTCGTATTTGTATAAGTCAAAAATATTGTTATTTCATACCTGCTCCCTTTTCACACCTATTTCCAAAACAATCTATTAATTTTCCTTCTTTTATTATTCTAACAACTTCACAATTATTAGAACAACCCCTACATTCATATCCTTTTGTTTCAAAATTTATTTCATTTATATTTAAACTATATTCCTTATCACCATTCTCTTTAGAGGCTAATATTGCTGCACCAATAGCTCCCATCAAATGACTGTTATCATCAACAATAACACTCGTATTTAATATCTTGTTAAAATATTCAACTACTCCAATATTTTTACTTACTCCACCCTGAAAGACAATAGGTTCTTTTATTTTTTTACCCTTGCCCACATTATTTAAATAATTAATTACTACACTTTTACAAAGTCCTGCAACAATATCCTCTTTTTTATACCCAAGTTGTGCTTTATGAATAAGATCTGATTCCGCAAACACAGTACATCTAGCTGCTATTTTTACTGGATTTTTGCTTTTTAAGGCAAGAGCTCCAAAATCGTTAATTTCTACACCAATTCTTTTAGATTGACTAGATAAAAAAGCTCCCGTTCCCGCTGCACATAATGTATTCATAGCATAGTCTACAATTACCCCATTGTTAATTATTATAATTTTTGAATCTTGTCCTCCTATTTCTAATATAGTTTTACAATCTGGATAATAATTAAGTGTTCCATATGCATGACATATAATTTCATTTTTTACAACATTAGCACCCAGCATAAGACCAATTAACTTTCTTGCACTTCCTGTTGTCCCTATTCCTGAGAGCTTATAACCGTAAGGAATATTTAATGTATTTATAAGTTTTTTCACTGCCTCTATAGGGTTAGCTTCCGTCCAAATATAATTTTGTGATAATATATTATATTTTTCATCTATTATTACACCTTTAGTAGAGATACTACCTATATCTACACCTAAATAACATCTATTCATTTCTTTTCCTCATTTCAATCATATCATAAAATGCTTCTATTCTAGTTTCAAACCCAACATTAGATGTATTAATGTCAGTACTAATAAATAATATTGGCATGTCTTTTTCTTCACACATTTTACTTATTATTCCCATATTTCCTATCTCTGGAGTACAAAAACTTGACTTAATGTGTATTATTCCATCATAATTATTTTCTATTAAATACTTAGTATAGTAAACATTATCCATTGCATCAGCACCCATTTTATATTTAACATTATCAAGCTTTTTTAAATATTTTTTACTTTTTTTGCCTTTTTCAAATAAAAGGTAGGTGACATTTGTAAATCTTTTTATCTCAACCCCATAACCTTCTAATAATTTTTCTAAATTATTATTTGCGAACGGTTCCATCAGAGTATAAAGTTCACCGATTATACCTATTTTTATATTATTTTTAGGTTTGTTTATTTGTACATTTTTAATTAACTTTTTATATTTATAATATGTTTTGTTTATTCCATAAAAGGTTTTGATTTTACTAAATTCCGTTAACATATCATTAAATAAATGTTCTAATTTTCCTTTATTATTTTCATATGCTACATTTTGCCTTATATAATCTTCCAACTTGTCCATATATTTAACCATTTTTATTGTTATCAAAAGATAATATATAGATTTAATTTTATTTAATCTTGGATTAATTTTTTTTAATATTTTGTATATTTCAATTAAATTAGCATGTCCCATACTTACCAAATTAAAATACTCAAATTTATAGCCCAAATCATTTAATATTTTTTGTTGTAATTCAAAATAATATCCATACCTACAACCTCCACCCATCTGTATTAAAGTATTTGCACCCATTTCTAAACATTCTATAAAAGTACCAAGTGTGTATTTAAAAGGTGTACAAACAAAATCAGGACTATTTTTACTTCCAAGTTCTATTGTTTTACTAGTAATAGGAGGTGGTTTTAATACTTTACAACCACTTATTTTTGAAATTAAATAATTACTAGGTATATAATAATTACCCATAAGAGGAAATGCAATTATTCTTTCCATATTATCACCAATTAAGCATATGCAGTTAAAAAATAAGTATTATAAATTATTTAAATTTAATTATAATACTTTTAGTATATCAACGAAACTTTCTATGCGAGTCTCAATACCTCCATAACATTCTACATCATCAACTATAATATTTATATAAGGCTTATTTAATTTTCTTATTACAAGTTCATTAACTAAACTATCAGGGCCACAAGGGAAACTAGATAAAAAAATAATTCCATCTATTCTATCAATACATTTACTTATACTGCTAATATTTTCTTTACTATATTTCCAATATAAGCCCTTTGAATACTCACTATATTCATCCTTTGTATAAAACAAATCGCAATATATTATCTCTATATTTAGTCCTTTTAATAAATCAATAATTGGCTCTCCAATTAATTTATCATAAACATTATAAGGATGCCCGACTAATAATATTTTTCTTTTATCACTTCTTAAATTTCTTAAATTTTTTAGTACTTTCTCTTTTTTTGCTTTTTTTGTTCTAATACAGGCATATGTATATGCCTCTTTGATATATTTTTTATTTATACCAAGTTCCCGTCCAACATTTAAAAATCCTTTAAATTCTGTTTCACCATTTTTTAGATTAATATTATAATTTAATATTTTAACATCAAATAAATTATTTACAATGTCATAAGTGGATAAAAAATTAGTACAAGTTTGGTTATTTAAACCATAATTATCTATTCTAGGTATCAAAATATGAGTACATTTATCTTTTAAATACGCTATATGACCTATATAATTCTTCATCGAAAGGCACATTTCATCATTAGAATATTTTAATCCTAAATCCATTATTTCCTTGTTTGTTTCAGGGCTTATCACCAATTCAATGTTTAAATACTCAAAAAAATATTTCCATAAATCTTTAAAATAATAATAATATAAACTTCTTGGAATTCCTATCTTCATCATATCACCTATTAATTGTATGATAAAATTAATTTTGTTAATACTAATTTTGGAGGTAATTATGAAAAAAGATAAACAAACCATTAAATGTGACGTATTCGACTGTCGTCATTGCGAAATTAATGATGAATGTTGTAGCTTAAAAGAAATTAAAATATCAAATTGTTCTAATGAAGAACAAAAGGAATCAACTATGTGTGACAGCTATGATAAAAGATAAAATATGTAGATTCTTAAAATATATACATATTTTTTTTAATAATAAAACACTAATTTACTTTTCTATTAATTTGTAGTAAAATTTGTATGTAATGTTTTATTGAATGCAGGTGATTTAATATGTATATAAAAGAGTTGACAAATGCTGAATTTAATAATTTCACTGATAGATTTATAGATTCTTCAATATATCAAACAAGTGAATATGGATTTATTATGAATACCCAAAAATATAATTCAGTACTTTTAGGTCTAATAGATGATAATGAAACTATAAAGGCTGCTAGTTTAATTTTAATTGAAAAAAAACATGGATTTAAATACGCATATGCTCCTAAAGGATTCCTAATGGATTATAACGATAAACTTATTGTAGAGGAATTCACGAATAAAATAAAAGAATATTTGAACAAAGAAAAAATAATAGCAATAAAAATTAATCCAATGATTATTAAAAGTTCATATGATTATAGAACAAATACCTATCACATAAACCCCAACTTCGAAAAGCAGTTAGAATTTTTGAAAACTATGGGATACTATCATTTAGGATTTAATAATTTATTTGAAGCATTTAAACCGAGATATAATGCTATTATAGATCTAAATAAACCTATAACTACACTATTTGGAAATATGAATAAAAATTTTAAAAATAAGGTTAAAAGTGCAGATAAAAATGGTATTAGGATAATAAAGGGAAATGAAAAAAATATAGACTATCTATATCAAGAGGTAAAAGATAAATATCCACGAGATAAAAAATATTTTGAAGATATGTTATATTTTTTTAAGAAAAGAAACATGATTGATTATTACTATGCTAAATTGGATACAAATGCATACCTCATAAATGTTCAAAAAAAGTATCAAAGGCAAGTTGATATTTGCAACAAATTAAATAACAAATTATTTAAAAATATTGGTAAAAATAATACGAAATTAATAAATAACAAGATATTTCAAGAGAATCAACTTAATGAATTAAAAAAAGAACTAGTATATGCAACTAACCTTTTAAAAAATCAACCTAAAGGAGTCGTAGTTGCTACTATGTTATTAACTAAATATAGAGATGAAGTTTATATATTTATAGATGGATTTAATAAAGATTTTAAAAAATTAAATGCTAAACATTTAATGACTTGGAAACTAATAGAAAAATATGCTAAAGAAAAATATAAAAAATTTAATTTAGGGGGAATGACAAATCCAAATATAAAAAATGAAAAATATAACGGATTAAATGAATTTAAACTTAGTTTTAACGCAAGATGCGTTGAATATATAGGAGATTTAGAACTAATAACTAATAATATTTTTTATAATTTATATAGAAATTCTAAACCTATACGATATATTTTAAAAAAGGACAAATAATATATTTTATTAAATAATAACAAAATAATCCTGTACGTATAAATAACTAATATTTTCTTTATATTAAAAAAACTTGAGAAAAATCCCAAGTTTTTTTAATTTAATTAATTGAATTTTGATTATTTAATAATTTCAGAAATTGATCCAGAACCAACTGTTCTACCACCTTCACGGATTGAAAACTTAGTTCCATTTTCTATAGCTATTGGAGCAATTAACTCAACAGTCATCTCTACATTATCTCCAGGCATAACCATTTCAACACCTTCTGGAAGTTCAATAACACCAGTAACGTCAGTAGTTCTGAAATAGAATTGTGGACGATAATTTGAGAAGAATGGAGTATGTCTTCCACCTTCTTCTTTAGTTAAAACATAAACTTGTGCTTTAAACTTAGTATGAGGTGTAACGCTTCCAGGTTTAGCTAATACTTGACCACGTTCAACATCTTCACGAGCAATACCACGAAGAAGTACTCCTGCATTATCTCCTGATTCAGCATAATCAAGTGACTTACGGAACATTTCAATTCCTGTAACAACTGTTTTCTTAGTTTCTTTTAAACCAACGATTTCAACTTCGTCATTTAATTTTAATTGACCACGTTCAACACGTCCTGTAACAACTGTTCCACGTCCAGTAATTGTGAAAACGTCTTCAATTGGCATTAAGAATGGTTTATCAGTATCTCTAACTGGAGTTTCTATCCAATTATCAACAGCATCCATTAATTCCATAATTGATTCTTCATATTTAGGATCTCCTTCAAGAGCCTTAAGTGCAGAACCACGAATTATTGGTGTATTATCTCCATCGAATCCGTATTCGCCTAATAATTCACGAACTTCCATTTCAACTAAGTCAAGTAATTCCTCATCATCAACCATATCACATTTATTTAAGAATACAACCATACGAGGTACTCCAACTTGACGTGATAATAAGATATGTTCACGAGTTTGTGCCATAGGTCCATCTGTTGCAGCAATAACTAAGATTGCTCCATCCATTTGTGCAGCACCAGTAATCATGTTTTTAACATAATCAGCGTGTCCTGGACAGTCTACGTGAGCATAATGTCTTTTTTCTGTTTCATATTCTACGTGTGCAGTATTAATAGTAATACCACGTTCTCTTTCTTCAGGTGCTTTATCGATATCAGCATATCCTTCAAATTTAGCTAATCCTTTTTTTGATAGAACACTAGTAATTGCAGCTGTTAAAGTTGTTTTACCGTGATCTACGTGTCCAATAGTACCAATGTTAACATGTGGTTTTGAACGATCATATTTTGCTTTTGCCATAAATTTCTCCTCCTTTATTTATCACATTATCATTTTATAGCATTTTATATAAAATATCAAGTGTTTTTATTAAGTTTTAATACTTTTTAAATTAATTTCCATTTTTCTTAATTACTTCTTCAGCTATATTTCTTGGAACTTCCTCATAATGATCAAATTCCATAACAAAATTACCTCTACCTTGAGTATTACTTCTTAAACTTGTTGCATAACCAAACATTTCTGAAAGTGGTACCATTGCATCAATTGCAATAGCATTACCACGAGACTCTTGTCCCATAGGACGTCCACGACGAGATGTAATATCCCCCATAACGTTACCTAAATATTCATCTGGTACTACAACTTGTACTTTCATTATTGGTTCAAGTAATACTGCTTTACATTTAGTTTTAGCTTCTTTTAATGCCAATGAAGCAGCAACTTTAAATGCCATTTCAGATGAGTCTACTTCGTGATATGAACCATCAAATAAAGTAGCTTTAACATCTATCATAGGAAATCCTGCAAGTACACCAGTTTTAAGTGCATCTTGAAGTCCTTTATCTGTTACTGGTATATATTCTCTTGGAACTACACCACCAACAATTGCATCTACGAATTCATAACCTTTACCAGGATTTGGTTCAAATTTAATTTTAACATGTCCATATTGTCCACGTCCACCAGATTGCTTAATATATTTACCTTCACATTCTGCCGATTGTGTGATAGTTTCACGATAAGCAACTTGTGGTTGTCCAATATTAGCTTCCACATTAAATTCTCTTTTCATACGATCAACAATTATATCTAGATGTAACTCACCCATTCCCGCAATTATTGTTTGACCTGTTTCATGATTTGTTGATGCCCTAAATGTTGGATCTTCTTCAGATAATTTTTGTAAAGCTGTTGCCATTTTATCTTGATCAGCTTTTGATTTAGGTTCAACAGCAAGTTCTATAACTGGTTCTGGAAATACCATTGATTCAAGAATACAAGGTTTCTTTTCATCACATAAAGTATCTCCAGTAGTTGTATTTTTAAGACCTACTGCTGCAGCTATATCTCCTGTCCATACTTCACTAATTTCAGTACGGTTATTAGCATGCATAAGTAAGATACGTCCAATTCTTTCTTTAACATTTTTAGTTGCATTAAGTACGTATGAGCCACTTGTTAAGTGTCCTGAATAAACACGGAAGAATGATAATCTACCTACAAATGGGTCTGTCATAATTTTGAATGCTAAAGCTGAAAATGGTTCTGTATCTTTTGGATGTCTTTCAATCTCTTTGCCATCTAAATCCACTCCCTTGATGGATTCAACGTCTATAGGACTTGGTAAGTAATCTACTACAGCATTAAGTGCTAACTTAACACCAGTATTTCCAAGCGCAGTACCGCAAAGTACTGGGAAGAATTTAACTTCTAGTGTTCCTTTTCTTATTGCACGTTTAATAAGGTCAACACTTACCTCTTCTCCTTCTAGATATTTTTCCATAAGTTCATCATCAAATTCAGCAACTGCCTCAATTAAATCATTACGTTTTTCAAAAGCTAAATCTTTTAACTCATCTGGTATATCTATGTTAGTTGGTTCTTCGTGTTGTTCATGATCATAATGATAAGCTTTCATTTCTACTAAATCTATAATTCCATCAAATTCATTTTCTGCTCCAATTGGCCACTGAATAGGTTTTGCATTAACACCTAGTCTTTGATCAATAGTTTTTAAACTATATTCAAAACTTGCACCCATCTTATCCATTTTGTTGCAGAAAATCATTCTTGGAACCTTAAACTCTGTTGCCTGTCTCCATACTGTTTCAGTTTGAGGTTCAACTCCTGCTTGAGCATCAAGTAGTGCGATTGCACCATCAAGTACACGAAGAGATCTTGACACTTCAACTGTAAAATCTACGTGTCCTGGAGTATCTATTATATTTAATCTATGCCCTTTCCAGTATGCAGTAGTGGCAGCTGAAGTTATAGTAATACCACGTTCTTGTTCTTGCGCCATCCAGTCCATTTGTGATTCACCATCGTGTGTCTCACCAATTTTATGAATTTTACCTGTATGGAATAAAACACGTTCAGTAAATGTTGTTTTCCCTGCATCGATATGCGCCATTATTCCTATATTACGTGTATTTTCTAGACTATATTCACGAGCCATAAAATCTCCTTTCTACCATCTATAATGAGCAAATGCCTTATTAGCTTCTGCCATTCTATGAGTTTCTTCACGTTTTTTAACTGCCGCACCAGTTCCATTTGATGCATCAATTATTTCGTTTGCAAGATTATCTGCCATAGAGTGACCTCCGCGTAATCTTGCATAATTTATTAGCCAACGGATTCCTAAAGCTTGTTTACGATCAGCTTTAACCTCAATTGGTACTTGATAGTTTGCTCCACCTACACGGCGTGATTTAACTTCAAGCGCAGGACTGATATTTTCTAACGCTTTATTCAATACGTCCATTGGTTCTTGATTTGTTTTTTCTTTAACTATTTTCATAGCATCATAAAAGATTGTTTGAGCAATTCCCTTCTTACCATCCTTCATAATTGTGTTTATAATTTTAGTAACTAATTTTGAATTATATATAGGATCGGCTAAAACATCTCTTTTAACTGCACGTCTTTTACGCATTTAATTTCCTCCTCTAATTTTTATTTTTTTGTTTCTTTTGGCTTTTTAGTACCATATTTACTACGTCCTTGACGACGTTTTTCAATACCAGCTGTATCAAGTGTTCCACGAACAATATGATAACGAACACCGATTAAGTCTTTAACACGTCCACCACGTATTAAAACAACACTATGTTCTTGTAAATTATGTCCTTCACCAGGTATATATGCAGTAACTTCCATATTATTTGAAAGTCTTACACGAGCATATTTTCTTAAAGCTGAGTTTGGTTTTTTAGGTGTCATTGTTCCAACACGAGTACATACTCCACGCTTTTGTGGTGAATTTTTTTTAGTTTGAACTTTATCTTTGCTGTTATATCCAATATTTAAAACTGGAGATTTACTCTTTCTAGTTTTATTGGATCTATTCTTTCTAACTAATTGGTTTATTGTTGGCATATGTTTCTCCTTTCTTTACACACTTCCAGGTGTTTCAAATATATCCTAATTAAAAATTTGCCAATGCAAATCTAATCAAAACCGTAAATAATATAACATTTAATATTATGTTTGTCAATACTTTTTTATTACATTTCAATAATATAAATTATTAATCAAAAAAAAATAAAACTATACAAATTTTTGCATAGTTATTAAATTTAATTCTAATATTATATTATTATCCAATTTGGAAATAATCATCTAGTGTTCCAGTTCCTCCAGTAATTTTTACTGTTGATTTTAAATTTATAACTGGACGAATTTCTGCTGAATAAAAAACTGCGCCTACATCCAATCCTCCACCGGAAAACATGCCATAACTAGCATGATCACTAGTAGATGGAGTAAGTAATGTTACTGCGTACGTACTTAACCAATTTACTGATTTACATGCTGTATTTTTAAACAGATTAGATGAGCATTCACTACTTGATGATGCATATCCATAATCACTTGGATACATCAGACCGACATATCTTTCCCATAATCTTT
>CANQPA010000011.1 GCA_947625635.1 uncultured Bacilli bacterium
GAAGAATCAATTATATTTAAAATTATTGGCGTTGCTATTAATGCGATAATGGCTAGTATTACGATTACTGCAAGTAATTCTATTAACGTAAATCCACTTTTCATTATGTTACCTCTACTTTCTTTTTTATTGTACCATTACATATTATCTAGTGTCAATAAAAAATAAGGCAAAAAAGTGTGAAAATTAGAAAATGTAAAAATTATATTATAAAAATAGTAGAAAAAATAATGAATTTATAGTATAATTATATAGGTGATTTAATGAAATATCCAAATGGGGTAAAAAAGGAATTTAAATATTTAAAATCATATGCAAATAGGGGCATGAATTTGGAAGATGATTTAAATATAACTAATAAATATTATCTGGATAACAATATAGCAGTTATATATAAAAAACCTACTCCCATTACAATAAATAAAGTAAACTACAAATCAAGAAAAGATGCAGTAATAACAGAAGCCCATTTTAAAGTACCATCTACCACTGATTATAATGGCATTTATAAAGGAAATTATATAGATTTTGAAGCAAAAGAAACTAAAAACATTTCAAATTTTCCTTTAAACAATATTCATAAACATCAAATAGCTCATTTAAAGAAAATTTTTGAAGCAGGAGGAATTGGTTTCTTAATTGTTAGATTTAGTAAACTAAATATAACATATCTATTGTTTATACAAGATTTATTGTTTTTCATAGAAAATAATACTAGGGCGTCTATTCCAAAGTCATATTTTGATGAAAAAGGATATACAATAAAAAATGGAATAAATCCTAGATTAGATTATTTAGAAATTATTGAAAAATTTGGAGGTATAATATGAAAAAAAGAAAGAATAACGTTTTAAGTAGAATGAAAAATTTTTGGGAAAACGATCCTGTAAGTGTTCTAGTACCTATACTGAGCATTATTATATTCATTGTGTCAATTTTTATAATAGGAGTTTTTAAAGGAATTTTATTATTAATTGCTACTAACGTGATATATTTTGGAATAAATTTCTTTTTATTCCAAAAAAATGGCAAGAGAAAAAAAGTGGTAAGTAAGAAGAAAAAAAAGAAAAAATTAAAAATCGTTTTATTATTTTTGCTTTCATTCTTTATTTTAGGGATAATAGCGGTAATCGCATTCTGTGGTTATGTCGTTGTGAATGCTCCAGAATTTGATGAAAAATTATTATATGTTTCTGATCCAACATTAGTTTTAAGTAAAGATGAAAAAGAAATTGGAAAATTAGGAACTGAAAAACGTATTACTATTACTTATGATGAAATACCTGAAGTATTAATAGATGCAATAGTTGCCACTGAGGATTCAAGATTTTTTGAACATAATGGAGTCGATTGGGCAAGATTTTTAAAAGCATCCGTATATCAGCTATTAGGTAAAAGTGAGGCAGGTGGTGCTTCTACACTTACGATGCAAGTTTCTAAAAATGCTTTTACTTCTGATGAGTCAGAAGGTATAGAAGGAATAGTTAGAAAATTTACTGATGTTTATGTTTCAATGTTTGAAATAGAAAAGAATTATACAAAAGAACAAATAATGGAATTTTATGTTAATTCACAATTCCTCGGAAAAAACGCTTATGGAGTTGAACAAGTTTCTCAAAATTATTTTGGAAAAAGCGCTAAAGAATTAAATTTAGCTGAAGCTTCAATGATCGCTGGCCTTTTCCAGGCTCCTGGTAGATATGATCCATATTCAAACCCTGAAGCCACTGAAAAAAGAAGGCAAACTGTTCTAAGCTTAATGTTAAGACACGGTTATATAACAGAAGAAGAATATAATATTGCTAAAGAATTAACAGTTGAAAAAATAGTTATTCCAAAGGAAGAAAGTGTTTATGCGAGCGGTGAAATTTCTCCTTACCAATCTTTTATCGATACTGTTGCTGAAGAAGTTCAAAAAAAGACTGGTAAAAATCCGTATACTACCCCTATGATTATATATACAACATTGGATACTGATTTACAAGATTATATAAATGACATTATGTCTGGTACATCTTATAACTGGGAAAACGACAAGGTTCAAGCAGGTATTGCTGTAATAAATGTAAAAGATGGTAGTATATCTGCTATAGGTGGAAATAGAAATGTTAATGCAATTGATAATTATAATTATGCAACTGATATAGAAAATCAAATAGGATCCACTGCTAAACCTTTATATGATTACGGCCCTGCTATACAATATAATAACTGGAGCACTTATAACATATTAGTCGATGAACCTATCACTTATTCTGATGGTACTTCTATAAATAACTGGAATGGGGCTTTTGAGGGATTTGAAACAATGAGAACTGCCTTGAATGGTTCTAGGAATATTCCTGCACTTAAAGCTTTTAAAGCTAACAATAAAGCTCAAGTTATTGAATTTGTTACTAATTTAGGATTAACTCCTGAAATCTATTCTTGCCCTGAAGGATATGAAAGAGAAAAAAAATCTTGTGTAAAATATAGCGATGGTAAGATTATAGAAGAAATCGAAGCCACTAAAGCAAATACATTACACGAAGCACATGCGATTGGCGGATATAATGGTGAATCCCCTGTTTCTATGGCTGCTGCATACGCTGCATTTGCGAATAAAGGAATATATACTGAACCTTATACGTTTACTAAAATTATATATCAAGATACAAAAGAAGAATTTACAAATGATATTAAACAAAATAAAGCAATGAGCGAAGATACTGCATACATGATAAGTGATATGTTATCCACTACTGCTCCTCAGGCTATGGGAGGATATTATAATATTAACGGTGTAAGATATGCAGCAAAAACAGGAACTACAAATTACGACGAAGAAAAATTAAAACAGTTCGATTTATTATGGTCTGGCGCAGTTAATGATCTTTGGACGATTGGTTTTAACACTGAATATGCAATCGGTGTATGGTATGGTTATGATAATTTAACACATGAATATTATAATAAATTAAGCAGTGGACAACATGAGAGATTATTCCAAGCTGTTGGTAAAAAAGTTTTTACAAACAAAGATAATTTCACAAAGCCTGATGGTGTTGTTGCTATAGAGTTAGAATCTGGATGTCCAGAACCTACATTACCTAGTGAATTTACACCTGCTGATTTAAGACAAACTGAACTATTTATAAAAGGTACTGAACCTACAAATGTTTCTCAAAGATTTGCTAAATTAAATGATGTTTCAAATTTATCTTATAAAACTAGTGACAACAAAATTACTATTACATGGAGCGCAGTAAAAACACCAGATATTAATACAGAAAGCTATTTAAAAGAATACTTCTCTAAAGTTTTCCAAAATACTTCTTATCTTAATTCTCATGTTGCAAATAGACTTGCGTATAATGACTCTCATATTGGTACTATAGGTTATAACATATACAAAAAAAGTTCAAATGGCACTCTAACATTATTAGATTTTGTAACAACAAATAAGTATGAAACTAAGGTAAGTCAATCTGGTGAATATACATTTGTAGTTAAAACAGTTTATTCCATTTTTAAGGATAACATGAGCGATGGCAAATCAATAAATGTTAACATAAAAGTAAATAAGCCTTTAACACCTGATGAAGATGATAACGATGATAAAAATACTGATGACAAAGAAACAGATGATAACAATACAGATAAAAATGATGATAATTCAAATTAACGTAAATATAAAGAGGTAAACTTCGAATGAAGCTACCTCTTCTTTTTTATAAAATTGAAAATTCTCAAACTATTTAGTTTTTATAACATATTAAAGAAATAAAATTATTCTTTATCTCCTTTATATTTACATATCTTTTTTAACTTACAACTACTGCAACTAGGATTTTTAGATTTACAATAATATCTACCAAATAAAACTAATTGATGATGTAACCTACACAGTTTATCTTTTGGAAAATTACTATTTAGTTTTTTTTCTACTTCTAATACATCATCGTTTATTTTTGCTATTCCAAGACGTTTACTAACTCTTGATACATGCGTATCTACTGCTATGCAAGGAACATTATATAAGTTTGATAAAACAACGTTAGCAGTTTTCCTACCCACTCCACTTAGACTTTCTAAATAAATTCTGTCATTTGGTACTACACCACCTTTATCTTTCAACAATGACTTTGAAATACTGATTATATTCAAAGCCTTCTTATTAAAAGTCCCTATAGGTCTTATAATTTTTATTATGTCCTCTACATTAGCCTCACTTAGTCTTTCTAATGAATCATATTTACTAAACAAAACCTCTGTAACCATATTAACTCTTTTATCAGTTGTCTGTGCACTCATCATAACTGCTAATAATAATTCATAATCTTTTGAATAATTGAGTTCACATTTAGGATTTGGAAACAATTCATCAAGATACTCAATTATCTTGTTCATCATTTAACCAATCATAATCGAATAATTCTTTATTTTTGCTCGTTTTATTTTTAAATTGCTTCCTATTCTTCTCAACATCATCCTTTGTTTTTATACCTTTTATTGACCATTCATAAATTATCTTATCTATATAATTAAAATTCCTTATGCCATTATAAGTCGCCTCTTTAAGCGCTAATTTAATTAAATCTTCACTTAAGCCTTTATCAAGCCAAGTCGTTATTATTTCAAATTCCAATGGTGATAACGTTCTGCCAAATTCAGATTCAAACATGTCATATACATTTGAATCTGTTTTCACTTCTGAATCTTTTAATTTAAAAGCAAGTTTTTCATATAAGAAATCCGTATTGATAACTTCATTTCTTATGTTGTTTGTTTTTACTATTTGAATTTTTATTAAATTTTTTTCGCAAAGTGAGTTAATTAACTCCAAAACATTATTTAAATCAAAATTTAAATCATTAGATATTTGCTTAGGATTATAAATATTATTTTGCTGATTTATTAAGTATATAATTATAATAAATTCACTATCAGTTAAATTTAGCTTCTTATAATTGAATAACAATTCTCTTGAAATTTGATAGTTAATGCTTTTCAATAATTCTACTATTTTATCCATAAAATCACCTAACTAAATTATATATTAAATAATCTTGTAAATCAATAAAAATAAAAATATTAAATTATAAAAAATGAAAAATAAAGGCTATATAGACCTTTATTTTTCATTTTTTATAATATTGAAAACTTTCTTTACCTCTAAGTCATATTTTATATAATCTAAATTTTCACCATATTGTTTTTTTACTTCTTGCTCAGTCATATTATATTTTTTAGATAATTCTCGTAACTCATTATTAATTTCTTCATCAGAAACCTCTATTTTCTCGGATTTAATAATTTCTTCAATTATTAATCTATATTTAATTCTCTTTATTGCTTCATCTTTATATTGATCCTTTAAAGCTTCTCTATTAGAATTCGTATATTTAAAAAATTGTTCAATTGATATTCCTTGCATAGAAAGATGTTCAGCAAACTGATCTACCATACGTTCTTCCTCATCATTTATCATAGTATCTGGGATGTCAACTTCTGTAGTTTTTGCAATTTCATTAAGAAGATCTTCTATATATTTATCTTCTACCTTAGCCTTTTTACCTGCCATTATATTTTCTTTAACTTGTTTTTCCAATGACTCCTTAGAATCTATACCTTCCATTCCTAAATCGTCAAAAAATTCCTTATTTAATTCAGGTATTTTAACTTCTTTAACTTCATTTACTTTGACCTTAAAAACTACTTCTTGCCCTTTTAAATCATCTGAATGATAATCTTTTGGAAATGTTACATTAATATCTTTTTCTTCGCCTGCCTTCATACCTATTATTTGATCCTCAAATCCAGGTATAAATGTGTTTGAACCAATCTCTAAAGAATAATTTTCACCTTTTCCACCTTCAAATGCAACTCCATCTTTAAAACCCTCAAAATCTATGATTGCTATATTACCAGTTTCAACATTACCTTCTTTTATTATATTTTCCTTATAATGCTCTCTCATATGATTTATAGATTCCTCTATTTCCTTTTTAGTAACTTTTATAGCATCTTTCTTAACATCTAAGTCTTTATACTTTCCAAGCTTAATCTCAGGTCTAACTGTAATAGTAAATATATATTCTATATAATTTTCATTTATTTCTTTAATATCTAAAATAGGCTGAGCAACTACTTCCAAATTTTCTATTTTAGTAAGCATTTTTTTATATGCACTATCTACACAATAATTAGAAGCATCCATATATAGAGATTCTATTCCATATGTTTTTAAAAATATATTTTTAGGAGCCTTACCTGGTCTAAATCCATCAATTTTAGCTTTTGAATTTGCCTTATTAAATGCTTTATCTAGAGCTTTCTGCCACTCTTCACCTTCTATTTTTATAGTGATTTCTTTTAAATTTTTATTTTTTCCCATAACTTTCCTCCAATACCTATATAGTATATAATAAATTCAAATATTTATCAAGGTTTTTTAGCTATTTATCAGATAATTATTATACATATGATAATTAATCAATTAACGTAAAAAATTGACATCAATTGCCAATTTTTTATTTTTACTAAAAGCTACTTGTGTTTTTTCTTAATAAATATATCGCATCTTCATATCTTTGTTTGGTTATAAAACTTCCAACTACACAAATATCTGTCTTATTACATTTTTTTATCGTATCACTATTTATACCGCCATCTACTTCTATTAAATATTTATATCCTTCTTTTTCTCTTAAATTATATAATTGTTCTATCTTTTTTACACTATCATCAATGAATAATTGTCCTCCCTTTCCAGGTTCTACACTCATTATTAAAACTAAATCTAAATAATTTAAATATTCAACTATTTCACTAACATCAGTCGAAGGTTTTATAGCCATTCCTACACCTATTCCCTTTTCTTTTATATAATTTATTACACTCGAAACTTCACTTACAGCCTCATAATGAAATGTAATGAATTTAGGCTTTAAATTAGAAAATTCATCTATACTTTTTTTCACATCACTTACCATAAGATGAATATCTTTTGGTTTCGTAGTATATTTTACTATATCCTTAAATTCTTCAAAATTATACGTTTTATTTTCAACAAAAACCCCGTCCATAACATCCAAATGTATATAATCAATATCTAGATTATTTAATTTTTTTAACTCTTCACATTTAGGCTCTTTTATATCCAAAAAGGAAGCCGAAATTTTAACACTCATAAATCACCTTTTCATTATGAAATTCAAATAATTATCATATCTGCTTTTCAATATATTTTTATTTAATACGTTAGCCTTAATTCCACATTTTTTCTCACTTACATGCGTACAATCCTTATATTCACAAAATACTTTATACTTATTAAACTCTATAAAATTATCTCTTATATCTGCTTCAGTCATATTGGTAAAATTTAAAGCAGAAAAGCCGGGAGTATCGGCAATTAAGCCCCCTAGAATTTCTATTAATTCGGTATGACGAGTAGTATGTTTACCACGCCCTAAAGCCTTTGAAACATCACCTATTTTAATATTTAAATTACTATCCAACGAGTTTAATAAAGAACTTTTACCAGCTCCACTTTGTCCAGCAAAAACCGTAATTTTATCTTTGAATATATTCTTTAATTTTTTATCTGTATTATCAAAGACATCATATCCAATTTTTTTATAATACTTTTGGATATTTCTAATATCTTTTAACTCATCTTTTGTCAATAGATCTAATTTAGTAAAACAAATAATAGGTTTAATATTGTTAAATTCTATAATATTTAACATTTTATCAAGTAATATTGAAGAAAATTGTGGTATTTTAACACTTGTAACTATAACAACTTGATCTATATTAGAGACACGAGGTCTTTCTAATTTATTTTTTCTTTCCAATATATCTATTATATAATTATTTTCACCATCTATTACTACATTGTCACCAACTAATGGGCTTAAATCTAAATTTCTAAATTTACCTCGTGCTTTACAAATATATATTTTATTTTTTACTTTTACTGTATAATCATTGCTTATTTGTTTAATAATTTTACCAACCATTAATTAGTTCCTTCTTCTTTATCTTTACTCTTGTCATCAGTAGATTCAGAAGGTTTTTTGTTTTCATCAGGTGTATTAGTAGCGATTGTAATTGTTAAAGTAGTTCCTGGTTTAACCTCATCTCCAACACTTCTTGATTGTAAAATTATATCACCTGCATTAAATTTATTATCTTCTTCCTCTCTGAAATTGCAAGTAATTCCATTATCATCACAAAATTGTTGAACTAAATCTCTATCATAAGTACCATCAGTAAAATCTGGATAAACAACTATAAGGGTGGCATATACAAGTTCTATAACACCGTTTTCCTTTTGTAATCTGTTTCCTTTCTCTACACTCTGAGAAATAATAGTATTTTCATCAATATTATCATCTTTTGTAACTTTTTTTGCTGTTGTAACAACTCGTATACCCATTCCTTCTAATTCTGCTTTAATGGTTTCTAATTTTTTTCCCTTATAATCATCAACTTCTATTGTATCTTCAAATGATGAAACAGTTATTGTTATTGTGTTGCCTTCTTTTACTTTAGAAGACGATTTCGGACTCATAGACATTACTATATCCTCTTCAAAATCCTCATTATATGCATATTTTACATTACAAACTAAGCCCTTTTCTTCTATTACTTTACAAGCTTCTTCTTCACTTAAGCCAATTATTCCATCTGGAACATAAACATTTTTTGTTTTATTAGAACTAAATATCCAAATAAAAATCAATCCAATTAAAACTATAACAATACATACAACCCCAACTATTTTTAATGCCATATTTATTTTTCTGTCTGATTTTTCTACTTCTTCTGAATTTATATCCCTATTTTTTATTTCTCTAGATTCTAATTTTGTAATAGTTTTTGTATCTTCTATATTGTGCTCAGGATATTTATAAACTATCCTTTTTTCACTAAATCTAAGAGGATCCAAACAGGTCTTCAAGTCTTCATACATCTCAGCAACAGAATCATATCTATTTTTTGGATTTTTAGCACAAGCCCTTATTATTATATTTTCTACACTTTGTGGAATTGAATTGTTTATTTCTACAACACTTGGTATTTGATCTTTCATATGTTTTATAGCTATTTCAACAGCATTGTCTCCTTTAAAAGGAACTTTACCTGTTAAAAGTTCAAACATAAGTATACCCAATGAATATATGTCACTTTTAATTGTTGATCCACTTCCACTAGCTTGTTCTGGAGGTAAATAATGAACACTACCCATAACCGAATTAGTTTGTGTAAGCTCGTTACTATTTAAAGCCATAGCTATACCAAAATCAGTAATTTTAACTCTACCATCTTCTAATATCAATACATTTTGTGGTTTTATGTCTCTATGTATTATGTAACTATCATGGGCGCAAGCTATTCCACTTGTTAACTGTAACATTATATCTATAGCTTCATTTAAGTTAAGAGCGCCTCTTTTTTTTATCAAACTTTTCAAAGTTTTACCATTAACATACTCCATAACAATAAAGTACTTACCATTATCCTCGCCTACATCGTACATTTCAACTATATTAGGATGCCTTAATGAACTTGCAGAATTTGCTTCTCTTTGAAATCTTCTTACAAATTTTTCATCATCTGCTAAATCTCCTCTTAAAATTTTGACAGCAACTTCTCTTTCTAATATGGTATCCCAAGCTAAATAAACATTTGCCATTCCACCTTCACCAATAGATTTAATTATTTTATAACGATTGTCAATAAGTTCTCCTTTATTCATTATGATTTACCTCCTTAATTAAACAAGCTATCGAAATGTTATCATTTCCCCCACGATTATTAGCTTTAAAAATTAATTTTTCTAATTTATCTTTCAACGGGATATTCTCATTTAGAACTTTTGAAATTTGATTATCATCCAGCATATTTGTAAGTCCATCACTACATAAAAATATTCCATCTACATTTAAATCTACATTAAAAATATCCATTTCTACATTTGTACTACTGCCAAGTGCCTTCATAAGAACATTCTTTTTGGGATGATTTTTGGCCTCTTCTTCCGTCAATTCTCCACTTTTAACAAGTAAATTAACTAAAGTATGATCAACTGTTATTTTATGAATTTTTTTATTTTTATAAACATATCCAGATGAATCTCCTATATTCCCTATAAGTAAAAATGATGGAGTAAGTATAGCTAAAACAATAGTCGTCCCCATACCAAGACTTTCATTATGTTCAGACACGTATTTAAATATTTCTACATTGGCCTCACTAACAGTACTTTGAATCCAATTAATAGCATCTTCCTTATTTCCTACACTACTTATACCTTTAAATCTATTACAAATCAGGTTTAAAGCTATTGAAGAAGCTACTTCTCCATCTTTATGTCCACCCATTCCATCTGCAACAATAAGAAGTTTTTCACCAGTTACATTTTCTTCTATTTTTACACAATCTTCATTTCTTTCTCTAACTTTACCAGGATCAGTTATATAATAATAGTCCATACTATACCTCCTTGTAATGTGAACGTAACTGTCCACAAGCAGCATTCACATTGCTTCCAAACTCTTTTCTTATTGTAACCCCAATACCATTTTTTTTAAGAGTATCATAAAACATCATTATAGTATTTTTATCGCTTTTTTTATATTTTATATTGCTTGTTTCATTATATGGTATTATATTTACATAACAGTTTATACCTTTTAATAAATAACATAATTCTAAGGCACATTGCTTACTGTCATTTACTCCACTCAACATTATATACTCAAAAGTTACTCTCCTATTAGTTTTTTTTATATATTTTTTTATTACAAGAATTACATCCTCAATCTTATATACTTTATTTATGTTCATTATACTATTTCTTATTTCATTATTGGGAGCATGTAAACTTATTGCTAAATTTACTTGCTTATCATAATTTGTAAATTCTTCTATCTTAGGTACAATTCCACAGGTTGAAACAGTTATATGCCTTGCCCCTATATCTATTCCTTTACCATTATTGACTATGTCTATAAACTTAATAACATTAGCATAGTTATCAAAAGGCTCACCTATTCCCATTAAAACTATATGAGTTACTCTGCTCTTTATATCTTCCTCAATCATTAATATTTGTGTAACCATTTCATATACTTTCAAATTTCTAACCTTTTTTAATCTACCACTTTCACAAAATTTACACCCCATATTACAACCAACTTGAGTTGATATACATACACTTTTTCCATAATCATGGTACATTAGTACAGCTTCAACTAAATTACCATCATTTAGTTTAAATAAATATTTTGCTACATCGACATCTTCTTGTTTTTTTACTATTTGCGGTTTATAAAAATTAAAGTCCTTCTTAAGGTATTCTATAGTTTCTTTTGAAACGTTTTTAATCTCATCAAAATTATCTACTCTTTTTTTGTATACCCAATTAAATATCTGTGTAGCTTTAAATTTTTTATCATTTTTATATAAAAAATAATTTTCTAATTCTTCTAAAGTAATACCGTATATATTCTGCATATTCCACCTACATTCATTATAACAAAAATTGAAAAAAAATAATAGAATATTCCATTATTTTAATTAAATAATTACTTGAATTTACATAATTATATTTTTGTTATTTATCTTTTACTAAATATTTATTTAATGAATAATATTGTACACCTGATACAATTGATAATATTGTTGCAATAAATAATAATACTTTTGATACAGAAATATTAAATAATTCAAATGGTAAATTATAGAACAAAGTAAGAATTATACCTAACATAAGACAAGCCGTCTTTATTTTTCCTAATTTAATGGCTGCTACAACCTTTCCTTTACTAGCAGCTAACATTTTTATAGAATTGACTATGCTATCTCTTATAATTATTATAACTGGTATTATAGGATGTATAAATCCTTGTGCTGATAATATTATAAGAACAGAATTGACTAATATTTTATCTGCAATTGCATCTATTAATTTGCCAAAATCAGTAATTAAACCGTACTTTCGAGCAAAATAGCCATCCAAAAAATCTGTTATAGATGCTATAATAAAAAGTATTCCCGCTATTATGTATTTTAAATCTATAACAATAGTTTCATTAATAAATAATTTTGGTATTTCAAAGCCAAAAATAGATTCAGTGTAGCTACCACCTATCAAAATTAATATTATTATTATGCAAATAATGATCCTACTAATAGTTAATTTATTAGGCAAATTCATAATTTATAACTCCTTCATTACTTACTATTGTGTTAGAAACTTCATCATCATCTTTAATCACTAGCAAAACAACCATATATACTACTATTACTATCAATAATAAAATTCCGCTTATTATTAAAAATTTAGGTATAGTCTTTTGTTGTTTTTTTTCTGATGTATATGGTGACGATATCTTAACTGTTTTAATTTTTTTTGCTTTTTTCCTTTGCTCTTTTTCTGCTTTTTTTATATCATCTATTGATATTTTAGAGGTAAAATCAAATAAATACTCATTAAATTCTTCAATCATTTCTTCATAATCAAGCCCTAAATATTTTGAATAATTCTTTATAAACATTTTAAGATAAAAAACATCTTTAAAAGCTTCCTTATTTCCTGATTCTATGTTTTCTAACTGCGAGGCTCTCATTTTTAAATCCTGTGCAGCCTCTTCGATAGTAATTCCCATAGATTCACGAGTTTCTTTTAATTTTTCTCCTATTTCTTTCATAATTACCTCAATTTCTAAATAATAATATTTTATAAGCC
The DNA here is from genome assembly GCA_947625635.1 of uncultured Bacilli bacterium. Taxonomy (GTDB): domain Bacteria; phylum Bacillota_I; class Bacilli_A; order RF39; family UBA660; genus UMGS1613. The sequence goes on from CANQPA010000011.1 coordinate 12,743, forward strand.
ATGTTCTGTTCTTCATAAGAAGCGACAAATATTTATCTACTGTTTCCAGTCCCTGAATCAATTCATTTCTCTATCAGGGTTCCCCTACCAAAATTTGGGTTTCTCACTCGCGGGGTTTACCTCGTTCCACTACCTTCATTTCTGAATTTTTCGTCACTTTGGCACTTTTACACCTAATTTAACCATATCCTACGACTTAGGTTATTTCGGAGCCGTTAGTAAAAACTACCTAGAGTTATTTTTTCCTCTAGCACGAACACTACAACCATCGCAGATTGTGTGAGCATGGACTTTCCTCTACATTAATTAATGCAGCATTTGTCAAAATATTATTCCTTGCCGTAAATAATTTTTTCCAATTTTGATATACGTCTTAGTACATCTGCATTTGAAACATTACCACTATCTTCTGAATCAGATAGAACTTCAATTTTTGTTTTTAAATTTCTTACTTCCTGTTTCAGAGCTATATTATCCTCTATTAATTGTTTCTTTTCTCTTTCCAAATCACGGATTATAGAATTCATTTCATCATAATCTTTTATAACTATATCCAGATATTTATCAACCTCTTGGGGACGATATCCTCTAGTATCTAGTTTAAATTCTTTTTCTAAAATATCACGACTAGTTAAGACTATACGATCTTGATACATAATTCCACCTCATTCTTTTCTATGTAATTATCTCAAAAAAAATATATTTTGTCAATCTATAGAATCGATTTTATATTAACTATTTATTCCTTTTCACAAATAAGATTTAGTTGTTTATTTGATAGTTTTATCATATTAATGTTATATATATTAATTGCAAATTCTACTTTTATATTAAAATAGTACAAATGATGGTTTTATTACTTTGCATTTTTTTGAAATTTTCAATGATATAATCATGAAGTTGGAGGTTGTATGTCTACTGAATTTAAACTATATAACGTTAACAAAAAAGATTTATATAATAATAAAAATAAGGAAGAAAAAGAAAAGTTAATACCTAAAATGGTTGAATATGCATTACATTATGGCAATAAACCTGCCGCAAGATACTTCAATACATATCCATCTACGGTCAGAAGATGGGTAAAAAAATATAAGACTAATGGAAAAGATGGACTAAAATTTAAATAGTTCATCTTTCGTTTTTTAATATCTTTTTGATTTTTGATTTTAACCTTTGTATTGTATTATCTATTGATTTTTGATCCTTATCTAGAAGAAAAGCTATTTCCTTATATTTAAAGCCGTGTATAAATAAAGAAAAAACCTGTTCCTCTAAATCTGTTAAATTATTTTTTATTTTATTTATTAAAACTTTTTCTAATTCTATATCTAATACTGTCTGTTCTGGATTTAAATTTGAATCTTTTATAAATTTTAATAATAAATTACTATCATCATCATATGAAATTGATTCATTTAATATTTTATTTTTATTTCTATTTGAACTAATTACAACGCTTATTATTTTTCTTTCTATACACTTTTTGGCATATGTATAAAATAAGGTATTTTCCTGCTCTTTATATCTATCAATTGCATGACTTAAACCGATCATGCCTTCTTGTACTAAATCACTTTTTTCTAACCCATTGTTTTTACAATAAGGTAGCATTTTGCCTGCTATTTTATTTATTAACGGTTCGTATTTCTTTAGCATTATATTATTAGCTTCTTCATTGCCTTCTGAAATATAATTTAATAACTCATAATCATTATAATCTTTATAATTCATATTAACCTCTTTGTCTCAAAGCTTCAAAGACTATTATTGCAGTAGCCACCGAGGCGTTTAAACTGTTTACTTCACCTTTCATTGGAATACTAGCAATAAAATCGCAATTGTCTTTAACCGATTTGGACATTCCACTACCTTCATTGCCACAAATTATACATATTTTACCCTTATAGTCTAATTTAGTATAATCAACTCCTTTCATATCAGTTCCAAATATCCAAAATCCATTTTCTTTTAATAACTTTATTGTATTATTAAGATTTATAACACGAGCAATTTTCGTTTTTAAAGCTATTCCAACGCTTGTTTTAATTACAGTAGAATTAACTTGTACATTTCTATCATTTGGTATAATTATTCCATCTACTCCAGCTGCCTCTGAAGTTCGTATAATTGCGCCAAAATTCTGAGGATCTTCTATATGGTCAAGCATAACTAATAAACAATTGTCTTTTTTTATCAAACTCTCTAAAGTAACATATTTATAATCCTCAACTTCTAATATTATTCCCTGATGTAATCCATTAACTTTTTTATCCATATCAAATTTAGATAAGGTTTTTACTGGAATAGATCTCTTTTCTATTTTATCTAATATACTATGATTATCAAAATTATTTTGAATAAATGCCTTATATATTTTGTGCTGACTATTTAAATATTCTAAAACTACATTTTTTCCATATACTTGCATAATTCCTCCATATCACTTATATGATTATAACACCGATTACATATTTTATAAACATATAATTGTTAAATTTAATTCATTTTTTTATATACACACTTCTTGAAAAAAATGAGGCAAAAAAATCTACACCTTTTGGTGCAGTTTCAGTTATAATTTTTTTGAGTTCTATCTTACTTTATAATAATCAAGTCTAAGTTTATCAGCAACTGTTACAATAAACTCAGAATTAGTAGGTTTAGCTTTGTCTATGTCCACACTATTACCAAATATTTCTTCCATCAAATCCCAATTACCTCTATTCCAACTTACTTCAATTGCATGTCTTATTGCTCTTTCAACACGAGATACTGTTGTATCAAATTTAGAAGCTAATTCAGGATACAGCTCTTTTGTTATACCACCTATCATATCTGGATTTTCAAAAATTAGACTCACACCATCTCTTATATATTGATACCCTTTTATATGTGATGGAATACCTAATTCATGTAAAATTTTAGTAATAGATATCTGAAGATTGTTATAATGTAAATCTATATTTTTACTTTCTTTTATTTTATTACAACAATCTAATATTCTCTTTTCTAAATCATCAAAATCAAAAGGTTTTAATATATAATAGTTAACTCCATAGTCAGAAACTTCTCTTATTACTTCTTGAGTATTATAACTAGTTGCAACTATAACTTTTTTATTTAAATTTCTTTTTTTCATTTCACTGAGAACATATAATCCATCTTTTCTAGGCATTATAAGATCTAAAACGATTATATCATAAATTCCTTTTTCTATTTTCTCTATACCTTCTAATCCATCACTCGCCATTTCGGAAATTTCAATTAGTTTACTACTTTTAAAATATTCTTTTACTGCTTCAATTAACTGTATGTTATCATCTATCATAAGAACTTTAATCTTGTCCATAATCATCTTCCTTTTCTATAATAATTATACTACATACAACTTAAAGCTTCTAGAGTTTATTTTAGCTAGTTTTGTCGAAATTTGTTTGATATTATCGAATTTTATATATTAATAACTTTGTCTATTATTTTTATAAATTTAGTTGGATCGATACTTGCCGAACCAATTAAAAATCCATCAAGTACTTCAATATCCTTTAAATAAGAAATATTATTTTCATTTATACTACCACCATACATTACTTTAATTTTTTGATTAAACATTTCAATTACTAATTGTTTTATGTACAATACTGTTTTTTCAATTTCTTTTTTGTCTGGCATTTTGTTTGTACCTATTGCCCATACAGGCTCATAAGCAATTATTACATTTGATAAATCTTTAATATTTGCAAGATCATCTTTAATTTGCCTTTTTAATATTATATCTTTTTTTAATAAATTAAATTGTTCTAAGTTTTCTCCTATGCATAATATGACTTTTAATCCAGCATTTATAGAACTCTTTATTTTTTTATTTATATCAATATCAGTTTCTTTTAGAAAAAGTCTCCTTTCGCTATGTCCAATTATAACGTATTTAACACCTATACTCGCAAGTTGTTCGGCAGAAATTTCACCAGTGTACCCTCCATCATCATTTATACACACATTTTGACTACCAACATTAAATTTATAATTTAAAAAATATGGTATATAAATATAACTTGGACAAATAACAACATTTTTAGATTTTATATTTTTAAACCAATTTAAATAATTAGGAATTTCACCAAATTTCATATTTGTTTTTATATTTCCGACTATTAATTTATTTTCCATGTATACCTCTTTTTATCGTATTTTTTAATCGTGTAAAAAAAGTTTTATCCTTTTTTAAAGGTCTTCCCTTAAGAGCAAGTTTATAAACACTTAAAACTCTTTCGGCAAAATACTTAGAAGAATATGGTTCTGAATTAATTCTACCTTGATTTCCCATTTTTATTCTTAAATTTTTATTTTCTATTAATTTATACATATAATTTAGGTATTCTTTTTTATCTTTAAATAAATATCCTGTAAGTTCATTTATTACTACGTTTCTGAAACTATCATCATCCAAAGCAACAACTGGCAATGATGCCGCCATTGCTTCTATTACAGTTAACCCTTGCGTTTCTGTATGCGAAGCTGTTACAAATATATCAGATAAATTGTAATAAAGTGGTACATCTTTCCAAGGTACTTTTCCTGTAAATATTACATTGTTGTCCAAACTTTTTTTATGTACCATTTTTTTATAGTTTTCTAAATCTGGTCCATCTCCTACAATTAATAATTTACAATTTTTATTTTTTTTAACTAAGTCTGAATGATTATTAATTAAAAACTCTATATTCTTTTCGGAAGCAACTCTACCAACAAATAATATTACTATATCATCTTTTTTTATATCTAATTCATCTTTAATTATATCCAATTTATTTTGAGACATTTTCTCATTATAAAATCGTTCTATTTCTATTCCTGTTGGTATTATATGAACATTTCTATCATATCTATATTTTTCCTTAAATAAATCATATGTTTTTTTTGTTGGAACAATTAATTCTTCTATTGTCTTATCACAATAAAATTTAGTTAAATACTCCACTATCTTTTTACTAGATTTATTAAAATATCCTTTTGTTATATAGTGTACATAATCCTCATACATAGTATGATATGTATGTACAACTGGAATATCGAACTGCTTTCCTATAACCCTTGCAAAAGTCCCTATTCCGAATTCAGTATGAGTGTGAATTATATCCAAATTCCACTCTTTAATTTTATTTACTGCTTTTATTGGATAAAAAGTAGTAAGTCTATAATCATAAATTCCAACAGGTATCCCTGGAATTCTAATAATTCTGTCATTATCCTCATAATGATATGTCATATCATCTGGATTAACAGTGACTATGAAAACCTTATGTCCTTTCTTTCTAAGAGCATTTTCTAACATTTTAATACTAGTCGACACTCCATTTATAAAAGGAGGGTATGTATCTGTAAAAATACCTATTCTCATCATTCCACCTTCTTTACACTAAGAGCTATAGCCCCAACTATCATCCCTAAATAATAAGTAATAAATCTCCAGACAAGCATTAATGCCGACAACATACTACCACTTATAAAACTTCCATAAAACTTGATGAAACCAAATTCAAGACCACCCGTGCCACCTGGAATTGGCACGAATGAACCTATTATCATTACATATGCACTTGTAACAATAGAAATACCTGGATTAAAGGCATCAAACTCTCCCATCGAATATAAGATAAATAGTGGTATCAAATATAAACAAGAAAGTGCAATAAAATTATATATAATATTTGCTGCAAAACTCTTTTTGTTTTTTAAAAGAATTTTAGCACTTTTATTGAATTTACTAATGTTTATATCCCATTCCTTTAATTTTTTTTCTTTATCTTTAACTAATCTCAATTTAGTAAGTATATTAATTCCTAAATTTATTAAAAATTTATTTATTTTTTTAGAAAAAGCAATTACAAACATAACAACGATTACAAGAGTATTTATTAAAAAACCAAGCGTTATCAAATAACTTAATAATTCCACTTTTTTAAATATGGGAAAAATATGATTCGAAATAAAGGCCAGTAAGCCAAGTATTACGAGAGCAATTTGATATACAATAAAATTTTCCAAAACTACACTTGTAGATTCTGCATAATCTAATCCTGCATGTTTTAAATAATATATCTGATATGGTTGTCCACCTGTTGCAAATGGAGTAATAGCATTAAAAAATTGAGTCCTAAGTGTCAACTGAAATGCAGATAAAAATTTAAAATCATTATTAATTTTTTTGCAAAAACTATACATTGGATACGTTCTAAATATCCAAAATAATACAAGAAAAATTAATGCTAATAGTAAATACCATGGATTCATAGTAAATATTTGAGTTAATGTTTCATTGAAATTATCCTTTAATGAGAAATATAATACAAGCAAGGTTATTAATACTAAAATAATTATATTAAATTTTTTCTTCATATTATTTATTATCTATTGCATCTATTCCAGGCAAAATTTTACCCTCTAATAATTCTAAAGATGCTCCTCCTCCTGTTGAAATGTGTGTAAATGAATTTTTATAACCGAAATTAATTGCAGCGGATGATGTATCTCCACCACCTATTATGACTTCCTTTTTGCTTTTGCTTAAAAAGTCTAATATTTCCTTAGTTCCATTAGAATAACTTTCAACCTCATAATATCCCAATGGTCCATTCCAAATAATAGTATTACAATTTTTTAATATGTCTTTAAAAAGATTAATTGTTCTATTGCCTATATCAAGCGCCATATCATTATAATCAAATTCATTATTATTTTTTAAAGTAATATCTTTATTAAATACTTTGGAGACTATAGAATCTACTGGTAATATTATTTTTTCTTTATAACCGTTTAACAACTGTTTACAAAAATCTATTGATTGTTCATCGATTAAAGAAAGACCTATATTACACCCAGAGGCCTTTAAAAAAGTATAGGCCATACCTCCTCCTATTAGTATAAAATCAGCTTTTTTTACTAAATTTTTTATTACCCCAATTTTATCACTTACTTTTGCTCCACCAAGTATTACAGCAAAAGGTCTTTTAGGATTATCTATAGTTTTTCCAATTTTTTCCAGTTCATCTTCGACTAAAAAACCAATACCACTCTCCAAATTGGAAGCTATTCCAACATTTGAAGCATGACTTCTATGGGAAGTTGCGAATGCATCATTAATAAATATATCACCAAGTGAGGCCCAGTATTTTCCTAATTCATCATTATTATTAGATTCTAAATTCCCATTTAAATCTTCAAATCTAGTATTTTCTATAAGTAAGACGTCACCATTTTTTAATTTTTTTACAGCATTATCCAATTTTTCTCCCCTAGTTGTATCTATAAATATTACCCTCTTACCTAATAATTCACTAAGTCTATTAGATACAATTTTTAAAGAATTTTGATTTTTATCTTCCAATGTCTTAATTCTCCCTAAATGACTGAGCAATATAACTTTTGCGCCTTTTTCTATAGCATAATTAATGGTCTTTAAACTCATTTTAATTCTATTATCATCAATAATTTTTTCATCCTTAATAGGAACATTAAAATCTACTCTTATTATTACTCTTTTATTTTTTAAATTGAAATCCTTAATACTTTTTTTCATATATTATTTTCACCATTACTATTTTCTTTTTCATATTCAAAGCATACTTTATCTAAATCTAATACTAATGAATTTACCATATCAAAATCTGAAAGCCTAACACCCGCTGCGTATATGTGACCTCCACCATTATATCTTGACGCAACTCCATTTATAATTGGACCTCTTGATCTTATCGATCCTCTAATATTATCGTTAGCCTTATCGTAAGCAAATATAGCCCAGGAATACATTCCTTTTATAAAAGTTAAATTATTAACTATATTGCACGCACTAGGGGCATCTATTTCAAATTCATCTAGAGTTTCTTGATTTATTTTAATATAACCGAATCCATTTTTTGTTAATATTAAATTATCTATTATATAATTTTGAAACTTTAATTCATCTAAAGTTCTTAAATACATATTTTTATATAGATTAGTAAAATCTATATTTGTTTTCTTTATTATATAAGATACAAGTTCAAAAGTTTTTGCTGTAGTATAATAATGTAAAAATCTATCTGTATCACCAACTACTCCAATATAAAGCTTCTCTGCAGCTGATTGATTCACTTTTAATTTGGTATTTTTTATAAGTTCCATTACAAGTTGACTCGCACTACTGGCTGTATCATCAACTAATTCTATATCACCAAATCTTTCTATAAATGGATGATGGTCAATTTTTATTACACATTCAAATTTAGATGCATCTACTCCATCAATTCTTTTTAAATCTGGTGTATCTAAAACAATTAACAACGAATTATTATACATATCCTCCGTAAATTTGTCCAAAGTACCTATATATTTATGTCTTGCAGCTGGTGCACCTACTACAAAAACCTTCTTTTCATTAAATGTATTTAGTATTGTTTCCTTTAACCCAATAGAACTTCCTAAAGCATCTGGATCTGGGCCTATATGTCTTGCAATAACTATTTTATTATACTTTTTTATCTTTTTATAAATTTGCTTAAATACATTCATGTAACACCTACAATCCATAATCATTATACACTATTTTTCAAGAAATTTAAACAATATTTTATTACTTCAATATAAAAAGCAAAAAAAAGGCAAATATTTTGATATATTTGCTTACAACGATATAAACATTATTTTAAATTATTCATTAACGACTATATTAAATGTATCTTTAACTATCATAATTTCTTCATCAGTTGGTAATACCATAATGTTTATTTTAGAATAAGGATCCGTTATAATACCTTCGTGTATTTCTTTAAAACTAGCTATTTTATTATTCATATCTTCATTTATAGTTATTCCAAGTGGTAAAAGTCTGTCAATAATCATCTTCCTCATAGCAGCTCCATTTTCAAGTACTCCAGCAGTAAAAACAATAGAATCTACATTTCCTTCTAGTTCAATATAATAATCTGCAATATATTTTGCAATTCTATCCGCATACATATCTAAAGCAAGAATTGCATTTTCATTATCTTCACTGGCATATTTTTCTACATCACGACAATCAGCTACACCACATATACCATAAAAGCCACTTTTTTTATTTAAATCATCAGTTATTTCATTTATTGTTTTACCTGATTCATTCATTACATATTCAATTATGGATGGATCTATTGATCCGCTACGAGTTCCCATCATGAGCCCATCTAGAGGAGTTAGTCCCATAGTTGTATCATAGCATTTTCCATTTTTAATGCAAGCTATGCTTGCGCCACTACCTACATGACATATAATCAAATTGACATTTTCTTTATTTAATCTTTTTTTCATTTCACCAGTTATGTATTTATGACTAGTTCCATGAAATCCATATTTTCTAACCCCATAATCTTTATACCATGAATATGGCACAGGATATATAAAATTTTTCTTTGGCATTGTTTGGTGAAATGCTGTGTCAAAAACAGCAACATTTGGAACACCAGGAAATGCTTTTTGCATAGCCTTAATTCCTGCTAAATTACCTGGATGATGAAGTGGTCCTAATTTTGTCAAATCCTCTATGTCTTTAATTACTTCATCAGTAATTAGAACTGAATCTGAGTATTTTTCACCACCATGTAGTACTCGATGTCCAATAGCTTTTATTTCACCCAAATTTTCTACTACTTTATTTTTTAATAATTCATCTATTAAAACTTCTGCCGCTGCACTATGATCTTTTAAATATCTTTCACTTTTAATTTTTTCTCCATTTATTTTAACATTCCAAAAACAATCTTCTTGTCCAATCTTTTCAATATATCCACTTATTAAAGTTTTTCCTTCTGGCATCTCAAACACTTGAAATTTCAATGATGAGCTACCTGCATTTACACATAATATTTTCATAAAATCTCCTTTATAACTTATATTCAATTATTCTTAAATTGGGGATGCTTATTCTAGATAGATTAAAATCTTCTGGGATTTTTTCCAGCATATAATGGATGACACGACTCACTGCACTATGAGTGACAACCAGAACATTCTTATTTTTATATTTTATTTTAATATCCTCTAAAAAGTCGGATACCCTATACATAAAATCCTGTATACATTCTATATTTTGTACTTTTGTATTAAGTACTATATCCCAACAATCCCAACTATCTACTTCATCTATTTTAGCACCCTCATTAAACCCCCAATTACGTTCCTTAATTCTATCATCAATATTTATTGGAAGTTTTGAATTCACTAATATTTTTGCTGTATCAAGAGCTCTTGATAATGGACTCGATATTACTATATCTATATTAAGAGAACTAACAAGTTTCTGAAGTTGCTCTGCTTCTTTTTTACCTTTATCTGTTAAGGGTATATCACTTATTCCTTGAACCCTGCCCTCTTTATTCCAAATAGTTTCTCCGTGTCTTACAACATATAAATTCATGCTAATTTTTATCTTTCATCATAGGAAATAGTACAACATCTCTAATCGATGGCTGATTATAAATAATCATAAGTAACCTATCTATACCAAATCCTAAACCTGATATTGGAGGCATACCCTGTTCCATTGCACCCATAAAACTTTCATCAATTTCCATAGTTTCGTCATCCCCTTGTTCACGTGCTTTCAATTGATCTTCAAAAGCCTCCCTTTGAACAATAGGATTTACAAGTTCAGAGTACGCCTTGCAAAGTTCTGTACCACAGACTACAATTTGAAAAACATCTATAATTTTTTCATCTTGATCATTTCTTCTTGCAAGTGGGATCAAGAAGGCTGGATAATTATATATTATTGTTGGTTGTATAATATTAGCCCTGATTTTCTTCTTATAAGTAAAATCAATTATTTGACTCATAGATTTATATTCTTCCAACTCATCCATAGTAAATAAGCCTTTTTCTACTATTTTTTGTTTTAAATGCTTTGGATTATCTAACGATAAAAAATCAAATCCTAATATTTCTCTCATTTTTTCAACATAATTTATTCTATCAAATTTTTCTACACCAAAATCCAATATTTCATTTTGATATTCTATTTTAGTGGTTCCCAATAATTCCATTAAAAGTGATTTTATAAATTTTTGATAGAATTTAATATTATCCTCAAAATTCCAATATGAAGCATACCATTCAACTTGAGTAAACTCTTGCAAATGTTCTTTATCCATTCCTTCATTCCTAAAACATTTCGCAATTTCATAAACTCTATTATATCCAGATGCAATACACTGCTTCAAGTAAGTCTCAGGTGCTATTCTTAAATTTAAATCCATATCTAATGCATTGTGGTGTGTATAAAATGGGCGTGCGGCTGCTCCACATACTGCACTTTGCAAAATTGGTGTTTCAACCTGTAAGAATCCATTTTCGCCCAAAAATTTATGTATAAAAGAATATAATTTACTTCTTCCTAAAAATACTTTTCTTGATTCCTCATTTGATATTAGATCTACGTATCTTTCCCTATATTTTAATTCTGTATCACTTAATCCATGAAATTTTTCAGGTAGTGGTTTTAATGCTTTACCTAAAAATGTAATCCTGGAAGCAAGCAATGTTTTTTCTCCAGTTTGAGTGGTTATAATTTCACCCTTAGCCCCTATAAAATCACCAAGATCAACTAGTTTTTTAAAAAATTCATAATCATGTTCATCTGTCACATCCAATTTTAGTTGCACTTGGATATCTGCTTGTATATCTCTTAAACGAACAAAACTTAATTTACCCATCTTTCTCAAAAATACAATTCTACCAGCAATACTAACATCTTTAGTACCGTCTTCTAAATTTCTAGCTTCCAATAAAGTATTAGTAACTTCATATCTTTCTGGATATGGATTTGTATACTTTTTTATTTCTTCTATTTTATTTCTTCTAACCATTTCCTGTTCTGAAAATTCTCTCATTTAATCACCTCGATGTAATAATAATAACATAAAAACACAAATAAATATACAGTTTTATTAATAAAATTATAAAAAAACTACCTATCATTTATTGAATAAGTAGCTAATTTTATATATCTCACATCTTCTATCATATTGTTAAATACATTTTCTATATGGGAATTAGTACTCACCTATTATCACCTCTTGAAAATATATTAGCACATATAATTTACAAAATGTTAGTATTCGACAAAACTAGCTAAAATTAGAACTGATATAATTCTATCATAGTTTTTATTAAAATCTAGATGCTTTATTTATTATGCTGTCTCCATATGTTTCTTTTAATTTATCGATTACTTTATCTAATTCATCATTATTATCTTTTTTGATTATATCCTCAAATATAGATAATTGGTGGCTTCTTGAATTTGATAATTTATTAAGAGAAATACCGATTAATCTCACTCCTTCACCATTCCATAATTCCATAATTAACTCCTTAGCAATTTGGTATACTTCATCCGTATTACTTGTAGAATTTTTTAATCTTCTCTGATGAGAATAATTTTTAAAATGTTTATCTTTTATAATAACACCAACTTGATTTGCATACTTATTTTTTTTTCTAAGTGAAATGCATACATTTTCCACTAATGGATACAAATATTTGTATATTTCATCAAGAGTATTTAAATTATAACTTGTAGTCATTGAATTGCTTATTCCTTCCGTTTCTTTTTTCTTCGCAATTATAATTCCATTATCCAATCCCTTAGCAGCGTTAATAAGTTTTTCTGTTTGATTTTTAAAATATTTAAATAATTTTTGAGGATCTGAACCTGCTAAATCACCTATTGTATTTATATTTAATTCTTTCAATTTTTTGCTTGTGCTCTTACCTACTCCATATAAATTTTCAATTGGAAGAGGATACATTTTTAAACTTATTTCATTTTCAAATAAAGTATGAACTTTATCTGGTTTCAAAAAATCTGATGCCATCTTAGCGCATAATTTATTATGTGCTACGCCTATGTTTACCGTAAACCCTAAAGTATTTTTTATTTCTTTTTTTAAATTATATGCGAAATTGATAGGATCACCATATAAGTTACTTACCTTTGTGTAATCTATAAAACATTCATCAATACTTAATTTTTCTATATCCGGCGTATATTTACTTATTAGATCAAATAACTTTTTAGACATTTCTTTATAAAGTTTATAATTAGGAGGAAATATTTTTAAATTATAACATTTTCTTTTAGCTTCTCTAATTGTTTCAGCTGTTTTAACCCCTCTTTTTTTTGCAATCATACTTTTGGCTAGTACTATTCCTCTTCTTTTTGATTCATCTCCGGCTATTATGGACTCAATATTTCTAATATCTATTTTATAACCGTTTTTAAGCAAATCTACTGCAGTCCATGAAAGAAAAGCATTATTTACATCTATATGCATAATTATATTATTCATAAAACCACCTTACATAATTATTATAGCACTCATACATTTGTTTGTAAATAAATTCCACTCTATTATTAGTATGGTAACTTATCATAAAATATTTACTTTTTAAATATTTTATGATATATTTTATTTATTATAAGGTAGTGATTCAGGTGAGCAAAAAGAAATGCATATTTATAATAATTTTTGTATCTATGTTATTAGCTTTTTTAGCAATAATAATTATAACGGAATTAAAAAAACAAGAAGAATTAAAAATTCAAAAGAAACTATATGATGATGCATTCGAATATTGTTCATCTATGTATGAAAACGGTATTATAAAAGAAAAAATTAATTTGAAAGACGTACAAAATTGTTTGAATAAAATAAAAAAAGTTAAAAATAAAAACAAGGTGGATAATTTATTAACAAATGCTAATAATTCAAAAGATTATATAGTACTAAAAGAAAAAATTAATTCTTATTATAAAAATAATGTATTGGATTATACGATAACCCAAAAAGATATTGACGAACTATATAATGAATGTGATAAATTGGATCCTTCATATAAAGATATTGCTAAAAATAAAATTGACAATGTAAAATCAGAATATGATATAATTACACAAGCAACAAAATGTGTTGATGAATTATTTAAAAATGAAGAAAAAACAGAAATGAAAGAAGATATAAACAGAGAAAAATATAATGAGGCAAAAAAGTTAGTTGAAAATTTAAAACAAGAGGAATTAAAAGAAAAATTAAATAATTATTTAAAAATAATTGATGATACTTTAAATACAATAGAAGAAGAAAAAAGAAGATTAGAGGAAGAAAAAAGAAAGCAAATAGAAAAAATCAACAATGCCTGGATAAAATTAGATATTCCTTATATAAGTCAAAATAAATCTGGAGTCTATAATGGTTGTGAAGCAGCCTCTTTACTTATGGCATTAAAATATAAAGGGCTATTGCAAAATATGGATTTAGTAACTTATTCAAATGATATTCCTAAAAGTGATGATCCAAATACTGGATTTTATCTAAGTATATTCGAAAAAGAACCTAGTGATGTTGCTCATTGGATAGCTCCTACACCACTCGCAGAATTTGGCAAATCTTCTTCTGGATACAACAATATAATAAATGCAACAGGATGGAATTTATCTGATTTAGATAATGAAGTAATTAATGGAAATCCCGTTATAATATATTTAACATTTGATTTTGAATCACCAATAAATTGGTCGAATGGAGCACCAAAAAATTTACATGTTTTATTAATAAAAGGTTATAATACTATTACTGGTGAACATTTATTGCTTGATCCATGGTTTCATAATAATGGTAAATACGAATTTTATCTTTCAAAATCTAAGGTAGAATCTATTTATAATGATGTTGGAAAAAAAGCTGTGGTTGTAAGATAAAAGTAACATTATATTTAATGTTACTTTTTTTGTTAAATTATATGTTCTATTAAAACACTTATAATTGGTAATATTATACCTGCAATAATACTAACAATACTAAGCTTTTTATTCTTCATGTGATATATTTGATGAAGTAATTCAACGAATGATATATATATTAACATTCCTAAAGTTAAACCAAGTAATATTCCTTCTACTAATTCATTCACTCCACCTAGAACAAACATTATAAATCCACCTACAAAAGTCGATAATGAAACTAATAAACTAATTTTCAATATTTTTTTATTAGAGTGATTCAAACTATATAGTGTTGAAGAGATAACAAAACCTATTGGAATATTATGCAAACCAATTCCAATAAATAACAATAGCCCTGATAATATACTTTCTTGTGAAACTAAATATAAACTCATACCCTCAATTATATTGTGGACAATAATCGCAATCGAAGACACTATCCCAATATGATATAAATGTGCATTATGCTTTTTATCATTTTTATATTTATTACTAGAATGGCTTTCATGCTCATGGTTAGGTATAAACAAGTCTAACAATTTTAACAATATAATTCCAATTAAAGATAATACTATAATAGATAATATCGATCTTACTATACCTACTTGAACACTCATAATACCAAATAACTCCGGTATAATTTCAAATACTATTAAACTTATTATAATTCCAAACGCTAATGATATACTTAAATCAGTAAATTTTTTATTATTTTTAAAATATATTCCACATATACTTCCTAATAATATAAAAATACCAACTAAGAAAGTTAACAAAAATGATACTATTTCCATAAATCCTCCTACTTTATCAATCTATCTTTATATTTGAAAATTTTCTTTTCACATATTTTTGATAATAAATCAAATAAACCTATATCTAATACAAACACTAAAAATATATATACTACTAAAATAGGTTTTAGAAATACTAACTCAAATACTTTAGGAAATCCAACAATACAACCCACAAATGTAATAATTAATGAAATGAATAAAATTAATCTTATCTTATTGAATTTATAACAGATTCTATATAATAATATAAAGCCTGTAAATGCAACAAGTATAACCGCCATCGTAGATATTTCATCTGGATTAATTTTAAATATTTTAGCGACTAACATTACACTTATAACGTTTATGACAATTGTAAGACCACCAGGTAATGATTTTTTTAAAATATTTATAAAGAAATTACCTCTTATTATATCATGATTTGGTTCTAATGCAAGTATAAATGCTGGAATTCCAATTGTTATAGCACTAACTAAACTAAGCTGTATAGGCTCAAATGGATAATTCATAGGAACAAATAAAAATATTATTGCAAGTAAAGTTGCATATATGGTCTTTGTAAGGAAAAGGGATGATGATCTTTGTATATTATTAATTGTTCTTCTTCCTTCTTCAACTATTTTTGGTATTGCATCAAAATTTGAATCTAATAAAACTAATTCTGAAACATTGCGTGCAGCATCAGATCCACTTGCCATGGCAATACTACAGTCTGCTTCTTTAAGAGCTAACACATCATTTACTCCATCTCCGGTCATAGCAACTGTATGTCCATTAGACCTCAATGCCTTAATTAAATCTTTTTTCTGACTTGGACTAACTCTACAAAATATATTATAGTTTTCAACTAATTGATGATTCATATTTGTTTTATTTTGGGACATATCAATACATTTGATATTTGTAAATTTTAATCTTTTAGCTATTCTTAAAATTGCTTTTTCACTATCACCACTTATAATTTTTACATCAACACCCTCACCTCTTAAATATTGTAAAGTATTTGATGCTTTAAATCTTATTTTATCCTTTAATAATATTAATGAAATATTATCTTTATCATTTTTAAGAAGTACTAATCTATAGTCAGAATACTTATCAATAATAGATTTCATTTTTTCACTATTATCCAATATATCTGGAGCCCCTAATATGTATTTTCCTTCCTTAAAAGTTACACTCGAGTATTTTTTTTCAGATGAGAAATGCTCTTTTTCTAAACAGGTAAAACCAACATTTTTGTTAAACTTTCGACTTATAGCATCCATTGTTTCATTATCATCTAATAATTCCCTTGAAATTGCTGATAAAATTTTTTCATAATCGTAATTTTTGTTTAATGGAATTACATCCTCTACTTCCATAATTCCCTCAGTAAGAGTTCCAGTTTTATCTAAACATATTGTATCTACACGTGCTAATGTTTCTATACAATACAATTGCTGAACTAATACTTTACTTTTTGATAATCTTATCACACTAACAGCAAGAACTGTACTCGTTAAAAGCACTAAGCCTTCGGGTATCATTCCAATAATAGCTGCTACAGTATTAACAATAGCATCACTTATACTGTTTCCAACTAAATTACATTGTCTTAAAAATAGAATTATAGATAACGGAATGATTACAATTGATATTATTTTTATTATTCTCTTTAATGTAATCATAATTTCTGAATTTATTTTTTTTAAATATTTTGCCTCTTTGGTAATTTTTGAAGCATAATTATTTTCTCCAACCTTTTCTACTTTTGCAGTACATTTTCCACTTACTACAAAACTTCCAGAATATAAATAGTCTCCAACATGCTTAGTTATTGAATTTTCCTCACCACTTATCAGTGACTCATTTACTTCTACTTCACCATCTATAACTACTGAGTCAGCTACTATTTGATTACCCCTTTTATATATAATTATATCATCTAATACAACTTTATCCATATCTATTAATTCAATAGTAGAATTTCTTACTACATTTACTTTAGTATTAGAAACAATAGATAATTTATCAACTACTCTTTTTGACCTTATCTCCTGAATAATACTAATCATAGTATTGCAGACAACTACGCCTAAGAATAATAAATTTTTGTAAGATTTAACCCATAATATTAATAATCCCAAACTTAAATTCAATATATTAAACAAAGTAAATACATTATAAAAAATTATTTGTCCGATTGATTTTGTTTTTATCTGGCTATTGTAATTAACATTCCCATTTTTTATTCTATAATTTACCTGTGAATTCGTGAGCCCCTCATCTATTTTCGGATTATATCTTATCATAATTATCTCCACCTTTATCATTATAACATTTATGTATTTAAAATAAAAGAAGTAATTTGTCTATTACTTATTTAATATTATAATTTTTATAGATTATCATCAGTAATAAACCTATATATTAAAAGTAATTGATTAGTTTATCAATTACTTTTTTGTAACTCCACCACACTTACAACTATTAAACATGCCATTAGTTATAACTTCATCATTATACACCCATTTATCTGACACTGATATAATTTCTAACTCTAAACATTCCCAAAACATCCTTGACATTGACGTAACATTACTTATACTGAAACTGCTTAAATCTAATTCTAATAAATTTCTGCATCCTTCAAACATACTTGCCATGTTTGTTACTTTAGATGTGTCAAAATGACTTACATCTAATTCGCTTAAACTGGAACAGCCACCAAACATCCTTCCCATATCTTTAACATTAATTGTTTCAAAATTACTTAAATTTAATTTTGTTAAGTTTGTACAACCAGAAAACATACTATTCATATATTCTACTTTTGATGTATCAAAACTGTTTAAATTTAAGTCTTCTAAGTTTGTACAGCCAGAGAACATACTATTCATAGTATTTACTTTTAGTGTATCAAAAGAACTTACATCCAATTTTGTTAAACTTTTACAATTCTGAAACATATACGCCATATCGGTTACATTTGATGTATTAAAACTACTTAGATTTAATTCTTTTAATTCACTGCATGAACTAAATAAAGAATGCATACCAACAACATTTCTTGTATCAAAACTACTTAAGTCCAACGTGACTAAAGTTTTACAATTATTAAACATTTCATCCATATGCTCGACTTTTGAAGTATTAAAATACTTCAAATCAAGTGAGGCCAATACGATGCAACGATAAAACATATGATTCATGTTAGTTGTTTTACTTGTATCAATTAAATTAAACACTATATTCGTTAATGTTTGAAAATTTTGAAACATATAACTTGCATTAATATTAGTTTGTATTATATTTTTACTGTATATGTAAATTATCCCTTTTTTATTTTCATAATAAGCAATTATTTCTCCATCATCTGAAACCGTTTCATGCGGCAATTCTTGTAAGCTTTCTTGTGTATATCCATATGGTATCATATTTTCAGGCAAAAATATTATTTCATTTACTTTATCATCTACTGTTGAAATAGTAGCACCACTATATCCTACCAATGTTTTTATCTTTTTATTAAATGTTTCACCACTTACAAGCATACTTGCATTTATTTCTTTATATAATTTTATATTTTCATTTTCTATTCTTGCATAATAATCATCTATTTTACCTTTTATTATTTTTACCACTCTTTTATTTTCTACTAATAATCCTCCACTTTCAATACTATTACCATTGTATTCTACATCAATTTTTTTATCTCCTAGACTTATTGTCTTACCATTATTTTCTATCATATATAAGCCATCAGATACATTTGTATTTATCTGTTCGTTTATTAATGATAGATTTACCGTTCTTATATACTCTTCCGCACTTATTTTAAGTGAATTTATTTTTGATTCTTGTACTATATTTAAAACTAGCGGTACAGTTATTAATGCGATAATGGCTAATATTACGATTACTGCAAGTAACTCTATTAATGTAAATCCTTTCTTCATTATACTACCTCTACTTTCTTTTTTATTATACCATTACCCCCCCCCCTGCCTGTCAATGGCTTGGAGATGTTATATTTATTTAGGCACATTTCTTATAGTGCTTGAGGTATAGTATAAGAACGGCTGGAATTTTATGCCTGTACTTATTATATAAATTTTTAAACCTATAAAAAGTTGGTTATTGCTTATGACACTTTAATTCTAATTATTTATCTTCTACTAGGTAAGAGGCTTTAAATGTTAATAAATCTTTTTTGTTGAATCACATAATGTTTTTAATACTGTCTTTTTAGCGAGTGATAATTAAAGTTATTTAAAAATTAAAGAAGTATTATATAAAATAATACTTCTTTGTTTAAAAATCATAGGTATATGATACTAAAACATACAATTAATATCAATTACTTTATTATAAAATATTTAATTAAATTCTAAGAGATAACGACTCTAAATGTAGGAGTACCGGCATTACCATTATATGTCATTGAACTAAATATACCGCCTGATCCAATTGAAGTATTTACCGTATTTACACCATTACCTCTAAGCAAAACCGAACGAGAATCATCAAAATAGGCACTACTTGTATGAACATACCAATCTCTTATTTCACTAAATGCATGTCCATAACAAATTTTACCATTACATGCCTCAAGCATAGCATTAGTATTTGTATATAAATCATAATATTTAGAATCAATTTCATTAAAAATAGTGTCTCCAGAACCGACTGGAATTTTATTATCATAATTTGCCATTACTCTTTCAATACAACCACCTGCCATATCATATATTCCATATATATTTCCTGTTGTTGAAGCACCTCCACCACATGAACCAGTTCCATCTTTTCTATCTTTTATATCATCATATGAACAATTACTCTCTTCAGGAGGTGTAGAAGTATGAACAGTGCCCAGACTTTTACCAGTATAATGCTTTTTAGAATCATTAGCATATATTTCTTTATTATTCCCTGTATATAAAACATTGCCATACTTACCATATTTACTTTGTGAAAGATATGCTACTGCCGCCCATTCACTATTCTTTGCCATATGTGAATCTCCGCTTACATAATCATTAAATTTAAGAGATATGTTAAAGCCTTTAGTTATTTTAAAGTTACTATTTCCAATAGATATATGTTCTGGAAGAACGGTAGGCATATACTCTGTTCCAGTTGTCTCAAATTTTCCAAACCATAATCCACGTAACTCTTCATCTCCAAATGTGAAAGCTGGATGTGTATACCAACCACTTGGAGTATTTTTCGTATATTTTGGTATACCATCATCTTTCATATTTTTACTTACGAATTTTATATCTATTGCTCCTGGGGTTAAGGTTGTTGGTGTACTTCCTCCTTCTAGTTGTACCCCAACCCCATTTTTAATAGTATAAGAATATCTAGGTATCCACACAAACATTCCTATTACATCTGGATCCTCTCCTTCTACTGTTATTATATCCCCTATTTGTTTCGTATTTTTAGCTTCCTCTGTTAATATTACTGCGTTTGCCCATTCCTGTTTGTTATAATCATACCATTTGTCGCCTAAATTTGCTATTATCCAATTTCCTTCTTCTTTAGTTTCATCATACTGATATCTTACAGGAGTTAGTGAACTACTCATTAAATTGGGTACAGGTTCATATTCATCAGTTAATGTACATTGACTATTACTAGTATCCTTTGTTATATATTTATCAGTCTCCTCATATTTTATATTCAAGGCTCTTTTTACCTGATTATTCACTAAATATAGTATTCCATCCTTTGGTCTAGATCCTCCTGTTTCCACTTCTAACTGACCAATATCACATAAAAGATTCCCATCTTCCTTTATATCACATTCACCAGGACTAAATTCATCATTTATATTTTTTGTATACAATGCATCTTCTACTGCTCTTATATAATTTTCTGTACATATTACAAAATTTTTTTCTTTTGAATTTTTTACTATATTATATACCCTTGGTATTGTTATCAATAATATCACAGATAGTATAACTATTACTGCAAGTAACTCTATTAATGTAAATCCTTTTCTCATTGTACTACCTCTACTTTCTTTTTTATTATACCATTACCCCCCCCCCTACCTGTCAAGAAAAAAAAGATTTTTTTAAAATCTTCACTGGTCATTTTGCAGTGGTAAACTTAAAGTAGACAACTTGAGAGGGTATGTAGACAATTCGTTATTTTTTCTATACAATTATATTGA
>CANQPA010000012.1 GCA_947625635.1 uncultured Bacilli bacterium
AACAATGCTATATTATCTTTATTATTTGCATCTTTAAATAAATCTCTCCAGCAAAAACAATTATATCCTTTTCTACTCAAACTATTAACGATGAAATCTAAAGTACCAGATTTTTCACTAATACCTGATGAAAAAATTACAATATTTGCTTTACGCATAAATTCACCCTATTTCTTACAAGAAAATAATAACAAAAACATTTTTAAAAGTCAATAAATCATATATATATTAATTATTTTTAGACATTTGGATGTAGTAAACTAGATGTGGGAAAATAAATTTTTTCTAAAATAAAAAGAGAAAGCACTCAAAATCTAAAAACTATATATAATTAATTTATCACAAAAATAAACAGACCTTTAATAAACCTTATTACAAATCAAAAAGAAAAGGACTAATGTATTTAAAGAACAAGTTAATGATTTAGAAACTGTTGTCCCTAACTTTAAAATAGCAAGTGCAATCATTCATTATGATGAAACAAGTCCACATCTCCATATTATTGGTGTTCCAATTAAATATAAAAATAAGTATGGTATATCTAAACAAGTTGGAAAATCTTATGTCTTTACTAAAGAAACATTAACAAAAATTCAAGATAAAATAAGAGTTCGACGTATAGAATCTCTTAATAAAGAATATCATACTAATTATAAGCTAAAACCTAAATTAAAAGGTAGAAATCGTTATTATCATATTTCAGAAATGGAAAACTATCAAAAGATGAAAAAATCTTTTGAAATACACCAGAACACATTGAATAAAGCAAAAGACAAAACTGATAATTAAAAAAATAGTACAAAAGAAATTAGAGAAATGCTTGAAAATTTAAAGTCAAAAGGTTTAATTAAAAATCAATTAGTCTAAGATGTAGTTGATAGAGATAAAGCTATTGTTTTCATCGATTTAATTGATAGAACTACTATAAAATATTAAAATGTTCAAGAGCTAACTGTTACTTTAAAAGAAGTGGAAAGCGAACTTCTTAACAATCGTGATCGAATTAGATTATTATTGAAAAATAATGAAGAACTTAATTCTCAAGTAGATAGTTTAAAAGATAAATCAAGTCTAAAGATGAAAGAATCAATGACTTACAAGAAGAAAACAATCTATTAAAATCATCTTTAGAACATCTTAAAAATCTAATATACAATTCTGTTAAATTTCTTATAGATAGAATTTATAGAAATAAAAATAAGGAAAAATAAAGAGCTAATAGAAAAAGATGATATTGAGCGATAAGTTAAATGCTCTTTATCATCTTTTATATTTACATTCCTCTAATTCTTGATACGTCAAGATATGTTCTTAATAATTGTTTGGCGTTTCCTCCACATCCACCAAAAGGATAAAGTTCAACATGTTTTTCCATATTTTCAACATCTGAGATTTTAGATACTCTATATTCTAAAATTTTATTAACAATTTCATCATAATTCATATTTTGAATATTACCAATTACTTCAAGCTGAGGTTCATCTAACCAGAACCAAGGACAAGATAATCCTATTCTTTTATCTAAAATTATATTATTTGTATTAGTTACGTGGATTCCAGAAATTGTGGCAGG
Source organism: uncultured Bacilli bacterium (assembly GCA_947625635.1). Taxonomy (GTDB): domain Bacteria; phylum Bacillota_I; class Bacilli_A; order RF39; family UBA660; genus UMGS1613. The sequence continues at coordinate 1,574 of CANQPA010000012.1, forward strand.
ACAAGTTGGCATTTCATATTCCTTAGCAATTGTTATTTTCAAATACTTTTTGTTATTTTTTTCTAATACTTCTATATCAAATAAACCTAAAACTGATGGTTCAATATTTGAAATTATTAAATCTTTAACTTTTCTTTGCAGAAAATCAATATTATTTTTTAAGCCAACAATATTACTATTATTATCTATACCAATATAGATATTGTCACCATCTTTATTTAAAAAAGATATGACTGATTCTTCTAAATCATCAACCAATTTTACTTTAATTCAGTTCTTGAGTTTTCAATGGCCCCTATCATTTCACACTCCAATTATTATTGAATTCATTATACCATATTTCCTAGTATTTTCCTAGTAAATTTTCTAATAAATATTATAAATAACATAATTAGCGGTATAATTATAACAGTTAGTGATTATTACTATCTATCAATAAAATTAAAAGTTGTCTGACTTCAACCTTTATCGCTCCATTGTAATAATTACTCACACTCTCTTGTGAGTTTTATTTTGATTAAAAAACTATGAATTTTTTCTATTATATACTAGTTACTAGTCAAAAACAAAACATATATCATAATTATTTTTAACCTACCATTATAAATTTAAATCTAATTTTATTTTAAAACTATCATAACAAACTGCTTTTTACCTTTTTGAATAACAATGCTATTTTCTTTAAAATCACTAATTAGTATTTTTCTATTTACATCATTTTCTTTTTTACCATCTATGCTTATTCCATTTTGTTCTATCATTCTTCTTCCTTCTGATTTAGAGGGTACCATCTTTGACATAGTTAATAAATCTGTAAGTAAAATACCACCGTCTAATAAAGCCTTTGATAATTCAAACTTTTCTATATTTTTTGGTATTCCTCCTTTAGCAACACTATCATATCTTTCTTCTGCTTGTTTTATAAATTGCTCGCCATGATACATTTTAATGATCTCTTTGGCATACTCTTTATGTGCATTTACTATATCTTCTTTTATAAATTCTTCGGCTATTTTTAAATCAATATCTGTTGTTAATTTAAAATATTCTAGTAATATATCATCTGGTATTCTCATAGCTTTTTCATACATAACTTCTGGAGATTCATCTATTCCTATATAATTACCTAATGATTTGCTCATTTTTTCTTTTCCATCTAATCCAACTAATAATGGCAATACCATAACATCTTGTGGTTTTTGTCCATAATCTCTTTGTAATTCTCTACCTACTAACAGATTAAATGTTTGATCTGTTCCACCTATTTCTATATCAGCTTTTAGCGCAACTGAATCATATCCCTGCATAAGTGGATATAAAAATTCATGTATTCCTATAGGTATATTATTAGAAAACCTTTTATTAAAATCGTCACGCTCTAATATTCTAGCTACTGTGTATTTCCCTGTTAATTTAATAACATCTTCAAAATTCATTTTACCTAGCCATTCGCTATTATAAACTATTCTAGTTTTACTAGGATCTAGAATTTTTGTAACCTGTTTAAAATATGTTTCTCCACTTTGTCTAGTTTCTTCAAATGTTAATGATGGCCTTGTTTTTGATTTACCACTAGGATCTCCTATCATCGCAGTAAAATCACCTATAACAAATACTATTTCATGTCCTAAATCCTGTAAATCTTTTAATAATCTTAACGATACCGTATGTCCTAAATGTAGATCAGGTCTAGATGGATCTGCACCAAATTTAACAATTAGTTTTTTATTACTTTTTAATTTTTCTCTTAATGAATCCTCATTAAATATTTGAACTCCTCTTCTTAATATCAATTCAATTTTTTCTTCCTTTGTCATATGATCAATCCTTTCTAAAAAAAACACGAATTATTTTTCAAAGGACGAAATAATAATCCGTGTTACCACCTTAATTCATAATCAAATCAAAAATTATGCACTCTTTGTTTTAACGGTCATCACCGACTGAATTCATAATATGTAATTCGTTATAAAAATATTTAACTTATTTTCACCTACCATAAGCTCTCTATATAAATATAATTTAACTACTTTTATTAATCAACATCCACTTACTAACATAGTATATCACAATTTTATGATTTTTTCACTAATTTTTTAAATTTTTTACTTTTTATTGATTTAAAATATTTAACTATTTACTGATATATTTAATTTTTTACCCAAATGTTTGTAAAAAATAATAAAATATGTTATAATTTGTTCATCAGCAATGACTAGGAGGAGTAATTTTATAACTTATTATAGAGAATTATCGGTTGGTGGAAGATAATATAAGTTAAAGATGAAAGACACCTATGAGCTACTTATTTAAAATAACAATAGAATAAGTCGGATTTGAACCGTTATCTTATTGAGTGATTATATATTTATTTTCTGTTTTACATATATAATAAATTGGGTGGTACCGCGGATTTTAACAGTTATTCGTCCCTTTGTAGACAAAATAACTGTTTTTTAATACATACTAAATAGGAGGATAATAGATGAAAAAAATATATTTTGAAAATTTAAATGAATATCTTGAAAAAGAAATAACTATTGAAGGGTTTGTTGATAATATTCGTGATTTACAATATGTTCAATTTTTAATAGTTAGAGATACTACTGGTAAAATTCAAGTAACTATAGAAAAAAATCAATATAACAATAAATTAAATGAAATTGTTTCTAATTTGTCAAATGAAAGCACAGTTAAAATTACTGGAACATTGTTAAAAAATGAAAAAGTTAAACTCAATGGAATGGAGTTAATACCAAGTGATATAATTATAACTAGCAAATGTTTAGAAAATTTACCTTTAAATTATAAAGATAGCAAATCTGCACTATTGGATACTAGATTAAACTATAGATTTTTAGATTTGAGAAGTGAAAAAAATATTCTTATGTTTAAAGTACAAACTTGTATGATTAACGCTATGAGAGAATTTGTTATAAAAAATAATTTCACTGAAATTCACACTCCAAAGATTATTAGTGCAGCAAGTGAATCAGGTGCAGAAGTTTTTGAAGTAAAATATTTTGATAGAAAAGCTTATTTAGCACAAAGCCCTCAATTTTATAAACAAATGGCCATGTGTAGTGGTTTTGAAAAAGTATTTGAAATTGCTCCAGCGTTTAGAGCTGAAAATTCTAATTCATATAGGCACACTACAGATTTTACATCATTTGATATTGAAATGAGTTATGTTGATTCTCTAGAAGAGCTTATGGATTTTGAGGAAGATTTATTTATTACAGGATTATCATCCGTTAAGGAAAAATATGGAGAACAAATAAAAAAATTATTTAATGTGGACGTCATTATCCCTACAAAACCTTTTCCAAGAATTAAATTGGAGGAACTATACAAAGAATTAGAAAAAAAATATGGATTCAAAATGGATTATGAATGTGTTGGAGATATGAATGCAGAATCTGAAAAATTAGCATATAAATATGTTAAAGAAAAATATGGCCACGAATTTGTATTTGTAACAGATTTTAGTGCTAAAAAAAGAGCATTTTACCATAAGAGAAAAAATGGTATTCCACAGGGTGCAGATCTTATATGGAAGGGTTGCGAAACAACAACTTTAGCATTAAGAGAACATAATTATGATATATTGTGTCAACAAGCAAAAGAAAAAGGATTGAAAGAAGATGTTAAATTCTATCTAGAATTTTTCAAATATGGTTGTCCACCTCACGGAGGATTCGCACTTGGAATAGACAGAATAACAATGTTATTATTAGAAACAGGATCTTTAAAAGAAACAATGTTTATATTTAGAGGACCTGACAGAATAGAACCTTAAAGCAATAATTACTAAAAAAATATTAGTTAAGTTCAAACTAATATTTTTTTACTAATCAATTAAAGTTATAATATAACTAGAACTAAAACCCTCATTAGTTTTATAACTATCAATATCTAATATTCCTCCGTTTTTTATAATAATCTTTTTTGAAGCTATATTTTCATTATTACAGTTAATCCTAACTCTTTTAAAACCCAACTTTTTAGCTTCTATGAGTGCTAATTTAAGTATTATGTTGCCGTATCCTTTTCCACGTTCTTTTTTTCTTATTTTATAATATATTTGACTCCCTTTATTTACCCAAAAATCATTTAATGTTGTTCTTATGCCTACCTCTCCTATCGGGTTATTACCATCAAATAAAATGTATCTGTTTATTGTTGTATTTAATTTTTTATTAATTTTCATTTCTTCTTTTATATAATCATTGCACCTTTTTGTAAATTCATCGTACCTTAATCCATACAATTCATTTGTTGATCCTATTTCTTTATTAGGAATATCTTGATACATTTCAAAAATGTCTTTTGTTATACATTTTTTAAGTGGTAAAAGTTTTGTATGTTTTATTGAATTTTTATCTATTTTATAATCAATCATATCCTTATTCCCTATTTATTTTTATTTTCTTCAAAAATTAATTTGAATTCTATTCATTTAAAAACATTTAATGTAAATTCGATAGTCATAATATTTGAAATCAACTCTTAATTACCAAAATTATCTCTATTTTTTACAATATTTATAAACTCATTTTATATTTAAATAATAACATTTATTTATTATTTAAATAATTATAAAAATTTAGATTTTTTCATCTAGTCTCTCATTTTCAAAAATAAAGATGACATAAACGTTAAATAACCCTGTAAAAATTATATAATAAATAAAAGTATAAAACAATAGTTTGTTCAAAAATATATGATATAAATCCAATTGAAAACTATAATACAACTTGTTACGAAATATAATTCATGATATAATTATGTTAGTTAAATTGGAGGTTTACTTATGACCAGTAATAAACAAGAGCAATTAAAAACAATAATAGATATTTGTTCTAAATTAATAAAAATAACTGATGAACAAAAACAAATCTTATTGGAAAAATATGATAAGATGTCAGATATAGAAATAATAAAAGATTTAGCTAAAAAAGTTTATACTGCGGTTGGAGCAAATTCACCTTATTATGATTATTTATTAAATGTGATTAGAAATTACAACCCATCTATATGCCCTCATATTGATGAAATGAAAACAATTTTAAATAAAATGTTTTATAATCAAATGGATGGCAATATGTCTTTGGAAGATAATCATAGATTAGTAATTTCATCATTAACCAAATTTTGTTCCTTATTTAATAAATATGGGATAGATTATTATATAGTTGGTGCACTACCCTGTTTTTTAAAAACTAATCAGCCATTATTTAGGTATCATGACGATATTGATATAATGGTGAATGAAGAAGACATACCTAAAATTGCTGAAATTATGAATATAGCGGGATATAAATTTTTTGACGATAGATTTCCAAGTAAGAAAAGATTTGAAGAAATAAAAAAGGAAAAACCTCCACATACAGTTTTAGCTCAAAATCCAAATAACGAATTTCATTTAGGCTTTTTCTGCTTCAAAAGAGAGCAGAATAATTCCATAACAGTTAGAGAATATTCACATAGACTAGATAACGATCAAGTTATTGTCGATGTTTTGGAAAGATCATCTACACCAATTGGAACTGCTTTAAGATATGATGATACGCCTATAACATATAATGGCGTTAAATTCAAAACTAGTTCAATTGAAAATATTTACAAGTTAAAAAGTTATACTAAAAGACCGAAAGATATAATTGATATGAAAAAATTAGAACCATATGTAGATAAAACGAAATTGGCAATGTTATCTCAATATCCAAATCATAATATAACTGTTCAAAATGTTGAATTTCAACAGCAAATAAATAAACATAGTCTATAAATATTATTAAGTGTACATCATATATAGTTTATGTTTTTTGTTGTTTTTATGATATAATTTATAAATCTATAGGTATGAATATATTTAATTTGTTAAAAAATGGCTTACAATCAAATTAATTTTGTAAGCCATTTTCTTATTTTTACATAAAAATGATGTTTTTATTTATAATGATAATACAAATTAATTAAGATAAATTCATTTTATCTTTTTATATCTGTAATTTTGACTTTTTACTTTATTAAATTTTTACTGCATCTATAAGTAATAAGTAAATATCCTCCATAAACTAATATCATAAAAAGTGTAGTAAGCAATATATTAGAAGTTAAATTTATATGTGTGAATAAAACTGCAATATTGTTTATTTCTCTAAGTCCAAAATAACTATGTATAAGGGCTATTAAAAGAGGAAACAGAAAGATAACTAAAATTTGTGTTAATAGTGAGTTATTTAACATCCTCTCACTAGCCCCCAGTTCTTTTAATATTTTATATCTAACTTTATTATCACTTGCACGACTTAACTCCCCTATTGCAAGTATAGTCGCACTTGTAATCGCAAACGTAATTCCTAAATATAATCCTATAAACGTGAACATTGCTTTTAATCCTACACTAGATGCTTCCATATCTATTTTAGTTCTAAAGTTCAAACTTGCATTAGTGTTTTTATGAAAATCAATTAATACATATTCTCTAAAATTTTTTTCTAAGGATTCTAAATCATCAGTATCTACATAGTTTCCAATTATATGGGTATATAAGGTTTTAAGGTTTAAACCATCTAGTAGCTCATCTTTCACGACTATAACACCGGTATTACCTGATGAGTTATAATTTTCTATTGCAATATCTATGATATCTCCTTTAGGAGTCAGATGTTTGCCATTAAAGTTTATCCCTGTATTAGAGTCCTGAAATGATTTTAATACTTTTTTTACTATATCCATATTAGCAAGCATTAAGTATTCTTGATTATTTATATCTTTAACAGGATTGCCATATAAATTCATTATATTTTTATAATCGCTAAATTTCATAATAGGCATTTCATAATCTATTGATATGGCATTCCCATATTCAACTTTTAAATTTTCTAAATCTTCTTTTAAAACTAAATCCTCAAGTCTTAATTCATCACTTGCATATAAATTATATAAAACTTCTTCTTTAGAATATTTTTTAAATTTTGAACTACTTATCTCATTTTTTATGTTTTCTAATTTTTTATTATAATCTTCGTTATCAATTTCATCGTAAAAATTTCCAAATACATTTATAGTATAATCAGTTAAATTATTTTCTTTTATATCTGTATTAAATACACTTGCTAAAGACATAGATCCTGATAATATACCTATTGTAAGTAGTAACATTAAACTTATAATTGTCGTAGATATTACTGTAGAAGTTAATTTACTGTTAATCTGCTTTAATGTGAACATATTAAGGTTTTTGTAATATATATTTTTTTTAAGACTTATAGTTTTAACTAAAAATCCAGATAATGAGAAAAATAGTAAAAACGTTCCTAAAGCTCCTGATATAATCATTTTAGTTGTATTATTATCAAATACTATTAAAGCATCATTAAATAATAAGTAATAAGCATAAATAAGAAGTACAAAAGAAAGTATAAATGATATTATAGTTACATACTTATTTCTAAATTTAACTTTTTCATTTTTTCTTGATGCATTAATCAAATCTATTAATTTATATTTTGAGAGTGTAAGTACATTAAATATCATAACAAATAAAAATATTATTCCAAAATACATAAGAGTTTTAGTTAAAGCATTATATGAGAACACAAATTTAAATTCACTCATATTAACCTCAAATAATTTAGCAGTTAGAAAACTTACAAATTGTGATGATAATATACCTAGTATAAGTCCAACTACTAAAGATATAACCCCTATAATTAATGTTTCTATAACAAGTATCATAGAAACCTTTCTTTTAGACATTCCAAGTGTTTGATATAGTCCTATTTCTTTTTTTCTTTTTCTTATCAAAAAATTATTTGAATATACTATTAAAAATCCAAGTACAATTGATACAAAAACAGATATATACTCTATTATTCTTACTAAAGCTCCTATTAACTCACTTTTAGCTTCGTTTAATTCAAGCATAGATTTTTGTGCATCTATAGAATTGAACATATAAAACATTGCAACTGCAAATACTAAAGTAAAGAAATATATACTGTAATCTTTTATACTTTTTTTAATATTTTTTAAAGATAATTTAAATAGCACTTCCCAAGTCACCTCCAAGGAGAGTTACAACATCAAGTATATCTTGGAAAAATTCTTTTCTTGTTTTATCTCCTTTAATTATTTCAGAAAATATCTTACCATCTCTCATGAATATTATTCTATCTGCATAACTTGCTGTAAAAGCATCGTGTGTTACCATAAGAATTGTTGCTTTAAACTCATCGTTTAAATTTTCTAATTTTTCTAACAACATTCTTGCTGATTTTGAATCAAGTGCGCCAGTTGGCTCATCTGCAAGTATTAATTTAGGGTTAGTTATTATTGCACGTGCTGCAGCTACTCTTTGTTTTTCTCCACCTGATATTTCATATGGATATTTATTTAGAATGTGATTTATTTCAAGTTCTTTTGAAACACGATCTATTTTACTTTCTATATTACTTGATTTTTCTTTGTTTATAGCAAGAGCTAGAGCTATATTTTCTTTAGCTGTTAGTGTATCTAGTAAATTAAAATCTTGAAATATAAAACCTAATTCTTTTCTTCTAAAATCATTTAATTTACTTCCCTTTATTTTAGTTATGTCTTTATCTGATAAATAGATATGCCCACTTGTTACTTTATCTATTGTAGATATACAGTTAAGGAGGGTAGTTTTTCCACTTCCTGATGCTCCCATTATAGCTAAAAATTCACTTTCTTTTACATCAAATGAAATATTATCTATTGCTTTTGTTATATTTCCTTTATTACCATAATATTTTTCTAAAGAATCAATTTTTAAAACTGTCTTCATTTCTTCACCTCAAGCTAATTATACTATAAAAGTTAATAATTAAAAATCGAATTATATTACAAAACCTTACAATTTTGTAAGAAAAAGGAAAGCACATTACTTTTTATATATGATTATTGATTTTAAAGTAAATTCGTGGTATATTAAATATGTCAAGGAAACTTGAATATAATAAAAAAGGATACATTTGAATTGGGAATCAAATGCAATCCCTTAATTAGGATAGCATCTGAAATCAACCGTTGTTGAAATCAGATGTATTTTATTATTTAAATAGTAAGGTATTACTATTTAAATAACAGTATAATTATAATAAATCGAGATATTTCTCTTTTTGTCATAATTAATCACCACTTTTCTTTTATCATTTGATAAATAGAAAGAGAAAGCACCTGATATATTTCAAATGTATCCATTAATATTATATCAAACATATATTCATATACCAACAGTATATTTTTTTATTTAAATTAAATTTAATATTAAATAGTAATTATATTAACAGTTTTTATATACATCATTTGTCATACTATTTTTAGGAAACGTAATTGATACTATGGTATATTCATTAATTTTTGATTCTATATTTATACCATGACCCAATTTTTCACAAAGTTTTTTAGATAAGTAAAGGCCTATACCAGTTGATTTATATTTTCTTCCATTTGATCCTGTAAAGAATTTATCAAATACTCTTGTTATCTCACTACTTGGTATTCCTATTCCATTATCTTTTATATAAAGTACTACACTATTTTTTAATTCTTTAGAATAAATTTCAATAATTGGATTTTTACTAATATATTTAATAGAGTTAGTTATAATTTGATTCAATATAAAAATCAACCATTTAGAATCTGTATTTACTATATTTAAATTACCTATTTTTATTTTAATTTTTTTACCTATTAAATCCTTTTTATTTTTCTTTATTACACTATCTACTACATCCTTTAAATTAACTTCTTTAATGATATAGTCTTTTTCTACATTGCCACTACGAGCAAAATATAGTACTTGTTCAATCAAATTATCTATTTTATCCACTTCCTCTTTTATACTATCATTAATTTTAGATTTATTATTTTCAAATAATAAGTATAAAGTAGCAAGTGGTGTTTTTATTTCATGGCACCACATCTCAATATATTCAATAAATTCTTCAGTTGTATATTTATATTTATTTATATTTTCAATCATTGATTTATTTATCTCATATAAATAGTCTTTAAATATTTCACCTTCAATAAAATTAGGCTCTTTAAACATTTCTGTAATTAAATATTTTTTATCTAATTTATTTAAAGTCATTTTTATATCATTATAGAAATTTTTTCTTTTCATAAAATTATAAATTAGTACAATAAACATATCAGATATCAATATTAGACTTATAAAAAATACTAGTTTAATGTTTACATCAAATATTAACAGTATCATGATGACTAATAGAAAAGATAATATACTTAAAATAATTTCTTTATACTTATCTTTTAAATAATCAATAAACTTCACAGAATCACTTCTTTTCTTGTTACAATACAATATATAACAGCGTTTTTTCAATATATTAATACACTTGATTATATTTTTTATAAAATTATATAACCCATACCTCTTTTAGTTATGATTGTATTGATTAATCCAACATTACATAATTTAGCCCTTAATCTATTTATGTTAACAGTTAAAGTATTGTCATCAATAAATCCGTTATTATCCCATAAATAATTTATCAAATCATCTCTAGATATTATTGTACCTTTGTTTTTAAGTAAATAATGAAAAATTTTCATTTCATTTTGAGTAAGATCAATTGATAAATCACCTTTCAATATAGTCGATTTTGCTATATCAAGTATAACATCTTTATATTTTATTTTTGTATCTTCATCTTTACTTAATAATCTATTTATTCTAGCAAGTAATATTTCCTTATTAAATGGTTTTGCTATAAAATCATCCGCACCATTGTTAATACTTAAAAGTTCATCTATTTCTGTATTTCTACTTGTAATTATCACTATTGGAATATTACTTATTTTTCTAACATTTTTCAAAATATATTCTCCACTAAATCCTGGCAAATTTATATCAAGTAAAACTAAATCTACATTTGATTTAATTATATCATTTATTACATTATCGAAATTTTCAATCATAGAAATTTGATATCCATTATTGTTTAGGAATTTCATTAACTCCAATCTTAATTTTACTTCATCTTCAACTATTAAAATATTTTTCATAAAATCACCATTAAATATTTGAAAATTCATTTTCCACTATTTTATTAGCCAGTTCCTCTTTAGCCCATCTTATCCTCATAAAGCATTTATCATATCCATTACCTAATATTTTAGTTGGATTACCATATTCCCTTTGATATTTGTTTTCGTTTAAAAATTTGTGAATATATTTTAATGCTTCATCAATGTTATTTCCAATGAACTCTTTATATGCACTATCATTTTTAATTCTATTTGGATTCCACTCATCAACAAAACTAGCATAATAAGAATAATTTTCTGATGGAATCATTTTTATAGAAATTGACTTTCTATTACGTCTTGCTTGAGTAAGTGTAACAGCATAATTATCGGTTCCTCCACCCCAAATATCCCAATCATAGATATTTGAAAGTTCATAAACTTCATTGATAAATTCTATAAACTCTTTATATAGCCCGACCCTCCAGTCAAGTCCGCCTCTTACTCTTCTTATTCTTTTTTCTCTCCAATTTTCTTTTTTATCCATACTCTTCTCCTATACAATTATTCCTCCCCCTAAAACAATATCATCTATGTAAAACACAGCCGATTGTCCAGGTGTAATACCCTTTTGTGGTTCAAAAAATTCTACATTTATTTGATTTTTATCCATAGAAATAATAGCTTTATTCTCTTTGCTTTTATAGCGAGTTTTCACCATAACTTCCATAGGCTTTTTTATTTCATCTATAAGTAATAAATTATAATTTTTAACTTTAAAACTTTTTACATATAAATCTTTTTCTTCTCCAACTATTAGTTCATTTTTACCTTTATTAAATCCTATTACATATAATGGAGTATCATGTGAAATTCCTAGTCCTTTTCTTTGTCCAATCGTATATTTATAAAGCCCATTATGCTTTCCAATAACTTTATTGTTTAAAATAATGTCACCAACAATTTCCTTTAAATTACCATTTTTTTCTAAAAATTTCTTATAATCCCCATCAGGTATAAAGCAAATATCCTGACTATCTGGTTTACTTGCAACCGATAAATTATTTTCTTTAGCTATCTTTCTTATTTCATCTTTTGATTTATATGAAGAAAGTGGAAATAATATATGTGGTAATATATCTTTTGGTATACTATAGAGTACATAACTTTGATCTTTAACTAAATTATCTGACTTTTTAAGAATGAACCTTTTATATTTATCACTATATTCCACTTTAGCATAATGTCCTGTTGCAATATAATCAATTCCAAGTTCTTTGGCCTTATGCCACATTGCGCCAAATTTAATATGTTTGTTACACTCTATACAAGGATTGGGGGTATGGGCTGATGAATATTCATCTATAAAATTTTTGATGACACAATTATTAAATTGTTCAGTAAAATCTATAGTATAGTGTGGTATCTCAAGTTTATTACATACTCTTATTGCATCCATACTAGAAGAATAGCTACAACAGCCCCCTTCAACGCACTCATCATCTGATTCCCATAATTTTAAAGTTACGCCGTATACATCGTATCCTTCTTGTTTTAATAATATTGCACTTACACTACTATCTACTCCGCCACTCATACCAACTAAAACTTTTTTCAATATATCACTTCCCAACAATTTCTTTTATAGACATAATTAAATAATCAATTTCTTCTTTAGTATTATATTTACCAAAACTTACCCTAATAGATGATTTAATATCACTATCATCTAATCCTATTGCCTTTAAAACATGTGAAGGTAAAATAGAGCTTGACATACATGCACTTCCACTTGAAATACAAATGTCTCTCATATCTAATGCAATAACTAATGTGGCAGCATCAAATCCCTTTATAGTTACATTAGATGTTCCTGATAATCTGTTTTGCAAGTTACCATTTATTTTAATATTTTTTACTGTTTCCTTTAACTTTAATTCAAAATAATCTCTTAATTCTTTAATATATTTATTTTTTTCATTTCTATTTTGATAGTTTAACTCTAATGCCTTACCCATACCTACTATTGCTGCAATATTTTCAGTTCCAGCTCTCTTATTTTGTTCTTGATATCCACCATTTATCAATGCGTTAAATTTAACTTTGTTTTTAACATATAGAATACTTGCACCTTTTGGTCCATAAATCTTATGACTAGATATAGTCATACTATCAACGTTTAAATCGCTCAAATCTATATCTATACTGCCTATAGCCTGTACTGCATCAGTATGAAATAAGACATTCTTTTGTTCACAAATACTTGCGATCTGTTTTATAGGTTCAATAGTACCTATTTCGTTGTTAGCAAACATGATAGAAACTAAAGCTGTGTCATCTTTAATACTCTTTTTAAGTTCTTTTAAATCTATAGTGCCAAACTCATCTACATTTAAATATGTTACTTTATATCCTTCGTTTTCTAAAGATTTACAAGTGTTTAGTATAGATGAATGCTCTATTTTAGATGTTATTAAATGTTTTTTCCCACTTGCTTTCATTATTCCTTTAATTATTGTATTGTTAGATTCGCTACCTGAACTAGTAAAATAAATTTCATTGGGATTGCAATTTAAAATATTAGCTATTTTTTCTCTTGATTCCTCCATCTTTTTTTTGCTTATTTGACCCAATTTATGTATACTAGAAGCATTACCATAATACTCACTAAAAAATGGTAGCATTTCATTTAATACATCTATATCTACTTTTGTTGTTGAATTGTTGTCAAAATAATACATCAAACTAATCACCAACCATATTATATTAGCATTATCAATAAAAGTCAATTATGGAAAAACTTAAATAAATAGAATATTTTTAAGTCTATGTATTAAAATTTTAAAAATTATGTTACAATATAGGTGGTGATAATATGGATAGAAAGATTAAAAAAAGAAAGTTTGTAGTGATTGGTATTGTTGTAGGAATTATTGCTTTAATACTTGGAACACTTTACATCATAAAAATCATTAATTATCATAAAACGTATGAATATAAATTTTTAAAACTTGATTATACAAAAGAAGAGGTAAAGAAATTAGATACTTTATCTAATAAAACAAAAGATTATATACTAACATTAGAAAGAAATAAAGATATAATATCTTTGATAGATGAAAAATACTTTATGGAAAAACACTTTAAAGAATACTTGGATTATTATAAAGAAAGTGATCATGATTTAAAAGACGTAGTCGCTATTATAAATGTTGGAGCAAATAGAGATTTTTATACAAATACTAAAAAAACCGATATTTCTAAAGGAGAGCTTATGCTTACTAATAAATTTTACGCTCTAGATAATACATATAATTCAGATCATATGATAAACGTTAGTAATCAATATAGCTATGGTGAAAATCAGATGGTCACAGAAGAAACATATAACGCATTTTTAAATATGTTTAATAAAGCAAAAGAAGAAGGTTTAACTTTAATTATCAATTCCTCCTATAGAAGTTTTGAGGAACAAGAAGAGATATATAATGATTATAAAAGTTCTAGAGGTGAAGAATATGCCGATAGTATTGCAGCTCGTCCTGGATATTCTGAACATCAAACGGGAATGGCAATAGATATTCAAACATACGGTTCCAGAGCTTCTACTTTTGAAGAATTTGATGAATTTAAATGGTTACAGGAAAACGCTTATAAATATGGATTTATCTTAAGATATCCTAAAGATAAAGAATACTTGACAGGTTATTCATATGAATCATGGCACTATCGTTATGTCGGAATTGATGTTGCAACATATATACACGAAAACAACATTACATTTGATGAATATTATGCTTATTTTATAGAAAAGAATTAATTTTCTTTTTTTTACTCCTATTTTGAGGTATAATAATCATGGTGATATAATGAATAATAAAAGAAAAAAAAGAAAATTAAATAAAAAGAGAATCATTTTTTTAGTTTTATTTACTATATTAATAATAATAATTGTATATATGTTTTTTAGCAAGCCAAAAAATAGAAATCTCAAAAACAAAGGATATTCAAATCTTGAAATAGTTGAAATTGAAAAACTTACTAAATCTGAAATTAATACAATCCTGAAATATGATTATGATAAAAATTTAATATACATAATAAAAAGTGAAAATTACAATCCAAATAAATTAGATATGTACCTAAAATATACATTAAAATATAAAGATGTAGATTACTTAAAGATATTCGAATTAATAAATAACGAGAATTTCGTTAATAAAAATATTGATGATTATGTTAATCTTTTAAAGAAATACAATAATGTCGAAAGTATTATCAAGTATATAAATAATTATAATGATAGCGATGTAGATTTAAATGAAGATATTTTATCCATCATAGGTGAAAAGTATTTTATTGATGATTATTTTGATAGATACGTAAACTACTATAATAAAAATAAAAATTTACCTTTGAGCGAAATTATTACCAGAGTAAATGCTAAACTTGATTATACATTCTACGATGACTCTAAAGAAGCTGATTTATCTAAAGATATGTATACATTAGTAAACAAGTTTTATTATTTAGCTGAAAATTATATACCTGATGAGTTAGTTGACGTAACTGGAATATATGCAAGGGATAAAGCTCAATTAAAAAAAATTGCATTTGAAAATTTTGTTAAAATGGCAGATGATGCTAAAAAAGACGGATTAACTATTAAAGTTACAACAGGATATAGAAGCTATAATTTTCAATCTATATTATACAATAACTATGTGAAAATAGATGGTGTTAAAAATGCCGATACCTACTCTGCTCGTCCTGGATATTCTGAACACCAATTAGGATATTCCGTAGATATTACAAATAAAAATAACGTATCCTTCGATGAATTTGAAAATACGGACGAATACAATTGGTTACAAAAGAACGCTTATAAATATGGCTTTATCCAAAGATATCCTAAAGATAAAGAATATATAACTGGTTATGTTTTTGAATCTTGGCATTATCGTTATGTAGGAGAAGATATCGCTAAATATATTTACGAAAATAATATTACATATGAGGAATATTATGAATACTTTTTAAGATAGTTTAATCTATCTTTTTTTCATATAATATAGTGGTGGTATTATGGAAAAAATTATTTATATACTTATATTAATTATTTTGGAAAACAATAATTTTTATGAGAATATTAAAACGATTTATGAACCTACTTCATATGATTTTTTAGTAAATAAAAATATTAAATTGACATCTAGCTACATTCCAAAAGATCTAGAACTCATTAGTAGCGAATTTTCATGCAATAATAAGTACTTAAGAAGAGATGCTAAAAATGCATTTGAAAATATGGCTAAAGACGCTAAAAAAAATGGATACACTATCATCGCTGTATCTACATATAGAAGCTATGAATATCAAGAGAAATTATATAATAATTATGTTAAAGAAAAAGGTTTTTATTATGCAGATATGGCAAGTGCAAGAGCTGGACATTCTGAACACCAAACTGGTCTTGCTGTGGATGTGTCCAATTCGTCTTTAGATTATGATAATTTTGAAAATACAAAAGAATTTAATTGGATGAAAAAAAATGCTTATAAATATGGTTTTATTTTAAGATATCCTAAAGCAAAATTTCATATAACTGGATTTAAGTACGAACCTTGGCATTATCGATATGTAGGTATCAATACTGCAAAATATATTTATCACAATAATATAACACTTGAAGAATATAAAAAAAACACTTAAGAGATTTAAGTATTTTCATAATTTTAAAGCAAAAAATATTGAAAAGAAATATTTAGTATTTATATTGTTTGTGATATTCACGATTTGAAATTTAAAATAGTTATTTTGTACTATCTAAAAATCATGAAATATTAAAAAAGAAAAGTAGTAAAAACTACTTTTATAAATTATTGTTCATCATATTTCCTGAACATCCACCACAATCATTATTTATTACTACATCTTCCTCATCACAAGTATATTGTGGAGTATAAGTATGTGTATATATATGCTTATTTATTACATGAGTGTGAATAGGACAACAATGTGGCACTTCATGATAAAATTCTTTTTCTATACATTTAGTAATAACTGGCTCCATTATTGGTTGTTCCATTTGTGGCATTTGTGACATCTGTCTTCCGCATCCACAACCACATCTTTTATTAGAAAACATAAATACCTCCTATCTAATTTATAATATGATGAATAAACTAATTGGAGTGGTAATATGTCTAATTTTTAAAAAAAACAAAAAAGTAACGACCCTGATAAAGTCATTACTTCCGAGTTTAGAAAATCGCAACTAAACATTATCAGTGAAAAGTGCAATATCTCTACCAGAGAAGTTTTCTTTCTTCTTACAATTGTAACGTTTAGAGTAGGTAGAAATTACAAAAGTATTTCCGATAAATACAAAGTAAATATAATTATATAATTTTTATATATTACATAATATTTTTTTACTTGATATTCAAAAATATTTAAAACCAAACATTATTTTTGATAACTGTTTTTTTGAACAGTTATTGTATTATATAAATCTGATTTTAACTATTATCTCTAAACTAAATATATATTACCACAAAATTCGATATTTGTCAACATAATTTTAGTCTATTTTAGAATAATTATGTAGTTATAGCCAGATTTTTTTTAATAATTAAATTTTATTCCATTTCAGGTTATGCATAATCTATTATAGAATAAATTTAGTAATATTATATTGGTGGTATAAGTGAATAGATTAAAGGATTTAAGAGAGGACAATGATTTACTTCAAAAAGATATAGCAAAAATATTAAATATGTCACAGACAGGATATTCCAAATACGAAACTGAAACCAATGATATACCAACAAGTATACTTATAAAATTAGCCTATTTTTATGAAACTAGCATTGACTATATATTAGGCATTACTAACGATAAAAATATTAATTATAAAAGGAAAAAGAACCCAAATTGAACTAGTCAAGTAAAAGTAGACAGTATATAAAACAATCTACTAAAACCCTGATTCAATTTTATATTGAATTGGGGTTTTATATTTTAAAGCATAAGATGGTCTTATATTGTTGTAATAATAAATGTATTCTTTAATAAGTTTTGAAACATCTGAACAATGTTTTAAATCAAAATCAATGATTAATTCTTCTTTTATCCAACCATTTAATGATTCGTTAACTGGGTTATCTGTTGGTGTTCCTGCTCGACTCATTGAACGTTGTATGTTATAATTTTCTATGAGCTTATTATAGCTCTGTGATGAATAAACTGAACCTTGATCTGTATGCAATGTAATCAAATCTTCAGTTTGTTCTTTTTTTATATGCTCTAATACCTGATTCAGTCCATCATAATAGGAATGCACTGATCCCTTTCTAGATGCTAAACCATATCCAACTATTTCCTTATTCCATGCATCAAAATATAATGTCAGTTCATAATATATTCCTTTAACCCTAAATGCTGTCATATCAGATACTATAACTTCAAAAGGCCTTGTTAAATATTTCCAACCATTCCATACTAAATTATTAAATTTAACTTTTTCTTCTCCTGGTTTTTGCCATTGATAATATTTCCCTGTTGATCTTATGTTTTCATATTTACAACATAAATGAACATGGTTATCACTCATTACTATTCCATATTTATTTTTTATAAAAGCATTAATCCATCTATATCCATGCGATGGATGTTTATCATGTATTTTTTTAATTAACTTGATATCTGATTGTCTGGATAATTCTTTTATACTTGGATTTTCTTTTCTATATTTCCACTTATAATATCCCGATTTACTTACATTCATTTCTTTACATAAATTCACTATTGAATATTTTGATTTTAACTCATTTATTATTTCATATTCTTTTCTAATGTAGTAACGTATTCCTTTTGATCCCCACCTCCTTTCACTAGATAACCTTTTTTTTATCTTGAATTTTCAATTTCTAATTTCATTATTTTTAATTTAAGGTTTTCTTCAACTGTTTTGCTTTTTTTTAACCAAAGACCTTTGTTTCCTCCTTTAGATTTTCCTGAGTTTGATATTAAACCATTTATCCCAAATTTATTGTATTTAATTCTCCAATCTGCTAAAGTTCTAGTAGAAATATTATATTTTCTACAAATTGCATTTCTACCTAATTTTCCTGAATAAAATTCTTTAATTATTTTTTCTTTTTCTTTAGGTGTTCTCATATTATTTTTTGTCCCTTTAGATCTTCCCATTATTTCATCTCCTTTATTTTAATTTTACCATAAGAAAAAGTAGACTAGAGTGTTTTTCTCTTTGTCTACTTTTATCATATCACTTCAAATTGAGTTCTTTTTTATTCGTTTACAACAATACCATTGTTATCAAAATTAATATTATTATTTGTTTGTGATTGCGCTACTACATTTCCTGAAAGTCCAGGACCTATTGGTGGAATTGATTGTTCCATAGTTGATTGAACAGTATTTTGATTTGTAATTGCATTACCACCATTCATTTGGCTAACTAAAGTTTTTAGTGTTGTTTTAAATTTTTGTTCTTCATCATCTATAAGCCCCATATGATAAATTCTTTCTATTTGATCATGATTAAACAAAGCTGTTTGATCACTGGACAAGAAACCCTCAGGGAACATACATCCAGCATAATCAAACATTTTACTTTGATCTTCAGTTGCCATTGAACAGAATCCTGTTATCATTACCCTTTTACTTCCACCTTTTAACATTACTACAGTACCTATTGGTAAATATTTTTCATTTGCATTATTCATTTTTTCTTTCCTCCTTTTTATCTTATATTTTTATTACTGTGATCAATAATATTTATATTGAACTATAATAAAATCAATTTTTATCACAAGTTATTTAGAAAAATCACTAAATCTATTTTCCAATGTCAATTGATTAAATAAAATAACTGCTAATCGTTTATTTACTTTTTTTGATAAATCAAACTGAATATAATTAACTATATCTGCCAATTTATTTTCTAATTCAAAATCATCATAATCGCCAAATGCATCATAATAAAGTCCCAATGCAATCGCATCTCTTGGGCAAATGTAATTATCAGTCATGGGACCATAATAGACATATTTTTCTTCAGTATTTGGAAATAACATTAAATAATAGGTATCATCTATGAATTTTAATGCTTCTTTTAATTCTTGCTCTGATAAATCAGATATTTTTTTTGAAAATAAAGTATAAAATTTATTAACTTGCTCAGAATTTAATTTTTCTATATTCACATCATTAAGCAAAAAGAAATAATGTGAAATAATATCATAATAATCATCCGATACTATGTTTAAAGGTTTTACTTTTTCACTTAATAATTTTTGCTCAATAACTTTTAAATTTAGAGTTTCATATAAATTTTTTAAAAATAGATATTTATAATTATCAAATTCATTCATTAATCTCACCACCATTATTTTATTATATTAATATCATCTATCATTATATTAAAATAGCCACCATTTTGTAAGTCTTGAAATGGAATTAAATATTCTTTTCCCCAAGAGCTTACTAAAAATCCTTCATTTGTCATTCCCGTAACAAATACTGCATGGCCCATGCCTTCTTTCCAGTTTTTTGTTGTATATTCAACATGACCATATGAATTTATCATTCTAACCTCATTTCCATTAGAAAACAAGTTTAACTGAACAGCATATCCATCTTCTATAAATGAATTAACATTATTAACATAACTATTAAAATCTTTATTAGACAATACATTATTTGGTCTATTTATTACTAAAACATCTGAATCCCATTCTAACCCCTTTGAGCCTAAATAACTTTTTAAAGCTGCATTATTAGAACCTTTTGATGTTGATACACATATTTGATGTTTAGTATCAAGCATGGGTCTACCAAAAACATCTATCCTACCATCAGTATTAAACAAGTATGAATCACTGTTTGGAGCTTTAACAAATAATTTACCTCCATTAGAAATGTCATTTACATGTAAATACATATCTAGTAGTAATTCGTTTGAGTTTAGTATTTTTTCACCATTTGATGTTATTTTATACATTGGGAAACCAAAGCATTCTTCAAAAAGATCAGGGTTTTTTGAAAATTTATAAAAAATAGAATTAGCTTTAGCTGCATAAGAACACCCCCCTATATCATCAATACTAGATAAAATTACAGAAGCTTGTTCCTTTGTGAATCCACGTGTAACTAGCTTATCTTTTAAATCAAAATATTCTAAAGTTCCTTTTTTCTTAAATTCAGGAATATCCCAACCATTTTTCTTATATTCATTAACAAGAGCTCTTGCCTGTTTATAAGTATATTTTTTGCCATCTAAAGTATACTCACAAAGATTCTTTATTCCGCCTTGATCTACACCATAATTACAACTATATTTTGAGCTTGAGCCCTTAAAAAAGTTATTTAATTCTTGAACACTGCTCGACCTTAGTGTTGAATAATGTTGTTTATTATATAAGTATCTGGAAACATCTGTTGGTGTTAAAGTCTCTATATATGCTCTAACTCCACTTGAACTAGTAATATATGGTTTTCGTACTCCATCAACTAACTGATAGGCACTACCAGTTTCTGCATATCTACGAAGTGCTTTTTCAGCATAATTATCATATCCATTCTTTTTGCCCCATTCATCTAATAACTCACTGGCGCGATCAAGATTACTTTTAGTTCTTTTTAATTCTTGCACTGCGTAATAATCATCATAACCTGATATGTTTTTGTATTTTTCTAAATTTTGTCTATATAATTGATCTGAGTGTTGTTTATTAAAATCATTAACACCAGTTACATTAACTTCATTTATTTCAGAGGATATATTTTTAAATTTACTTAGATTTTGTTCAGCATAAACTCTTTTCCAATCTACGTTTTCTCCAGCTACTCTAAATGATATTTGATCTACATCAGTTATTTTTTGAAGAAAATCTTTTGGTATGTCATCTATTGAGTCGACATCAATAACCGTATAATATCCTTTATTAATACTATTATTTACTCTAGCAACTTCTAGATCCCAATCTTTATTGATCTTTGAAGAATTAACTTTTGGTATTTCATTTGAAAATTTATTTGCAACTTTAGATGAGGATATATCAGCGCCAGTACTTTTCATTGTTAAGTTAGTGTAATAATCTTCTTTAATTAAATTTTTATTTTTCTTATTCTTTATAAATTCAGATACGGCTAAACCTTCTGCAGTATTTTGATAATTATCGTAAAATGCTTTGTTTACATTGGCATAAACTAGCTTATCATCTACTTTACGTAAGACAAAATATTGCTTTGATGCATCTTGTGAATCAAATTTTAAATTTCCACTATAAGTAACAGCAAAATCGTCATAGTTTCTAACTTTTAATTTTGAGCTATTAAGTATTTCATCACTTGGGAAAATTTTAATTGCTTCTGTTTTAAGTGGTATATCGTCTAAATTAGATGCGTATGCTCCAACTTCAGGAACACCGTTGAAAAAGAAACTTTTCTTTTCACCGTAAGACCTTAAATGGCCACTAGATTTAACAAAACCACTATCTAATATTTTATCTACGTCAGAAGAAAAATGATAAAGCCCATTTTCTTTTATACTGTCATTTAAACCTTCTACTAAATTAGTATCTGTATATCTATATCTATTAGCACTAGATACTAGACGATTAGAAGCATTTTTAACTATACTTGAATGTTCATACTTTAAATCACTTTCATCGAAAGAAAATACATTATTGGCCTTCTCAATATTATTTATACTATTATTTGATGATAAGACATCATCACTATCAATTCTAGCATTTACTAAATCTCCTGTTATTGAATCTAGTCCACCACCTAAATATTCTCCACCTAAATTACCTAAGAAATTGCTTGCATATGCATTAAATATTCCCGCGCTTATATTTTTTAAATCCCATTCACCAGTCTGTACACCAGATTTTACTTCATTTGCAACAAACGTACCTGAATCTATATAAAAGCCTATATCTTTAAACGTACCTACTGCGGCTTTTTTTACTAATGGCTTAAATGATTGTTTAAATCCAAAGTTTTTAACTAATGACACTGCTCCTTTTGCATAATTTCCTGAACCTAACCCTTTTATCATTCCACCAAACGATTGTATATTGCCAAGTGTAGAAACAGCTGTATAATATTTAAAGCCATCAGCTATTCCGCCACCTGCACCTTTTAAAAGTCCCATAGCAGTACTAGATTCATTTAAACCATTTAAAATTGCACTATTACCTGCATTATCTATTATATCATACTGTCCATTGCCTTTTCCAGTTATTTTAAATACCAATTCTTGTATACTTCCATCTTCTAACTGAATTTGTTGTGTGATTGTTTTTGTTTCACCTTTTTTCAATTTTTCTATTTCTGAATATGTTTCATAATCTAAAGGTATTTCTATATCATTTCCATTATATTTTAAAGATATATTATTCTTATTCCATTCTTCAGATGTATGTTTTGCTAATCCTGTAGCTGTTGCTGTAAGTCCTACTGCTCCTGCGTTTATAGAAATACCACCAACAGTAGCAGTAGCTCCAAATGCAACGTCTGCCGCACCAAATGTAGCTATTGAAATAGAAACTACTCCTGTAACATATCCTATACCTTCTAATATTCTACATCCTATTCCATCTGATTTAAAAGGTTCATAGGCATACTCATCTAGCCATTTTCCTGCTTTAGTTTCATAGAATGTATCAAATGCCTTATTTGTCCATTTATATGCAACTAATGTTTTTGTGGTATCCCACAAATCCTTCGTACTTTTCCAATCCCAGTTTCCTGTTGTTATTCCACTAACTATATCTGATAATCCAGAAAATATTGTACCAGCTGTAGAACTTAATATTAATACAAGATCACCTATTGTCTCTATAAGGCCAACAAGCCCTTTCACAAAAGATATTATCCCATTTGCTATAGAAGCGCCAAGCTTTTTCCAATTTTCACCATTAGCAACCCAATTCCAAGCGGATTTTAATCCATTCCATATAGTACTTCCAGCTTTTGAGAAAAATGCCCCTGTTGCATCCATTGCTTTTTTTCCCCAATCAATCGCTTTATTGAATTTATCTGCAACCCAATCGGCTGTACTTGTTGCCTTTTCTTTTACCCAATTTACTGCAGATGTTACACCACTTACTACTTTTGTGCCAATCCATTTAAATCCGTCTATTATTGATGTTCCTAAACTTTTAACGCCACTTATAACTGATTTAGCGACTTTTGCTCCTGTATCTACAATAGTTTTTCCTACTTTATTTCCAACAACTGCTTTAGCTGTTGCACCGACTATTCCACCACTTGCTGATCCTATTACTGCTCCACCTACTGTGCCGACAAAACCTCCAATTTGTGAAGCCATCCTAGATATACTGCTAGCCCTATTTTCACGTGTTTTCTCTATATTTTTTACTTGCTCTATTTTTTTAGATATCATTGATTCAATATCTACTATTTCTCTTCTTATATTATATATTTGATTTACTATATCACTTACATAACTTCTATACTTAAACGAACTTGGTAAACTATTCTTTAATGTATTACTAGTACTATATGCATTCTGAAGTAGATTTTTTGACTTTACTAAATTTGGTAATACATAAGAATTTACTTTGCTTACATCTAGTACCAGACTACCCATTTTACTCCTCCTAATTTATATGTCTGCCATCCTATATTCTCTATTTAACTGTTGTATTTGCCTATCTATTGAGTTTATTTTATAATCTAAATCACGTATATAATTATTAATACTAGGTATAACTGTATTATTTAACTTTTTTATTATTTGATTAATATTTTCTTTATTTTTAGTTATTTTTACATTATCTATTCCATTACCATTTATAGCATAATATCTTTTCATGTTGTCATATGCACCCATTAGACTGCTATTAGTGCTACCAAGGTTTGTAACCAATGACTTTGCTAAATTTAAAGAATTTTTATAAATATTTCTAGTTGTATTATAACTATTCTTCTCTCTGGTAAGTGTATTAATTTTATTTTTTATTTGTGCTTTTGTCATTGCCATATAAACACCTCAATTCATAAATAAAAATTAAAAATGTTTAACTCTTATTTATAAATGTCTTAATTTTTTAAGACAATTTATATTATTATCCAATTTTACTAGCTGCAGTTGACTCTACTTTTTCATAAGCTGGGGCAACTGTATTAGTTAAATAATTTGAACAATCTGTTACTGATTTAATGAAATCAGGAAATTTTGCTTTCATTTTATCAAAAGCAGCATACAATTCACTAGCAGTTTCACTACTATATATGTTTTTTACTCTACCAATAATTCCTGTTAAATCGCCATTTAAAAGCGAATCTAATGTATTAGCTGATTTAGTTAAATCATTTGCTGCTTGTCTACATCCTTGTGATGAGAATGTCATTGCCATTATATTACCTCCCTATATTATAAATTTTCTTCAAGATTCTTATAATCTTTACCTATAGCTAATAAAAGTTCTCCAAAATCATTTATTAGTTGACCAAATTTTTGATAGTCTGCTTTAAATGATTCTATATTATCTGTAAATCTTTGTGCTGCAGAACCTGTCCAGTTAGTTTTTAAATCACCCACAATACTGTATATTTTGTTTATTTCAGAATTATAAGTGCTGGCATTTTGTATTATTTGATTTCCATAATTAATTGCCTCTTCTGGATTCATACTAATCTGTGCCATAAAATACCTCCCTCTAAACAGCGTAACAAACTTTATTGTCCATATACTGTATAATTAAATATTACACCCTATGAATATAAAATTTAGAATATAACCTATTTTAGACTTTACAAAAAAGAAAACAACAAAGTTGTCTCCTTTATATTAGAACTAATTTGTCTCCATTTTTTATTCCACTTTCTTTAACTGTATATCCCTTAGCAAAAATATTACCGCTACTATCCATAAGCACTGAATTTTTCTTAATTGGATAATGTCCTTCTGATAACTCATTTACTGTCTTTACAATTAAGTCTGTTGCTATTTTTATGTTTTTTGAAACAGGTATATAAACATTGTATTCTTCTTCTATCATAGGAACTACTACTACAACTAATATTTTATTCGTCATCTTCTACATCCTCCATATCAGAATTATTAAGAACTTTAATTGTTATTGGATTACCTTTCTTAACCGAATATCCAAATTTATTACCAATTTCATCCTTAATATATTTTGGATTTTTAGATAATTTAATAGTATATTGATCTGCTATTCCATCGCCTATCCAAATGCCATGATTATTTGAAACAACTGTTTTAAACCAATTTTCATATTCAAAAATTTTTATGTTATCAATTACATCTACTATAACTACGCTAACTTTCCTTAAATCTTTTATCATAGTCATAAAACTATCAAGCTTATCTTGAAGTTCAGAAGATAGTTTGTTTTTAAATTGTGAAAGTCCTACAATAATTATAAGTAAATCTTGAAAATTTTTGATTGAATCAAAATTATAATTATTTGAAACATATACTTGATTTAATCTTTCTACATAAGAATATAATTTATTAAATATATCATCAAAATTTTCTTTATAATAGTTAATATTAAATTTTTCTTTTTCAAACATTTTTTCCGCATCTATTAAATTTACAGACACATTTTGATTTACTGAACAAACTTTTATAAACTCAGGAATAAACGTTTCAAATGCAGTAGTTTCCTCTGAAGATATAATAGTAACAGGCTTTATTCTTAAATCGAATGTAGATACCTTTAAACTATTTTTTTCTATTCCAACAGGTATACTATCTAATCCTTTTATATAATCTTTTACTACATCAAAGGTTACTATCTTAGGTAGTATTGGAATTTTTTTAGCCTTAGATTCAAACTGTTTATTAAGCTCACTACATAAATTTTTTATATATTCTGAATTATTGTCATTATTTTTATAACGTGCTGATTGAAATTCATATATTTCTTTAAACTTGATAAGTCCTCTACCTTTAATTTTAGACGGAAATAAACCGTGTGTATTACCAACTATATCTGAATAATCATTTTCATCATTAAGCTGTAATACCAAACTTTGTTTAAAGTTTTGCTTTAACTTATATCTTATAAAGTTTACACCATTAGTTGTTAGTATAAACATAACTCCATATTTATGACCTTCTCTAGTTATGCTATTAAAGTCATCTTGAAAGTCGGGATATATTTCATCAAATGCTTCATATAGATTTATTATTACTACTATATTAGGTATAACCTTACCACTGTTTTTTATGTATGAAGAATAACTACCACCATATTCAGAAAATAGCTTTTTACGTGTATTTATTTCATCTTTTAACATTTTAAATAAGTTATTTGTTTTTTCCGTATCATTTGAAAGAAGTACATCACCAACTTGTGGAGCATTTTCAAATAGTTTTAGTGTTTCAGCACCAAAATCCATTATATAGATATTAATTTCATCTGGTGTATGTCTAGTAATTGTTGAATAAATTATTGTTGAAAGCAAATCATCCTTACCCATTCCTGCTGCACCATATATTATAGCATTACCCTCTTCTGACAGAGGAAGTGTGAGTAAGTGCTGAGACTGTGTACTTGGATCATCGTACTCTCCTATTACAGGATTAATAATACACTTTTCACTTGTATAATTATATTTTTGTTCTAACTCATCTACATATATTTTATCTGGTATTTTAGGTAGCCATAAATCTTTGACAAACACATTTTGTTCTTTACCTAAATTATATAAATAATTTACTATATTAGACAATTCTTCTCCGTTTGCTTTAACATTAGTATTAATCTCTTCTTTATCTACATTTTTAATTACATATCCAACATTATTTATAAAACTTATATTGGTATCTATTTTTCTTTTTATTTTATCTGTGTTTTGATATGGAACTCCAGCATATGCTGACTGTCCTAAAGCAAAGAATTCATTATAACCTACTTGAAGATAAAATCTACCTACATTATGTAGTGCAGCGGCATCAGGACATTTAATCATATCTACGCTGTCTGATTTATCTTGAACTTTTAAACATACTCTAAATTTAGTATTAGACCATATTTGATCATCCACTACTCCATTTGGTTTTTGTGTTGCAAGAATTAAGTGTACTCCCAAACTACGTCCTATACGAGCAGTTGAAATTAATTGTTCCATAAATTCAGGTTGTTGTGTTTTAAGTTCAGCAAACTCATCACTTATTATAAACAAATGTGGGACAGGTTCTTCTACTTTACCTTCTCTTCTTAACTTTTGATATTTGTATATATCTATCGTGCTTTCATTTAATTTTTGTCTTGCATCATTAAATATCCTTTGTCTTCTTTTAAGTTCACTTTCAATAGATGCTAAACTTCTTTTCATATCATTTACATCAAGATTTGTAATTGTACCTGCTAAGTGTGGAATATGTACTCCTGTTTCTTTATTCTCAAATGCTCCAGCAAGTCCCCCACCTTTATAATCAATTAATACGAACGCGACCTCATCTGGATGATAATTTACAGCCATCGAAAGTATATAAGTTATTATAAATTCCGACTTCCCAGATCCTGTCATTCCTGCTACAAGTCCGTGCGGTCCATGAAACTTTTCATGCAAATCTAGTTTAAATAATTCACCATTCGTATCAACTCCAACAGGAGCAGATAAACTAGTTATTGGATTATTATTCTTCCACCTATTAAGTGGATTTAATTGTTCTATTTTACCAACATTATACATCTCTAAAAATCCTAATTTATCAGGTAAAGAATACCTATCTTTTGCCATTTCTATTGGAATATTACAAACAGCTTTATTTATTTCTTTTATATTTATGTCTCCAATAAAATCTGCTTTAAATGTTTGTTGTTTATCACTTGTAAGTTCATTTTCAAATATTGCAGATTGATTATTATCTACATTTATAAATGTAGTACATTCATTTGGAAGACCTAAAAGTCTATCTTGTACAAGTAACATGCTAAAACCTAAATTAGTCTTTTGTGATAATGTATCTTTTATTATTTCAATATTTCTTAAAGACTGATAATCATCTGTTATTATCAAAAAATATGGCTTATAGCTTTTGTAATCTTCTTTTCTTAATTTAGTTGTATCTCCATCTTCATATTTTCTATTTTGTAAACAATTATCCAAATATATAGATATTTGATTTGCTTCATCTACATCAGTTGAAAAGAATCTTATGGTCTTATCATCATCACTTAGATATGGAGAGGTTTTTAAAAATTTCCATTTATATTCATTTTCCTTAGATGTCATTATAACTATTTTTAAATCTTCATAGCTATAAAATGTCATAAGTTGTAATAGTATTCCTTCCATAAAAGATTTTGTGATATCCATCTTACCTATTACTGCTGATATATATTTTTTAGTTAAATTTATTGTTACAGGGACATCTGTCATGACTTTTGTTTCTGCCCCAAGTTTATCTAAAACCTCTCTTAAATTATTTTTAGTAAGAGAAAAATGTTCTTCTGGATAATTTACTTTAACAAATGGCTCTACATTTCCTATACCAACTCTTAAATTTAAAAAATCATCGTGTTCTATCTTACGCTCCCAAAGATTTCTTTTTCTATTTAATATTATTTGTTTACAGTCTAAAAGCGGTATATTGTTTTCTATTAATGATTGTCTTTGCTTTGAAACTATGTTTCTTATATATTGTCTTCTTTCTTCAATATATTCATTGTATTTTTTAATTCTTAATTTTTCCCTTTTTTTCTTTTGTCTTGCAGAATATCTTTTTTGTAAAAGTGGCCAGAATAACATGCTTAGTAACATGGCTCCACAAGTTATTAAAGATGGAAGTGCTGACTTCACAGTTTGAGATCCTTCAATTACGTTGTTTACTGCTGTTATACCTGATACCATTGAAGTTAAACCCATAGTTATCATTGGACCTAATGTATATGCAAGTGGCATTTCATCCTGCTTTTCTTGTTCTGGTGGTGGATCAATGTCTATTGTATTTTCCTCTACACTTGTCCTAAATCTTGGCATCCTAAAGAAATATTCACTCTTTTCATACACTTTTATACTTGTATCTTCTTCTTTATCTTCCATATTACCCATATCTATATTTAAAGGTGTTCTTTTTTTTAATATCTGAGTATTGTAGTTTACTATTCCTCTAGGATTATTTAATATAATATAATTACCACATATAATTATTTTTAAACCCATTATAAATACGACATCACCTACATTTAAATGGGAACTATTTACCGCAATACCATTAACAAATAACACTCCATTGTTATTTAAATTTTTACAATTCCAAATGCCATTTACCTCTTCTATTAAACATTGTCTATCTGAAATATATCTATTATTATAATTTATAGTGTTGTTAATTCCATTACCTACATATAGTTGACAATTGCTTCCCACTTCAAATTCACTTGAACTATCATCATATACAGGTGATGTGTATAAAATATAATTATACTGTTCACCATGCACTTGTAACTCATATGAATTATAATTTTCAAGAATCAAGTTATCGACGTTATTTCCACTATATATTATTTTAGTTTCAAAATTACTTTTTAAAATCCATTTGCCATCTTTTGCTTCTATATTTATAAGGTTTCTTTTTATACCATTTTTATCTTTATCTTCAATCCAAAAACTACCATTTATTTCGAGTGGAAGATTAGTATTATACATTTTACCATTTTTAATTAATGATATCCTCATTTTACCAACCACCTCTATATTCTATAAACAATTATATAAAAAAAAATCTATTTTTTATATAGATTTTAACATATATTCCATTTTAGAATATATCTAAAATGGCATTTTCATTTTACCATTCTTCATCATTTTCATCATTTTTTGCATTTGCTCAAACTGATTAAGTAACCTATTTACTTCTTCTACGCTTCTAGCTGAACCTTTAGCAATTCTAATTTTTCTATTTGCTTTTAAAACTTCAGGATGTCTTCTTTCATATGGAGTCATAGATAATATTATAGCCTCTATATGAGCCATATCTTTTGGATCTATTTTTACATTTTTTAATTCTTTTGGCACTCCCGGTATCATTTTAAGTAACCCTTCAAGTGGACCTAATTTTTTTATTTGTTTAAATGTATTTAAAAAATCTTCTAAATCGAATTTACCCTGTTCCATCCTTTTAGCAGTTTTTTTGCCTCATCTTCATCAATTACTTCCTCTGCTTTTTCTATCATGGTCATAATATCTCCCATGCCAAGTATACGAGTAGCCATTCTATCTGGATAAAATTCATCTAATCCATCCATTTTCTCACTAGTACCTACAAATTTTATAGGTACATGAGTTAAGTGTCTAATTGATAAAGCAGCACCGCCTCGTGTATCACCATCAAGTTTAGTAAGTATTGCCCCTGTAAGTGGTAATTCAGAGTTAAAACCCTCTATTACATTTACTGCATCTTGACCCACCATACTATCTAAAACTAACAATATTTCATTTGGATTTACACTTTCATTTATATTTTTAAGCTCATTCATTAGCTCCTCATCTATATGGAGTCTACCAGCTGTATCTATTAAAACATAATTAAATTTTTTTTCTTTAGCATATTTAATTGCGTTCTTAGCTATTTCAATAGGATTGTTTTTACCTTCATCATAAACCTCTATATTAAGTTCTTTTCCTATAGTTTTTAACTGGTCAATGGCGGCAGGTCTATAAACATCACAGGCAACTAATAATGGATTTTTCTTATATTTTTTTCTAAGTAATAAGGCAAGTTTGCCAATTGTTGTCGTTTTTCCACTACCCTGTAAACCTACAAGCATAAGAATACTTGGATTGCCACTTATATATATATCTTTTTTCTCTCCACCTAATAATTCTACAAGTTCATCTTTAAGAATTTTAACAAATTGTTCTCCTGGTTTTAAACTTTTATTAACCTCTTCACCTAATGATTTTTCTTTTACATTACTTATAAATTCTTTTACAACTTTATAATTTACATCTGCTTCAAGTAAAGCAAGACGTATTTCTCTTGTTACATCACTAATATTATCTTCAGTTATTTTTCCATAACCTCTTATTTTATTTACTGCATTTTGAAGTCTATCTCCCAAATTTTCAAACATTTTATCACCAATATATATTATATAAAAAAAAAGACTTGTTTGTCTATCTTTTTTTTATTTAATTATTTATTATTCAATTGAAAAAAGAAATGTCTATAAAGTATATGTAACAGAAATTAAGTCTTTCAACGATTTCTGTTTAGTCA
>CANQPA010000013.1 GCA_947625635.1 uncultured Bacilli bacterium
TTGACTAAACAGAAATCGTTGAAAGACTTAATTTCTGTTACATATACTTTATAGACATTTCTTTTTTCAATTGAATATTTGGTTAATATTTAACTCTTATATTTACTTATAGTACCTAAAATGATATAATAATACCATATGCATTTACTTGAGGTGAAAAATGAAAATAAAATATGAATTATTAAAAAATGATACAAAAACAAAGTCAAGATATGGTTTAATACATACAAACTATGGTACTTTTGAAACGCCTATGTTTATGCCTGTTGGTACACAAGCTACTGTTAAAACGTTATCACCAGAGGAATTGAAAAGCGTTGGAAGTGGAGTAATTCTTTCAAATACATATCATCTCTGGCTTAGGCCTGGTGAAGATATAATATTAAAAGCAGGCGGATTACATAAATTTATGAATTATGACGGTCCAATACTAACTGATAGTGGGGGATTCCAAGTTTTTAGTTTAGCTAAAAATAAGAAAAAAGATATAACTGAAGAGGGGGTATATTTCAAAAGCCATATAGATGGGTCTAAATTATTTTTAACGCCAGAACTTTCAATTAAAATTCAGAATAAATTGGATAGTGATATAGCAATGTCTTTTGATGAGTGTATTCCATATCCGGCAAGTTATGAATATGCCAAAAAAAGTACAGAAAGAACATTAAGATGGGCTGAAAGAGGTAAAAAAGCATTTAACAATCCTAATCAATCATTGTTTGGGATAGTACAGGGTGGAGAATATGAAGATCTAAGAAAATACAGCGCTAGGGAAACTGTTAAAATGGGTTTCGATGGATATAGTATAGGAGGCACTAGTGTAGGTGAGGATAAGATCACGATGTATAATATGATTGATTATGCAGTAGAAGAACTTCCTTTGGATAAGCCGAGATATCTTATGGGTGTAGGAGATCCTATAGATATAATTGAAGGAGTTATTAGAGGAATTGATATGTTTGATTGTGTTTTACCAACCCGTTTGGCACGCCATGGTAATGCTTTTACAAAATGTGGTAAAATAAATATCAAAAATTTCAAATATAAGGAAGATTTTACTCCTATAGAACAAGATTGTGATTGTTATACTTGTATGCATTATACAAAATCATATATTAGACATTTAATAGTGGCCAATGAATCTTTTGGTCAAAGATTATTGTCAATTCATAATATAAGATTTTTAACAAAATTAACTGAAGATCTTAGACAGTCTATTAAAGATGATAACATATTAGAATATAAGGATAAATTTATAAAACAGTATCGTGGTGAAGATGAAAATCATTAATACTAATTATAATATAAGTGGGAATATTTTAACTAAAATAGTTTTGATTTCTGATATACATTATCACAGTAAACAAAATTTAAAAATATTAGAACTGGTTTTTGAAAATATAAAAAAAATAAATCCTAATTTTATATGTATACCTGGTGATATAATTGATGAATATAATGTTGAAGATGAAGATGTTTTAATAAGATGGTTAAAAAAATTGACAAAAATATCAATTGTAATAATGTCACTTGGTAATCATGAATATTATTTTAAAAAAAGTGATGGAATATTTAAATTAAATAAAAACTTGTTAAATAAAATTTCTAAAATTAATAATTTATATTTTCTTGATGGAACTAATGTAACAATTGGAAATATAAATTTTATTGGACTTACTTTACCAATAGAATATTATATGTATGGAGAAAAAAGTTCTGATTTTAAAGAACAATTAAAATTAATAAAGTTTGATGAAAAATATTATAATGTTTTGTTATGTCATTCACCAGTAAATATAAATAAAGAAAATATTCCGGAAAATTTAAATATAAATTTGGTATTATGTGGCCATATGCATGGCGGTATAATGCCAATGTTTTTAAGAAAAATCGTTAAAAATCGTGGATTAATTGATCCTAGAATGAGATTATTTCCAAAAAATGTTTATGGACATTTAAAAATAAACAAAACTGATGTTATAATAACTTCTGGTATAACGGTGATATCCAATATAAATAAATTTAGATTTTTAAGAAATTTATTTGTTTCTGAAATTGTTACAGTGGATATAAATCAAAGTTAAAAAAATTTGAAATTATTCAAATTTTTTTAATTTATTAAAAATTGTATAAATTCAAAGACTTATAATCAAAGTGGAATATTATGTTTTATAAACCATTGGGATTACTTATAGATATTAGTAAAATTGAGTTAACTATTTTGTTTAATTTAATTTTAAGCAATTATATAATATTTTCTGTCATAGGTATAAATTTTTATTGTATATTTATCTATAAATATTATTTTTTCTATTTAAAAAATTGTATAATAATGGTATAATGATATAGGAGGATACGTATGGAAGTGAGTGAAATTTTAAGTACCTATAATGGTTTAAAAAGTAGAATAGATGAATTATGGAGGTCACTTTGACCCTGAGTCAAAGCAAAAAAAAATAGTTGAATTAGAAAAAGAAATAAATAATTTAGAATTTTGGAATGATAAAAATCATAGTGAAAAAGTTATAAATGAATTAAATAATTTAAAAAATAAATTATATAAGACAGGAAGAATAAAAAAAAGTATAGACTCTAATCTGGAATTAGCATTAATGCTCAAAGATAATTTGGATTTAGAGTTAAAAGAATTGGTTGAAAATGATATACAAGTGATAACAAAAGAATTAGATAGTATAGAACTTGAATTACTATTGAATGGTCAGTATGATAAATGTGATTGTATTCTTGAAATACATCCAGGAGCAGGTGGAACTGAATCATGTGATTGGGCCTCAATGCTTTATAGAATGTATACTAGATGGTGTGAAAAAAATAATAAAAAAATAGAACTTTTAGAATATCAAGATGGTGAAGAAGCTGGGGTAAAAAGTGTTTCATTTATAGTAAGAGGACTGAATAGCTATGGATATTTAAAAAATGAAAAAGGAGTGCATAGATTGATAAGAATAAGTCCTTTTGATTCAAATAAAAGAAGGCATACATCCTTTGCCTCAGTAGATGTTACTCCCCTTTATAATGAAACACAAATAGATATTGAAATTAAAGATTCTGATATTAGAATTGACACTTATTGTGCTTCAGGTCATGGAGGACAGGGGGTCAATACCACTCCATCTGCTGTAAGAATAACTCATTTTCCAAGCAAAATAGTCGTTACTTGTCAAAACGAAAGAAGTCAGATTAGAAATAAAGAAACTTGTATGACCATTTTGAAAAATAAGTTATATGATTTGGAAGTAGAAAAAAGAAATAATGAATTAAAAAAAATTAAAGGTATAAATACTGATATTAATTTTGGATCTCAGATTAGAACATACATTATGTGTCCTTACACTTTAGTTAAAGATCATAGGACTAATACAGAAAATTCAAATGTTGATAAAGTATTAGATGGAGATATAGATAAATTTATATACGACAACTTAAAAATGGGAGTGATTTAATGTTTTTTTTCAAAAAGAAAAAAATTAGTGATGAAATACTAAAGAAAATTAATGAAAAAGATAGAGTAAAGAAATATAGCTTTTTAGTAATAGGATCATTTTTATTAGCTGTATCTTTTAATTTATTTTTTGCACCGAATAATATAGTAACTGGTGGCGTTTCTGGGCTTGCGATAGTTATAGAAAATATATGTGGCTTTTCATCCACATGGTTTATAAATATTTCATACGTACTACTACTTTTGATAAGTTTAATTGTGCTTGGAAAAAAGGAAACCCAATATTCAGCAATTGGTTCAGTATTGTATCCTTTATTTGTATTTTTGACTAGGAATATAGCCGATTATATACAGTTCGATGTTGATAATTTACTTTTAAATGCTGTGTTTGGAGCTTTAATTTCGGGAATTGGTTCAGGTGTGACTTTTAAGTATGGCTTTTCAACCGGTGGTATAGATATTATATGTCAAATAATGTCAAAATATTTAAAAATTTCTATAGGCGAATCTATGAAAATAATAAATTTTATTGTTATATTAGGATCTGGATTTTTTATAGGTAAAGCTGGTCAAGTGTATGCTTGGGAAATTGTTATGTATGCGTTAATTGCGGTATATATAATTAGTTTATTAAATGACAGAGTATTACTGGGAATATCTAATTCAAAATCATTTTATATAATTACCGATC
The DNA here is from genome assembly GCA_947625635.1 of uncultured Bacilli bacterium. GTDB lineage: Bacteria > Bacillota_I > Bacilli_A > RF39 > UBA660 > UMGS1613. The sequence goes on from CANQPA010000013.1 coordinate 4,155, forward strand.
ATGAAACTGCAATAAAAAATTTTTTAATGAATGAACTTGGTATGGGTGTGACAGTATTAGAGGGTCGTGGAGGCTACACAGGGGATAGAAAAAAAGTATTAATGTGTGTTATTCCGACAAAACAATATTTTTTAGCAAAAGAAGGTATACTTGAAGTTGATAAGGATGCTATATTGCTTATAAATGATGTATATCAATCATCGGGAATAGAGTAGAGGAGATAAAATATGGATTTAATTAGAATAAAAAATGTAAAAAAAACATATAAAACAGGTACAACGGCTATATATGATTTAAATCTAACGATACAAAAAGGAGAATTTGTATTTATTATAGGATCAACTGGGTGTGGAAAAAGTACCTTAATAAAAATGTTATATAGAGAAGAAAAACCTACTAATGGTAAAATTTTAGTAGGTGGTCTTGATGTAGGCAAAATAAAAAATCGTAAAGTTTATAAATTGAGAAGAAAGATTGGTGTAGTTTTTCAGGATTATCAATTATTACCTAATTCTACTGCATACGAGAATGTGGCATTTGCATTAGAAGTTTTAGGCCTTCCAAAAGATGAAATTCATTCTAAAGTTATGAAAGTATTAGATCTTGTTGGTTTAAAAAATAAATCTCGACAATATCCTCATCAATTATCAGGAGGTGAGCAGCAAAGAGTTGCTATTGCACGTGCAATAGTAAATGGTCCAAAAATACTCATTTGCGATGAACCAACAGGAAATCTTGATCCAAAAACTAGTTTAGAAATAATGGAAGTTTTACAAGCAATAAATGATCTTGGAACCACTATAATCATGGTTACACATGATATAGATATAGTTGAGAAAATGAAAAAAAGAGTTGTACTGCTTGATTCAGGTAGAATAGTTAAAGATTATAAAGAAGGAGAATATAAGAATGAAAGCATTTAGAATATTAAATAGAAATATACGTGATTCATTAAAAAGTGTATTTAGAAATTTCTCGTTATCTTTGGCTTCAATTTCTTGTATTACTATAACTTTAATAGTTGTTGCTGTTTCAATAATTTTATCATTAAATGTTAATAATTTCACAAAAATAGTAGAAAAAGATGTTACAATAGTCGCATTTTTAGATGTAGACATAACTAAGGAAGAAATAGATGATGTATATGATCAGATTATTGTATTAGATAATATTGATAAGCGAAATGTTGAATTTAAAGATAAAATGGATATATCAAAAGATATGATGTCATCTTCAGAAACTTTTAGAAGTATTATGTCTAATTGGACAAGAGAGGAAAGTCCTATACAAGATACTTATCAAATAAAGGTTACGGATATAAATCTTATTCACAAAACAGCTGAAGAATTAAAAAAGATCGACAATATAGACGTTGTTAAATATGGCGAAGGAATGGTAGAACAATTGGTTACTGTATTTGATACAATTAGAAAAGGTACTATAGCTATTGTAGTCGCTTTAATAATTGTTACGGCATTTTTAATTGCTAATACTATTAAGATAACTATAATGTCAAGAAAAAGAGAAATAGAAATTATGAGGCTTGTTGGAGCAAGTAATATAAATATAAAATTGCCTTTCATATTTGAAGGATTAATTTTGGGAATGTTTGGTTCAATTTTGCCTATTATATTAACTATTTATGGTTATACTACATTATATAATCATTTTGATGGAAAAATATTTTCAGATTTTATAAAATTAATTGGACCAACTCCATTTGTATATTATATTTCTATACTATTATTATCTATTGGAATGATTGTTGGTATGTTTGGAAGTGCAAGAGCAGTAAAAAAATATTTAAAAATATAGATTAGTAATAATGTGCATTATTAGTGCAAAATTATAATGAATTAGTGTGATACAGTAATAATAATTGTATTTTGGGGTTGTTCATAATAAAATTATATTATTTTATCGAATAGGAGGAATTATGAATTATGATTTAATAGTGGTAGGTATGGGTCCAAGTGCAGTATTTCTTGCATATGAATTAATACAATTAAATAATTATAAAAATATATTATTAATTGATCAAGGTAAACCTGTACAAGAAAGGTTTTGTCCTATCGAAAAAATTGGTAAATGTGCAAAATGTAAACCCCATTGCAATATTACTTGTGGATTTAGTGGCGCTGGAGCATTTTCAGATGGTAAATTGAATTCATATCATTTATCATCAGGAAATAAAGATGGTAGTTTTTATCTTGGAGGAAACGGAGCAGAGTATTTTAGGAAATATTTTAATGAACAGGAAATATATGATTTATTAGTTTATACTGACAGTGTATATTTGAAATTTGGCGCAGATGAAAAATTGTATGGTCTAGAATATAGAGATAAAATAAAAAAAATTCAAGATAAAGCGTGCAAGGAAGGTTTGAATTTAATTTCTTATCCTATTAGACATTTGGGTACTGAAAAAGCCCATGTATTATATGAAAAATTAGAAAATTATTTAAAAGAACATAAAATAAATATGTTATTTGAAACAGAGGTTATTGATTTAATAATAAATGATGGTATTGTAAGTGGCGTGAAGTTACACAACATTAAAGAAAATACATATTATGATCTTATGTCTAGTAAAGTTGTACTTGCAGTTGGTAGAAAAGGCGCATCATGGTTAAGTAACATGTGTAAAAAATACAATATAACTACTAAAATTGGTAGTATAGATATTGGAATAAGGTATGAATTACCTAATAAAGTTATGTCGAAAATAAATAAATATATGTATGAAGGAAAGTTTATTGGAACCCCATATCCATATGGAGATAAGGTTAGAACGTTTTGTCAAAATCCAGGTGGTTTTGTTTCATCAGAGGTTTATGATAATAGCCTTACACTTGTTAATGGACATTCATACAAAAATAAAAAAAGTGCTAATACTAACTTAGCTATATTAGTATCTCATAATTTTACTTATCCATTTGATAAACCTATTGAATATGGAGAAAACGTCGCCCAAAATTTAAATAGATTAGGTGGAAATTCAATAATGGTTCAAAGACTTGGAGACATATATAGAGGAAAAAGAACTTGGCCTAATGATTTGAAAAACAACTCTGTAAAACCTACATTAAAGAGTGCTATTCCAGGAGACTTAACTTATGGATTAGGTTATAGAACTATGACAGATATATTACAGTTTATCAGAAACGTGGATAAAGTTGTTGAGGGATTTGCTGATCCAGACAATTTATTATATGGTCCAGAAATAAAGTTTTATAGCAATGAAATAGTGCTAGATAAAAATCTTCAAACCAATATAGAGGGATTATATTCAATAGGAGATGGTGGAGGACTAACAACTGGTCTTATGATGGCTTCTTGTTCAGGTATAGTTATGGCAAGAATACTTACAAAAAACATGAAATGTACATGATAATTATTAAATAATATTGTATAGTTATCCTATTTTTTATAAAAATAAAAAACTGATAAATATTTAAATATCAGTTTTATTTTTATATTATTTAAATTCTATTTTTTCATTTGTTTTTATGTCAATTGAATTTATTGGTAATTCAAATGTATAATAAACATTTTTTTTAGGTAAAATTATTCTCCAAGGTTTGAAATTTTTATATATAAATAATACTTTATATTCCTTATCTGTCATGATAACATCGATAGGTTTAGACATGAAAAAAGTATGGATAGAGTTACATTTTGGAAAACATAGACCATAACTGATATTCTTTTTAAACATTAGGCCTTTGAATCGGTCAAATATGTTACGACATATTTTAATAATTATAGTAGTGTTACCATCAGTAATTTTCATACGATCACCTTTATAAATTATATCATGTTATTGACAAAAAAACAAAAAAGTTATAAAATTATGTATAGTAATGGAGGCTACTTATATGGGTATGGTCAAATTGGACAAAAAGGGACAAGCTTTAGTTGAGTATTTACTTATAATTGCAGTAATAAGTGTTATAGTTGTAAGTTTAGTTAAGTTATTAGGCGGATATTTACAGGATGCAATGACTAAATCTTCATGTGAATTACTTGATAAAACATATGTTGAGGGTTCGAAGCCTGGTGAGGCTGTATGTCAATAAATAATTGACATATATATTTTATTAGTTTATAATATAATTCAATTGAGTGTCAAATGCGATGACTGGCTTGGAAACCAAGAGCAATATAAAAATGAGATGTTCTTCTAGAATAAGTAAGGTGGAACCACGATTTATGCGTCCTTACATATCTAGGAGTTTTTTATTTAAAGGAGGAATATTATGGAAAATTTGACGATGGATAAAATAGTTAATTTATGTAAACAATATGGTTTTATATTTCAGGGAAGTGAAATATATGATGGACTCGCTAATACTTGGGATTATGGGCCTCTTGGAGTTGAATTGAAAAACAACGTAAAAAAGGCTTGGAACAAAAAATTTATACAAGAAGATCCAAATAATGTTGGACTGGATAGTGCAATTCTTATGAATCCTAAAGTGTGGGAGGCTTCAGGTCATTTGTCTACTTTTTCTGATCCTCTTATAGATTGTAAATCATGTAAAACCCGTCATAGAGCTGATAAATTGGTAGAAGAAAATGGAATCGAAGACGCAGGTGGCATGAGTAATGATGAATTAATCAAATATATAAGAACACACAATATAGTATGTCCAAAATGTGGCAAAAGTGATTTTACTGATATAAGACAGTTTAATCTTATGTTTAAAACATTCCAAGGGGTAACTGAAGATTCAAAAAATACAATATATTTAAGGCCTGAAACAGCTCAAGGAATATTTACTAATTATTTAAACGTTCAAAGAAGTTTGAGACTTAAACTACCTTTTGGTATAGGACAAATTGGTAAAAGTTTTAGAAATGAAATTACTCCCGGTAATTTTATATTTAGAGTTAGGGAGTTTGAACAAATGGAGTTGGAATTCTTTTGCAAGCCGGGTACTGAGTTAGAATGGTTTAAATATTATAAAGATTATTGCAAAAAATTCTTACTATCATTAGGAATAAATGAATCAAATTTAAGATTGAGAGATCACTCTAAAGAAGAATTATGCTTTTATAGTAATGCTACAACTGATATTGAGTATAAGTTCCCGTTTGGTTGGGGTGAATTATGGGGTATCGCAAGTCGAACGGATTATGATTTAACTCAACATCAAAAATTTTCAGGTGTTAATATGAGTTATTTAGATCCTGAAATAAATGAGAAATATATTCCATATGTAATAGAACCATCACTAGGCGTTGAAAGATTAGTTTTAACATTATTGTGTGATGCTTATCATGAAGATATTCTTGATGATGGTACAATTAGAGAAGTTTTGAGTTTACATCCATTTTTGTCTCCATTTAAAGTAGCGGTACTTCCACTGGTTAAAAAACTTCATAGAGAAAAAGCTCTTGAGTTATATAATAAACTATCAAAGAAATTTATGACAACATATGATGAAGCTGGGAATATTGGTAAACGTTATAGAAGAGAAGATGTAATAGGAACACCATTTTGTATAACAGTAGATGATGAAACTATTAATAACGGTACTGTTACCATAAGAAACAGGGATACAATGTCCCAAATTACTCTAGATATTGATAAGTTAGAAGAATATATAAATGAAAAAATACAATTTTAAAGGGACTATTCAAGCCCCTTTTTTATTGTTTCTAATATATAGTTTTTGTTTTCTTTATCAGAATTTTTCCATAAAAGTTCAAAAAATACTCCCAACCCTGGAAGGGTAATTTCTTCATTGTCTGCAATAGAATTATCAATAGAATTTTCCATATCATTTAATGAACTATTTTTGAAATTTTTTATTATACTTTTTCTAATATCTATGTTCATAAAATCTCCTTTCAGTATTATAATGATACCGTTGTAAAATTATATACAAAAAGAAATATTTAAATTTTAAACCATATAATAATTAGAATCAGTATATTTGTTAGAATTATTATTGTTAAAATTTTCTAATCTACTAATTCTTTGATCCAACAAATTAATTTGTTGTTCAATATTGTTTAATTGTTGTTCTATCGTATTACTACTAACTCCGTTAGTAGGTATACTTGTTTGAAAAGCCCCTGGATAGCCCATTGGATAACCCATCGGTGGAACCATCATAGGTTGCTGGTATACAGGATAACTTATATTGCTTCCACAATTTCTTTTATCTTTCATATTACCTCCTACAATTAATTATATGCATATTGTTTATTATATTCACAAAATATGATATAATAAACTAGGTGGTTTGATGAGACTTAGAAATATAGCTGGAGCTGATGATATAGTATTAAGTTCTCCGTACGTAATAAAAGATTACAAAAAGTATAAAGGTAAATATAATTCTTTATTTAAAAATTCAAATCCTATACATGTAGAAATTGGAATGGGAAAAGGATCTTTTATAATTGAAATGGCGAAAGCAAATCCAAATATAAATTTTATTGGAATAGAGAAATATAATAGTGTACTTTTGAAAGCGTTAGATAAAATAAAAGATGAAATGCCAAATTTAAAAATAATAAGTATGGATGCCACACAAATAGAAGATGTATTTATAAGAGAAATTGATGTAATATATTTAAATTTTTCAGATCCTTGGCCCAAAAATAGGCATAAAGATAGACGATTGACAAGTGAATTGTTTTTAACAAAATATGATAATTTGTTTAAAGAGAGTAATACTATTATAATGAAAACAGATAATAGAAAGTTCTTTGAATTTTCCATTATGTCATTTGTTAATCATAATTATAAAATTGATGAAATAAGTTTAAATTTATATGAAGACCATATAGACAACAATGTTCCAACAGAATATGAAACAAAATTTCATAGTATGGGATTACCTATATATAAGATTGTTGTAAAAAAATAACCTTATAAATTTTACGTTTATTTACATAGAGGTTGTAATAAAAAATATAAGGTATAGAAAATTATATAAATATTTGATATAATAATGGTGGAAGGGTGTATCATGAAAAAAATTATATTATTTTTGATAACGATTTTTCTTATTACTGGTTGCTCAGTTGTTAGAATAGATACTGATAACATTGATAATATATTAAATGTAATTTTAACTAAAGATAATAAACTTTTTAATCAATTTGGTAAAGGATATAAATATTATTTACCAGGTGGGGTTACTTATATAGATAGTGACGATTTGAATGATATTTTGTACTGTAACGGTACATATTATTATTTATATGTCGATGCGATTAGTTATTATTACAATGTTGAAGATGATTATAAAGTAAATAAAGATGCTTATTATTCTAAGGTATTATCCCAATCAGAAGGATTTAAGTATCCGGGCTATTTAGAGGTAATTGAGGAAAATGGTTTATATTATGTAGATTTTTTCTATAACTATGCAAAAATAGAAACTGTTGTAAAAAAGGAAAATTTAAATGATACAATTTTAAATGCGTCTTATATTTTATCAACTATTAAATATAATCATAACATTGTTGAATTAATGTTAGAAGAAGATTATTTTACTAACAAAACTGGAAAGTATAATAATTATAATTCAAAAGATAATAGTGAGAAGTTTAAGTTAGAGACACAAAATTAAATGGAAGAGGAATAGGTGAAATTATGGGATTTTTTGATAAGGTAAAAAATATGTTTACAGAAGAAGTTGAAGATGATGATGTAAAAGTTGAACAAATAAAAAAAGAAGTGACTCATGTTTCAATTGAATCTCCTAATGCAAAAAAGGATGATGATAATGAATTTGAAAGTGATATAATTAGTTTTAAAATGCCTAAAGAAGAAGAGAAAAGTAAGCCTGTATTTTTTGATGATAATGATTTTAATGATTTGAATTTTGCTCAAAACATGGAGAAAAAAACAGAACCGATAGAAAAGAGAAAAGAAATTTATGGAATAAAACATGCTGTCGAAAAGCCTACTGAGGAGAAGAAAATTTTTAAACCTACTCCAATAATCTCTCCTGTGTACGGAGTTCTCGATAAAAATTATCATAAAGAGGATATAGTATCAAGAAAGGTTGAGTCAAAAAACATTGATCAAAATGGTGAACCATCTATAGATTCTATTAGAAATAAAGCATATGGAACACTTGAAGACGAACTTGAAAATACTTTGTTTGGAAGTAATTCAATATTGTTTAAGCGAGATGAATCAAAAGAAGAAGAACAAGTTACAGAAGTGGATTCAGATGTACTTTCAGATTTAACTGATGATATAAGTAAAGAATTGGATGAGTTATTAATAAAAAAAGAAAAGTATTCTGATCAAGAAAAAAAATCTAGTAAAAATGAAGACACTAATATAGATGATGAAGATTTATTAGGATTTATAGATTCGACTTTATATAAAAAAGGAGAGGATGAATAATGGTTATAAATTTAAATGATTTCTTATTAGTTACAATCTACCTAATTTTAATAGTTTTATTAATAATTTTAATAGTTTTAGGAATAAAATTAATTAAGACATTAAAAAAAGTAGATATTGTAATAGACGATGTAAATACAAAAATGAATAAAGTTAATGGTGTTTTCGATATAATAGACAGGACGACTGATTATGCTTGTTCTATTAGTGATAAAATAATAACTGCAATTTCTAATTTTATTAATGGCTTATTAAAAAAAAGGAAAGGAAATGATTTAGATGAGTAAAAATAAAAAAGGATTCGGTAAATTTTTGTTAGGTGCCGGAATAGGAGCTGGACTTGGAATGTTACTTACTAAAAAAAATGGTAAAGAGAATAGAGAACAATTAAAAAGATCAATAAATGATTTAACTGATAAAGTAAAAAATATTGATTCAGAAGAGGTTAAACAAAATATAAAAAACAAAATTGATGATATAATGTTTGAGCTTTCTGATTTAGATAAAGAAAAAGTTTTAAAGATAGCTAAAAAGAAGGCTGAATCAATTAAAGCTAAATCAGAAGAACTAGTTGAATATGTGATAGAAAAAGGTACACCTATGTTAGAGAAGACAGCGTCTGTGTTAAAAGAGAAAGCTATATTAGTTACTAAAGAAGTTTTGAATAAACTGGAACAAGAAGAAAAATAATTCTTCTTTGTTTGTTAACGAGGTGATATAATGAAAAAGGGAAAAGATAATTCTAAGACTATAAAAATTATTATATTTTCTATTATTGCTATTGTTGTAATTTTGCTATTTGTTTTGATATATAATAATTTATTTTCTGGATCAGGAAGTAATAGATTAGAAGGCATATCTAGTCATATTATAACTAAAGATGAGATGGAATCTGTAAAAGGAAAATTGAATGAATTAGAAAATATTGACAGCGTAGATGTTAATACAAATCCTAAAACTAAAATAGTAAAGATATTTGTTAGATTGAAAGATGATATTGAATTTGATAAAGTAAAGACTATTAGTAATGAAGTACTAACAGATTTTAGTGAGGATAATTTAAAATTTTATGATATTGAAATATTTGTAGAAAGTTTAAATTCAGAAAGTACGGTATATCCACAAATAGGGTACAAGCATAAAACTAGTTCGGAATTTGCATGGTAATAGGTGAGTTATGAAAAAGAATAAGAAAAAAATTATAGTGTTAATAACGATCTTACTAATAGGTGTTATAATTGCTATATCTTATCATTTTTTGAGTTCAAAAAGAGAAAATTCATTGACATTGGATGAAAATAAATGGATAGATTCTAACAAGTATGATGTAATAGACATTGCTTTAACCAATGATATGCCAATTTTAAGTTATGATGGTTCGGGAATAATTTATGATTATCTTAACTATGTATCTGAAAAGTTATCGTTAGAATTTAATGTGGTAAATTATAAAGTAGATGACGTATCGGAGTATTCACATAAAGTCAATATAGTAGATAAGGTTTCAGATGATGATATAGTTTTATTGGAAGATAATTTAATTTTAGTTATGAATAATAATATTAAATATTCAAAAATAGAAGATATAGATAATTTGAAAATAGGAGTATTGTCTTCGGATGTTGATAAATTATCGCCATATTTTAATAACAAAAATATACAATTTATAGAATATCAAACATATTCTGAACTTAAATCTAGTTTGTTAAATTCTAAGACGAACTTAGATCAAGAAATTAGTGATACTACTGTTGATGGAATAATTGTATTAAAAACAGTATTTACAAAAGAATTGATAGAAAATAATTATAATGTTTCTTTTCAATTCAATAATTTAAGAAAATATTTTGTTTTATCAATAGATAATGATCCAATATTAAATAGTATATTATATAAAAATTTTAACATATGGAAAGAAGAAAATTATAATAATTCATACAACACAAATTTATTGGATAGTTATTTTAAATTCAAAAATATAAGTGATATTGATCAAAAAAATTTGAGAAGTAAAAATTATGTTTATGGATTCATAGATTATGGGATATATAATAACCTTAAAAACAATAAAATTTCAGGTTTGAGTGAGATTATTTTAAAAGATTTTAATAAATTTTCTTCATTATCTATAACTTATACTAGATATAATAGTATTAGCAAATTATTAAAAGATTTTAATGAACATAAAGTAGATTTTGTTTTAAATATTTCTGATAGTTCTGATTATAACAACGAAACATATAATACTGTTGGAGTGTTTGATAAAAATTTGGCTATTGTTTCAGGAATAAATAACAATTATATAATAGATGATATTAATTCGTTAATAGGTAAAGAAGTCCTAATTATTAAAGATTCTTTTTTAGAAAAATACTTAATTGATAATAATGTAAAATTTAAATCTTATAATAATATGGATGACTTGATGAAAGATTTTAGTACAAATGATGTTTCTATAATAGAATTAGAAAACTATAATTATTACAAATCATCAGCCTTAAAGGATAGTAAAATAAATTGTCTATTAAATATACCTGGGCAATACAATTATGTTATTGATAATAATAATGAAAATGCTATTTTTAAGGATTTATTTAATTTTTACTTATCTTATACTTCTATGAATAAATTATTAACTACTAACTATAGTTCTATAGCATATGAAAATACTAACATAGTTCTTATTTTGGTTTTAATAATAATAATATTGTGTTTTTACTTAGTAATAGATTTTTCTAGTCACATTAGAACAATGATAAAGACAATAAAGAAAAGTAAAAAGATTAAACTTTCAAAGGAAGATAAGATAAAATACATAGATCAATTGACCTCTTTAAAAAATAGGGCATATCTTAATAGTCAAATTGAAAAATGGGATGACTCTGAGGTGTATCCTCAATCAATAATTATAATAGATTTAAATAATATTTCTTATATTAATGATAATTATGGAAGAGAAGAGGGGGATAAAGTAATAACTGAGGCAGCAAATATATTGATTCAACATCAGTTACACAATAGTGAAATTATACGTACTGATGGTAATGAGTTTTTAATTTATTTGGTTGGTTATAATGAGAAACAAATAATATCATATTTAAGAAAGTTGAATAAAGAATTAAAAGGCTTGTCTCATGGGTTTGGTGCAGCAAGTGGATATAGTATAATAACTGATGCTATTAAAACAGTGGATGATGCAGTAAACGAGGCTACAATTGATATGAAAAATAATAAAGAGGATATTAATTATTAGGAAAAAAGTAATATCGAATTAACGTTTGATATTACTTTTTATTGACTAAAACATTTGTTTGTGCTATTATTATGATGGTGATATTACATGATTATAAAAAAAATAATTAAAATTAAAAATAATAAATATAAAATAGTTTTCGATGATATTTCAGTAGATACGTATGATGATGTTATAATCAATAATAATTTACTAAATAAAAAAAACATATCGAATGATATTTATAATAAAATATTATCAGATACTGCTTATTATAGTGCATATGATAAATCACTTAAATATGTGTTAAAAAAAAGAAGAAGTAAAAAAGAGGTTTTATTATATTTAGATAAAAATAATGTATCCAGTAAGTTTAAGAATAAAATAATTGATAGATTAGAATCTTTAAATTTAATAAATGATATAGAGTTTTGTAAATCTTATATAAATGATAAACTTTATTTAAGTAGAATTGGTATTAATAAGATAAAAACTGATTTGCTTGCACATGAAATATCAAATGATATTATTGAAAATGAGTTAAATAATATTGATAATGATTTTTTTTATAATCGGTTAGAAAAAATAATAGTAAAAAAAATAAATAATAATCGTCATTATTCTCAGAAATATTTAAAACAAAAAATTTTAAATGAAATGATAAATTTAGGATATCCTAAGGATACTATTTTGCAATTAATTGATAAAAATATGATAAAAAATGATGAAATAATAAAAAATGAATTTTATAAATTATATAATAAATTAAAAATAAAATATAGTGAAGATATTTTGAGAAATAAACTAATGAATAAGTTGACACTGAAGGGGTTTGATGTTGACGATATAAATAATTTATTAAATGAAGAACTTAAAAATTAGATATGTAAACAGATGTTTAATAAAATATTTATAAGTCATTATATGTTAAATCTTTGATGTAAAAAATACATTTATATTTAAAAATTTTTACTGATTTGTATAATAAAAAGAAGTAAGTTAATTCTTACTTCTAATCATATAAAATTTTTTTACAAAAACTTTTGAACTTTAAGAAGATTATTTATCTTCTGTTTCTTGTTCATCAGTTTGTTTATCGTCTTCGTCATTCTTATTAGTTGCATTCTTAATAGTTGCTTTATATGAAGCCTTTATAGCGTCATCTTTTATAGATAATTTATACTGTTTTCTTAACTCATCCCATTTAGATACTTGTAAAGTTGTATCTTCAGATAATAATTTTTCAGCATAAGCAAGTTTTACCTCTTCTTTAATGTCGTCATATTTTTCAACAGGTTTTGAACCTATTTTTAAAATTATATGATATCCATAAGAAGTTTTAACAGGTTCTTTTGTATATTCTCCATCTTTTAATTTATTTGATGCCTCAAAGAATTCTGATAAAACATCTGATTTAGAGAAGTCTTCAATCAATCCACCCTTTGAGTAAGTTGCAGCATCATCCGAATTTTCTTTTGCTAATTCATCAAATTTATCTTCTAACTTGTCTTTACTAGTTTTTTCTAGTGTTTTAATTAAGTCAGCTGCTTTATTATAGGCTTCTTTTTCGGCTTTTTCAGTGTCTTCAGCTTCAGAATCAACTTCAATTAAAATATGTTTAACTGTTAATTTGTCAGAGTAGTTATCTTTGTAATAGTTCTTTAAGTCTTTTTCATCTGCATTATCTCCTACAAATTTTTTAACAGCTAAAGTTTTTTTGTAATCTTCAAGAACATAATTCCTAAATTCATCTTCTGTAGTAATTCCTGTTAATCCTACATAATTTTTTAAGAATGTCTCTAGATCTACTCCATAATATTCAGCATAATCTTTATAGTAATTTACAACCTCGTCAACATAATCTTCGTCATCTTTCGTTATTGAAACTTCTTTGTCAGCAATATAAGTATCTATTAAATCAACTAATGAATTTGTTCCATATGATTCTTTTAAATTTTCATATAATTCATTTGCAGTAATGGTTTTACCATTCAAAGTAGCAATAATTTCCTCACCTTTAGTAGTTTTTGGAACTCTTTTTGTACTAAGAACTAAAAGTAAAATTCCAATAAGTAAAATTATTATACATACAGCTATAAAAAATGGTGTATCTTGTGTATATTTAACTATACATTCTTTTATTTTTCCTTTTCTTTTCCTTTCTTTTTTTACAACTTTCTCAGCAATTTCTTCTTTTTTTGTTTCATTCTTTTTCACTTCAACTTTTTTTGCGTTGTTATTTTTAGAAACTGTAGATTTAGTCGTTTTTTTATTTTTATCCTTATTATTCTTTTCTGATGATTTCTTTGGCATTTTAGCCTCTCCTTTCTATATAAATACGATGTGTATTCATCATACACTTACTATTTTAACAAATAAAAGCTTAAATTTCAACATAAATGCTCACATATTTATAAAAAATTCATAAAATACTGTGAAATGATAAAAAAGGAGGAAAGATTATATGTGTTGTAATTCTGGTGTATCTGGAGCAGCTATTGTTTTAGTATTATTTATTCTTTTAATAATCATACTTGGTGCATATATTTAGGAGGTGTAGAATGAGTACAAATAATTCTTGCTGTGAAAATAATAATACACAAACAGGATGCTGTAGAAATAATAGCGGTTTTGTAATAATAATAGTTTTATATATTTTACTTGCTATCATAATAGGCTCTTGTTTGTATTAAAAAGAGGTTGCCTCTTTTTTTTTAGATAATAAAATAACATATAACGTAGAATTTTTATTATAAATTTTTTATAAATATATTTACAGTCATATAAACTATTGATATAATTTATTTATTAGAACTTAGGTGATTTTATGATTTATTTAGATTATAGTGCTACCACAAAAGTAAATGATGAAGTACTTGATACTTTTATAAAATGTTCAAAAAAGTTTATCGGTAATCCAAATTCATTACATTTGTTAGGTGTTGAATCAAAAAAAATAATTGAACTTGCAACAAAACAAATAGCAAGTCTTTTGAATGTAAATGAGAATGAAATAATATATACAAGTGGTGCTTCAGAATCAAATAATATGGCTATAAAAGGGATTTGTGAAAAATATAAAAATAGAGGCAATCATATAATAACTACAAAATTAGAACATTCATCTGTTTCTATGCCTATAAATTATTTGAAAGAATTGGGATATACTGTTGATTATGTAAAATTAGATAAAAATGGGCAAGTAGATTTGGAAAATTTACAAGAATTAATTACAGATAAAACAATTCTTGTATCAGTATGTGCTGTAAATAGTGAAGTTGGCATACTCCAACCTATAGAAGAAATTGGTAATATTGTTAGTAACTACAAAAAGTGCTTTTTTCACTGTGATGTGACACAAGCTATAGGAAAAATAGATATAGATTTATGTAAAGTCGATTTAGCTAGCTTTTCAGCACACAAATTTTACGGAATCAAAGGTATAGGATGTTTAATCAAAAAGGAAAAAATTGATATTATTCCATTAATACATGGAGGAAAAAGTACTAGTATTTATAGAAGTGGAACGCCTGCTTTACCTTTAATTGTATCACTTTCTAAAGCACTTAGACTTTCATATGAAAATATAACACAAAAAGAAAAATATGTTCATAAATTAAATAAATATTTAAAAGAAAAATTAGATAAATATGATAAAGTACGAATAAATAGTAATGATAAATCAATTCCCCATATACTTAATATAAGTATAATAGGGGTAAAACCAGAAACTATGTTACACGCTTTAGAAAAATACAATATATACATATCGACTAAGAGTGCTTGTTCTTCATCCAATGCTAAATCAGAAGCGGTGTATGAAGTTACTAAAAATGAACAAAGTGCAAAATCGAGTATTAGAATAAGTTTATCACATTTAACGACAATAAATGAACTTGATGAATTTATTAAATATTTTGATGTTTGCTATAATGAATTGACATTCTTAAAATAATTTTATTTACATTAAATATGTAAAGTTTTCATAAATATATTTATAATTATTGACAAGTATGGTTATGCGTTTGTTATAATTAAGATACAAGGGTAATGATATATTTATGGAGATGATAATATGAATAACGTAATAGATGGAAAAGAAACTAGTATAACTATAGAGGAAGAAGTAAAACAATGCATAAAAGGTTGTATAATAAGGCCTTCAGTGGCGGTTATTCAAGTAGGAGATAATGAATTAAGTGAGACTTTTATTAAATTAAAAGAAGATGCTTGTAATAGAGTAGGAATTTATTTCAGATATTATAAATTTGAAGACGGGACTTCAGAACTTACAATAATAAATAAAATAAAAGAATTAAATAATGATGATTATGTAAATGGAATAATGATCAAATTACCGTTACCAGAGAAATATAATGAAAAAAGATTGTTAAATACTATTATAAATAGTAAGGACGTGGATGGACTTACTGATATAAATATAGGTAGACTCTTAAGTGGAAGAAAAACAATTATTCCAAGTGCTGTTTTATCTATATTGACTTTACTAAAAGAAAATAACATCGAATTAAAAGGTAAGGATGTTGTCATTGTTGGTAAGGGTAAAACTGTAGGCAGACCATTAATTAGTGTTTTATTGAATGAAGGTGCGACTGTTACAATCTGTCATTCAAATACCTTAGATATAAAAAGACATACTCTTAATGCTGATATAGTTATTTCAGCAACCGGTGTAAAAAATATAATAACAGAAGATATGGTTAAAGAAAATGCTATTGTAATCGGAGTGGGATGTTGTATTGAAAAAGGAAAAATTTTAGATGATATAGATAGCAAAGTATTAGAAAAGAACTCTATAGTTATCAAGGCATTAGACTCTATAGTTCCACTAACAGTTTCAATGTTTTTAAAAAATACATTACTTTGTTATAGTAATAAAAAATGACCTATTATAAAAAATTATTTCATAATAGGTTTTTCTTTATATTCTTTTTCTATAAAAGATGTTTTATTATTTATTTTTCTATTTAGGGCAACAATATTGTTAATTTGTAAATCTTTATTTAAGTAGTTGTCGTCATAATTAGTAAGTATTTTAACATCTATATCTTTTTTTATTTTTTTCAATCTATTCATACCAACTTTATCAAAACCTAATACTCTTATATATTCAAGCTTTAAATTTGATACATCAAGTTTTGTTATTGAAAATAGTATGAATGTAAGTGTTCTTTTAAGTCTATTATACGTATATCTTTTTGTTTTTATTAGACTTAATAATTCTTCTAAAGTTTTGGATTTATTTATATATTTTTTTATTCTATTTTGAATGCTTTCATCTACTCCCTGGTATATAGTAAGATTAGTTTCACTAATTATTTTATATTTTAAAAGATCAAAATAGTCATCCAAAAAAACTATATCATTTTTATTTAGAAATTGTAATGATTCTTTAGGAACATATTTCTTTACATTTTTGCCATTTTTAAGAAGTTCTCTAATACTCCTTGCGCTGGTGATTTTTCCCTCTATTTTTTTAGAGTTAAAATTACTATTTCTTTTAATAGTTACGGGAGTAATATTATAGTTATTTTTTATAATTTCTTTAACATAACTTAGTCCAAGTAAATCATTAGGTGATGATATCGATTTTCCACATAAAATTTTAAATGTTTTACAAACTGCAGTAGGGTAATTAATACCTTCATTTATAAAATTTTTTACGAGTTTATTATATTTTTCTTCGTTTAATTGTATATTTGCTAGTTTGATTAGTAGATTAATATCATTTGATTCACTGCCAAAAACTATGGTATCACATTTTAACTTATTTAGTATTTCTATTACTCCTTTAGCAAATATGTCTGCACTTTGAATATATTTAAATGGTAATTCAACTACAAGATCTGCTCCACTTTCCAAGGCGATTTTTGTCTTTTTAAATTTATCTATTAAACTTAATTCTCCGCGTTGACATATCCATCCAGTAAGAATCAAAGTTATATTAGAATCGGGATACAACTTTTTAATCATTTTTAAATGATATAAATGTCCATAGTGGAATGGATTATATTCACAAATTATACCAATATTCATAATGTCACCACCAATAATATAACATATTTTACAAAAAAAAATAACAAATATGTTGATTTTTGTAAAAAATAACTATATAATGATATAGTTAAAAAGAGGAGATTATATGAATTTTGATATTATAAGGTTAAATAATAATATTGTTTCAAGTATACCCATTGATATAATTTATTCTTTTACTAAAGATCAAATTAGCGGAACTGATATTCTGCAGCTTGATAATATTAAAATACAAGGTGAAATATTTAAAAATAGCATGGGAAATATTGAACTTGATTGCAATGTTGAAGGAGTAATGGTTCTTCCTTGTGCAATAACATTGAAACCAGTAGAACATTTATTTAGTATAAACATAGATGATGAAATTGAAAGTTTATTTGGAGAAATGGGAGAAAAACAAATAAATTTTAAAAATACTATTGATATTTTTCCAATAATATGGGAAAATATATTGATGGAAGTTCCAACACGTGTTGTAAGTGAGGATGCTAAAAATATTGATATGTGTGGAGATGGATGGTCATTTACAACAAATGAAGAAAAAACAAATCCACTTAGCGAACTTATGAATTATATAGATGATAGTGAGGTGAAATAAATGGCAGTACCATTTAGAAAAGTTAGTAATACTAGAGGTAGAAAAAGAAGAACACATTATAAAATAAGTGAAAATTCAACAACTAAATGTCCAAAATGTGGGGCTGAGATAAGACCACATAGGGTATGTTTAGCTTGTGGAACTTATAAAGGTAAAGAAATAATAAAAAGCGAGGAAGATAAATAATCTTCTTTTTCTTTACACTTTTATACATTAATATTAAATATTTTTTATACTAAATATTTGTTAGAAAGATAAATGTGTTAAAATTATATAGAAGGAGGTATTATGGATTGGTTAGGTATAAAGGAATTTTTTAAAGATTTTTTTAAATATGTACTTTTGATAATAGTTATTCTTTTTATAGCTATATATATAATAGGACTTCAACAAGTTGTTGGGCCATCAATGTCACCTAACTTGAAAAATAATGATATTCTTATTTTAGATAAGATAAGTTATAAATTTACCAATATAAAAAGAGGTGATGTTGTATCGTTATACTATGCAGATACTAAATATCTTATTAAAAGAATTATAGGTTTGCCGGGAGAATATATCGAATACAAAAATAATATGTTATATATAGATGGTAATTTATATTTAGAAGATTATTTAGATGATGTTATAACAGAAGATTTTTCTATAAAGGACTTAGGGTATGATAAAATTCCAAGTAATCAATATTTAGTATTAGGAGATAACAGAGGTGATTCTTTAGATAGTCGGGATAAAACGGTTGGACTTATAGATCGGTCTGATATAATTGGAAAGGTTAGATTTAGAATTTGGCCCTTAAATAAAATAAAAATTGTAAAGTGAAAAGTTTAATAAAAAGAATTACAAATTTTGTAAAAAAAGTAAAAAAAAATATTAATTTTATAGACAAATTTTTTCAATTGTTTTATAATATTATTGAATTCAGAAGAAATGTATTTTCGTCGTATGTTTTGAACTGAATAACACAAGAGGAGGTTTTTATGGAAAATAAGAAAAAATATATAATTGCAATTATCTTATTTATTTTTCTTGGACTTACAATATTTACTTTCGCAAATCCTAAAAAAGAGGAAATAAAAGAACAAGGTAGTGGAGAAAGTATAAAAGAAAATGTTGATAAAAGTAAAGATGGAGAAGATAGTTCCAAAAACAATACTAATATTAATACGAATGTAGAAAATTCTGATAATTCTAATAATGTTAATTCACACGGAGTTAATGTTGAAGGATTAGTACATAATACATTTGTAAATGAAGAACAGAGTAATGGAGGTGTTGGAGGCGCTACTGTAGATGATTCATACGAACTTGCATTAAGAGCAGTTATAGAGGCTGAAGAAAAAATAGATGAAAATTCTGTTAAAAAAGCACAAGACTTAGTTGATAAAGTTGAAGATCAATCTAAAAAGAATGAACTTCAAAATAGGTTAGACGAAGTAAAAGATGAATTAGATGTTAAAGGCTTGGTAGAAAGTTTGAAAAATCAAACAAAAAGTGCTAAAAGTAAGGCAGAACTTGATAACGCAAGAGATTTTAGAAAAAATAAAGAAATTGTTAAAAAAGTTACTGATTTAACTAATGAAAATTTAAAAGACGAATTAAATTCAACATTAGAAGAATTAGCTAGATTGCTTGATGATACAACTGCTCCAAAATTAAATGTTGAAAATGGCAAATTATATAACAAATTTGTTAAAGTTGAAGCAAAGGATGAAGAAGGTAATGGAGCACAAGTTGTCATTAAAGATTCCGAAGGAAATGTTGTTGATAGTATCACAAAAGATGGAAGTTACACAATAACTGCAACAGATGATGCTTATAATACCGTTACTGTAACTATAACAGTTGATACAACTGCTCCAAAAGCGGAATTCTCAAGAATGTCAGTTTTAGGAGGAACTGGTAATGAAAAGAGTGTAAATGTAGGCAAAACAGTATGGGTTTATGTACGTTATAATGAAAAATTAGCTAGTGAGCCTAAAATTACAATTGCTGGAGTTGAGGCAAAAGTATTCTTAAATGATAAAAATGAAGATGAATCTAGGGATGTATATTATCTATATGTTGGTGAAGTAGTTTTACCTGACACTTTAACAGATGGTCAAAAAATTACATTTACAGTAACAGATGCATATGATGAAGCTGGAAATATGTCAGATGATGTTACAAGTGTAACGGAAGGTAATGTATTAGTTGTCGACAGAAAAGCTCCTTCATTAGTAGTAGATACGATAAATGAGAATGGATATTCTAATACACAAGATCCACAAGTACATGCAACAGATGTAAATCCATTTAAAACAATAGTAAAATTGGATGGAAAAGTAGTAAGAGAAGATACAGCTTCTGAAAATGCAGATGGAACTTACTCAACTTGGTTTGGAATTGGATATTTAGATGATGGAGAATATGAAGTAACATCAGTTGATGAAGCTGGAAATATAACTGATGTAATTGATTTTATACTTGATAGAAATAATCCAAGTTACAATTCCGTAGGAATAATGAATATAGATCAAAAAACTGAAGGTTATGCAAAAGTTGGAGATAGAGTTTGGGTGTATGTAGTAACAGATGAGCATTTATCTAAGGAACCAATAATCAAAATAAATGGAGTAGAAGCTAAGATAGTACAAACAGAAGACGGAAAAAAATTTGATGCAGATTGGTATAAGTATGTTGGTGAAGTAGTAATGACTGAAGATATGGAAGAAGGAGAAATTCAGTTCACAATCAGTGATTACTGTGATTTGGCTGGAAATAAAGGTCAAGAATTAAATAACTCTAACATAAATAAAGGATTAGAAAAAATAATATTAGATAAAACAGCTCCAGTAATAACACTAGATACATATAATAATGGACTTACAAATGATAAGACAGTAAATATAAAAGACGCAAATGAATTTAGCTATATAATACGTAAAAATGGAAAAGATGATGTAAGACCTTCAACAGCTAAAGAAGACGGAACGCAATTTGCAAGGTTTGATGTATGGCAAGGTGATGGAGAATATACAATAATAGCAACAGATCTTGCTGGAAATACTTCAGAATTATCATTTACACTTGATACTAAACCTATGACTGTTAATGGTATTGTGGCTAGGGTATTTGGAAACAACAATACAAGTAATAATACACTTGCAAAAATTGGGGATAGAATTCAAGTTGTAATAGATATAGCTGAAGAACTTGAGGTTATGCCATCACTTTCTATAAATGGCGAAACAATTAAATTTTCACCAACTGCTGGAACAAACGAAACTCATTTCGTATATGAAGCTAACTATATTGTAAAAGCAGGCGATAATGTTAAAAATGATGAAATTGTGTCATTTGAAGTTATAAATCTTAATGATAATGCTTTAAATGGGGTTAATTATAATAATAAAGAAAATACAACTAAATTGAATAATACAGATTTTAATGTAATTAAATACGATATTGTTGCTCCAAATGCGTCAGTTAATGGTAAAAAAATAAATGATGGAGAAACTATTACTTTTAAGTCAGGAACAAGTATAGATTCAAGAGATATTAATAAGTATGTTATTTTTGGTAGAAATATCAACGGTAGCAGAGATGGACAGATTGATCAATTCGGTTATAGGGATAGATTCAATATGGGATGGTTAGGCGAAGGAACATACAGTGTATCTGCGATGGATGAGGCTGGAAATGAGATAAAATTTAGTGTTATTCAAACAAACAATGATGTTGCTTCTTTAACCAGTTCTATACAAAATGAAGTTCAACAATCATATAATGATGAAGAATTAAAGGCTTGTTAAATTTAAGAAAGTTTTAAAACTTTCTTTTATTTTTATTCATATTGTGATAAAATTGTCTTGGGTGGTAAAATGTCATATATTAAATTTAAAGAATTAACAAAATATTTTGATTTAAAAACAGAAGTTAAGGAAGAAGAACTTCCAGAATATGCAAAAGAGTATGTATTAGATAATGAAAAAATAATAATGTCCTATAAGAATAGTAAAGATTATGCTGTATTTACGGATAAAAAAATTATATTATTTGATAGGGATACATTAGCTGTTTATTATAAAAAAATACATATAATACCTTATATATCAATTTCTACTAGTGCAATTAATTTTAAACCTGGTAAGGTTGAACTTTTGTTTAGCTTAGACAGTGGATATCAAATTCATTTAAATTTTATTGATATGAATCATGATAAGAAGGAAAATATTAAAAAGGTGTATAAGATAATAATGATGACCAAAATATTATAAAATTAAATAAATCAAAAAATAATAGTTGTTTTAATGTTAATGGAAAATTTGTGGTTGATAGAAACTAAAAAAGTTAAATTAATAAAATGCTTTTCAGTCTGGTGAAATGTTATAATATTAAAAACGATTAGTATTATTAATTAGGGTGTATTGTGTAAATTCACTTTTGGCCCTCATATATACTATATTTAGGAGGTTAACATGGAATTAAATAAATATATAGATCATACTAATTTAAATAATACAGCTACTTTAAAAGATATAGAAAAATTATGTAATGAAGCTATAAAATATAAGTTTCAAAGCGTTTGTGTATATCCATACTATGTAACTTTAGCTAAAAAATTATTAAAAGGGAGTAATGTAGATGTTTGTACAGTAATTGGATTTCCGAGTGGGGAATCGACTAAAGAAACGAAGGTATATGAAGCGATAGATGCAGTAGAAAATGGTGCTGACGAGATTGACATGGTTATAAATATTTCAGCTTTAAAAAATGGAGATTATGATTATATAAAAGAGGAAATAGAAGAAATTAGAGATGCTATTGATGGTAAAATTTTAAAGGTAATTATAGAAACCTGTCTTTTAACTTGTGATGAAATAATAAAAATGACACAAATTTGTAATGAAACGTATGTTAACTTTGTTAAAACTTCAACTGGATTTAGTGAATATGGTGCTAGAGTTGAGGATATTGAACTTATAAATAAATATAAAAATGATTTACTTGAAATTAAAGCAAGTGGAGGAATTAAAGATTATAAGACTTTGGAAGAAATGGTTACTGCCGGTGCTACTAGAATTGGCACAAGTAGTGGAGTCCAAATTATGAACGAAAAAGATAATTCTTGAAATCTAAAATAACATTATTTGAAGATTTAAAATGATAGATTTTATAAAATATATTAATTATTTAAAAAATATATATCGATTAAATGCATAATATATATTGTTATTGTGCTTTTTTTTATTCTAATATTAATTTATCTTGACAAAATTTTGTAATAGTGTTATTATATATGACATTAAAAAGTGAGGGGATTATAGATGTACGATGATAGAAAAGAAAAATTTTCGTTTAAGAGTTTCTTTTTGACTCTTTTATTAGTGTTACTGTTTATATTTTTAATGCTTTGGTTATTCCCAACTAAAAGTTATTTAGATAGCAAATTAGATGATAGTCAGACAATTTATAATTTGGATAGACTATCTGTTTTATATGATGAAATATTTGCGAATAATGTAGAGAGAATGAAAGATGCTGCTATCGGGTATTTTACTAATGAAAGAATGCCACAAAAAGTGGGTGAAAGTAAGAAACTAACTTTAAAAGAAATGTATGACTTACATCTAGTTCTTAAAATGAAGGATAAAGATGGAAATCCTTGTGACACAGAAAAATCATATGTACAAATGACTAAGTACACAGAAGAATACAGATTAAAAGTTAATTTAAGTTGTGGTGATCAAGAAGATTATATTATAGTTTATTTGGGATGTTATTCATATTGTTCGAATGGTATATGTGAAAAACAAGTATCAACACCGTCAAGTCTTACCTTAAAAGAAGAAAAACAAAAAGAGCAAGAAGAGCAGGAAAAAGAACATAATACTCAGGATCCTGATAACAAATATTCTTGTAAAGTTGTCGATGGTAAGTATTATGATTCAAATGGCAATATTGTAAGTAAATCTGATTATAATAGATTATGTAACGTTCCGTCAGATAACAAACATTATTGTGAGGTTGTCGATGGTAAGTATTATGATTCAAATGGCAATATCGTAAGTAAATCTGAATATGTACAATCATGTAGCACTGTTAGTAAGAAGTATATGTATGAGTATAAAAAAGAAACTAATGGTGGTACTACTTGTACTGCGTGGTCTAATTGGCAAAAAGAACCAGTGAAGGCAACAGACAAAATAAAAGTACAAACTAAAACTGAAAAAGAAATTATTGGATATACGACTTCTAAAGTTAAGACTGGGACTAAAGTTGAAACTATTACAAAAAAAGTAACTGAGAAGTATATAAAAGGTTATACTACTGAATTAGTAGTTGTCGGAACAAAAGATGTAATTGTAGGTAGTACAACAAAACAGGTTACAGAAAAGGTTGCTGTTGGAACAGTGGAAAAATACTATGGAATTGATTCAGGAACTGTAGTTCCAAAAAGTACTGATACTGTTAAGTATAAGAACGTGACAGTTAATAGACCAGATTCTTGTTCAAATTGTGAAACTGAAACTAGGTATACTTGGGAAATTTGGAAAGTGGAAACAGTATATGATGTTGTAACAAAAAATGTTACAGTTCCAGTTTATAGAACTATAAATGTATATGAAAAAAAGGAAATTCCGGTATATGATTATAGAGTAGTTGAAAAACAGGAAAAAGTATATACTCCTGTATATGAAGAAATTAAAACTCCACAATATGGCGATATAACATATTATAGATTTAAAACTTGTGAAACAAAAAAAGGAGAAGTATCTATTGTTTGGAGTTATAGTCAACATGATGCTGATTTGATTGGTCAAGGATACAAATTAACAGGTAATGTAAAACAAGTATAAAAAAGTGTCTTTTAACACTTTTTTCTTGATTTTTATTTGACAAAGTATTTTGTATGTGTTACTATTTATATAGAATAGAGTAGTGTAATAGGAGGTGAACTATGAAAGAAACATACATATTTGATTATACTAATGAAAATGAGTTTAGAAAGCTAGAACGTTCAATAAAAAAATATAATACGTTAGCATATAAAAAATTGTATTTTGAGTATTATCCGTCATTAAAGGAAGGAAAATTTTTGGGTAAGTTAATATCTACAAATAAATCAAATGGTACGTCTGCTTATGAGCTGAAACTTCCAACTGATGCTATGTTTTCTAAGGTTCACGGAGATATTAGGCTATATTATATTGTTTATCATAAAGAAAAAATTGTTATGTTAGATAAATTTGAACCTATTGATATATTAAGCGAAGGACATGCTTCTGAGCTTGTGACTTATAAAGGCGTAATGGTTTCAAAACAGCATGCAGAAAAGGACATGTTTAAAATAAATTTGCTTAATATGATTCAAAAGTAAACGTTATTTGGCAATAATATATAATAGTTTGATTTGTCAAAATAAAACTACTTTAATTATAAGTAGTTTTATTATTTATAATATGGTATAATAGTCCTAAATTGAGGTGATAATTATGCCACACTTAGAATTAGGGTATTTATTTAAGAAAAAATATGTAACGTATAAAAAGAAAAAATATGAGATTTTTGAATTTATTGATTATGTTGCTGGTATTAGTTTTATGAATAATCAATATGATAATATATGTAATATATTAAGTGGAAATAATGCTGGGATATACGCAGATGTTATCAACTCAAATGCCAATGAAGGGGAATATGTTTTTTTATCCGATGACATTGATCGTGCTATAGAATATAATGATAATTCTGTAGATTTTGATGCAATTCGAAAAAAAAGAATTAAATCAATTGCAAAATATTATTTAAGAAGTAATGGCATTAGATTATCAAAATTATCAGATGAAGATTTAATATCATTTATGGATAAGAATAATAAAATACAATCGGATTTTATCGAAGACATATTTGAGAATACTATTGATATATCATCTATGTATGCTCATATAAAAAAGACAATAATTTCACAGGATGAACAAATAATGCAAATACTTACAGCGCTATTTAAAAATCAAAAAGTCGTTAATTCAGATTTGGACATGGACTTAATTGCTAAATTGAAAGAAAATATTTTAATTTGTGGCTCTACTGGTACAGGGAAAACAGAAATATTAAAAAGAATTTCCAAATTATATAAAATTCCTGTTGTTATTGAAGATGCAACATCTCTTTCTGAAACTGGATATCAGGGAAGAAAAATTACTGATATGCTTGAAGATTTGTGTTTAGCATCAAATGGAGACCTTGATTTAGCTGAAAAAGGCATTTTAGTTATTGATGAATTTGATAAGCTTGCGGAAAGATCAAGCGATAGTGAGTCCCATGTTTCTAGATTAGGTGTGCAAAGATCTTTGTTAAAATTATTGGATGGTTCTTTATTTTATTTTGATAATAAAAAATTTGATACGTCTAAATTAACAGTAGTAGGACTTGGCGCCTTTACTGGAATAACTAATGATGATGGGTATAAACATCTTACAACTGATGATTTTATGAAGTATGGAATTATGAGAGAATTGATTGGAAGGTTTTCAAAAACAATTTCTATGAATCCGTTAAAAAAAGAAGATATAATCAAGATATTAAATGAGTCTAATTTTAGTCCATTAAATACATATAAAAAATTATTTGAAATGTTAGGAGTTAGTTTTGAATTCAATGATGATTTTGTAGAATATATAGCGGAATTAGCTATAGCTAAAAAGAGTGGTGCTAGAAGTTTAAAAACAGTTTTTGATGATTGCATTAGCAGTGCTCTATTTAGCATTTTTGCAGGAGAATATTCTAGAATTTCTTTAGTAAAACCAAACGATGAAAATAATAAACCTTATATTTTAACGAAATTAAAAACAAAAAAGAAAAAATAGTTTATAAAAAATAAATGTGATTAT
Organism: uncultured Bacilli bacterium; assembly: GCA_947625635.1. Classification (GTDB taxonomy): domain Bacteria; phylum Bacillota_I; class Bacilli_A; order RF39; family UBA660; genus UMGS1613. The sequence continues at coordinate 31,298 of CANQPA010000013.1, forward strand.
ATATTAATATTCTAATTATGTATTTTTTATTCTAAAAATTCCAATTTTCTATTCTATTATAATGATACGAGTGAGGTAAAGTTGATATTTTTAGATTTCGCGTTATAGTAAATCACCAATAAGGGGGGAGGGAAATACATGAATATTGTTATGAATTATGTTGGTTTAGCTGATTTATTAGAAAGAAAAGAGTGCATTGTTGACGGGAAAAAACGAATATATTATGAAAAATTGGGACCTTGTATTGGTTTTGGCTACAATTTTAGTAATAATGGAAAATCATTTGCTGTTTTAACAGGAAAATTGGCAGGGGAAGTAATAGATTCTAATTCTGTTTATTATTATGCTAATTTTAAAACGTTTAGAGACCTCTGTAAAGAAAATAATGATGTCTATGACTATAATAAATTTATGTGTTACTATCAAAATGATATTGGCGCCTATTTCATTTATGATCACGATAAACTATGCTATTCAAAAATAACTGATCCAGAATTATTACGAAAAATGCAAGTTGCAGCTAAAGATCATGATGATGCAAATTTAAATAACAATATAAATATTTCTCAAATATATTCTGAAATTAAGAAAACAATTATTTCTCAAGATAAACAAATTATGCAAATATTAACCTCTCTTTTTAAAAATCAAAAAGTTATAAATTTACCGCTTAGTATTGATATGATAACAAGATTAAAGGAAAATATTATTGTTTATGGTCCTACGGGAACAGGAAAAACTGAAATTTTAAAAAGAATTGCTAATATGTATAAAATTCCTATCGTTATTGAGGATGCAACGTCTTTTTCTGAAACTGGATATATTGGTAGAAATATTACAGATATGTTAGAAAATTTGTATTTAGCTGCTGGTAATAATATCGAAAAAGCCCAAAAAGGAATTTTAGTTATAGATGAATTTGATAAATTGGCAGAAAAAAATAATTCTTCCCACGACCATGTTTCAAGAATTGGGGTTCAAAGATCATTACTAAAATTATTAGATGGTTCAACATTTTATTTTGGAGACAAAAAATTCAATACATCAAGACTTTCCGTTGTTGCTTTAGGTGCATTTACAGGAATAGTAGACAACGATGATTATTCAAATGTATCATTAAATGACTTTGTAAATTATGGGATAATGCGAGAGTTAATAGGGAGATTCTCAAAATTAGTTGCTATGAATTCTTTATCAAAAGAGGATATTAAGAAAATTTTAAAAGAATCTAATTTTAGCCCATTAAATACATATAAATTATTATTTGAATCTATGAATATAAAATTTTCATATGATGAAGATTTTGTTGATTACATCGCAGAAAAGGCATTTGTATTAAATAGTGGCGCTAGGAGTTTGAAAACAATTTTTGATGATACTATTAATAGTGCTATGTTTAAAATTTTCACAGGAGAGTATTCTGAGATAAGTTTAACAGGACCTACTAATGAACAAAGATCTTATTTATTAACAAAAAAAAGATGATTGTATTGATGGAAGTTAAGCTTTTGAACAAAAAAATTAATTTCATACTAAAGTCGGGTATATTAAAAATCCTTGGCTTTTTATATGCACAAAAATCCTCCCTTAAATTATTGCTTGTAATATTACACAATTTAGTTTCTGCCAAATTTTACACAGATAAAAATGATTATATTTTCCAACTTAAAATAATAAAAATATTTTATACATATGTATATTAGTTGTAAATATGAAAGTGTGTTTTATGAATTGAAATAATTAATTAAAACTATAAAAATTATAGAATGAATTTAAACATTTTAAAACTCGAACTATAATAGTCCGAGTCAGACTGTTGACAAATAGGTAAAAAAATTACTTATTTGTCTTTTATTTTGAAAAATTATAGATATTATTAGAAAAA
>CANQPA010000014.1 GCA_947625635.1 uncultured Bacilli bacterium
TATAACAAAGAGGATTAATTCCTTAATCCCCCCTATTTTTTTAAATTTTTGTCTACTTTTTCTTGACTAATGCATTTTAAATATACTTGAAATTCATTTTAAATATATTTAACTAGGTGATAAAACAGACATTTGTAAAAAAATGTAAAGCATTATTTTATTCTACAAATAAATTGACATTTATTTTATTTCTTTATATAATGTAATAGAGAGGATAGATAAAATATGATTCAGGAATTTGACTTACATATTCATACAACATATTCAGATGGTCAATATAGTTTAAAGGAAGTAATAGAGAAAGTAAAACAATCAGGTATCAAAACTTTTTCTATTACAGATCATGATAGTATTGATTCCATTAATGAAATAAAAAAGTATGATTTAAAAGGGATTAAGTATATAAAAGGTGTAGAGATTAGTTCAATTTTAGATAATAAGTATAAAATGCATATTTTAGGTTATTTTATTGATGAAAATTGTGAAAAACTTAACCTAGTTTTAAAACAATTAAAAGAAAGAAGAAATTTAAGATTTTTAGAACTTGTTGAATATGTAGAAAAAACTTTCAATTTAAAAATAAATAAAGATGATGTTTATAATACAATAAAAGAAGTAAATATTCCAGGGAAACCACATTTAGCTCAATTAATGGTTAAATATAATTATGTTACTTCTGTTAAAGAAGCATTTGAAAAATATCTAGAGGATGCCAAAACAAAAACATCTAATAGAATACCTGCGGATATTGTAATAGAAGCTATAAAGTGTGCGGGTGGCAAGGCAATATGGGCACACCCTAAAAAGGTTGAAAAAAAATACGATGTAGATTTTAAAGAGTTGATGCCTAGATTGTTAAAGCTAGGTATTGATGGTATAGAGGTGTTTAATTCGTTGCACACTTACTCTGATAGTATGAGATATTTGTCTTATGCAAATGAACATAATTTGCTTAAAAGTGGTGGTTCTGATTATCATGGTGATAAAATTAAACCAGATGTAAAACTTGGAGTTATATATAACAGTGATGAAAAAGTAAAAATAGATCCATTGGAAATAAATTTAATAGGAGGTAAATAGATATGGAAAATAATGATAATGATATAAAGTTGAATACGATTAGTGAAGCACAGCTAGATGGTATAAGAGATTCTTTGAAAACTCAACTTGATGAGATGGTATTACCTTATATTTATAAAAATAAACTAATGATTTTAAATGAAAATGACAAGATTTACCAGGAGTATCTTAAAATAAATACCGATGCTGATAAATTACTTGAAATTTATGTCTCTGATTCATTAAGTGAAGAAGAAAAGAAGCAAAAGATTAATAATTCTCTAATTGATTTATATAAAAGATCAAAAAATTTAATAATTAATGTTTCATCCGAAGAAAAAAAAACAAGTTCTGATGATTACAATCAATATAAAATAAAATAAGAGGATTTATGCAAATGGAAAATTCAATGTATTCTGCATTTGATAGGGTTTATAGATATCAAAATTCAGATCAAGTAAAAAAATCACCTGGAGAAAAATTAAATGAGGATCGTGAGACGTTAATTCAAAGAATGAGAAGTGATGGATACACCGATGAAGAAATAAGGGTTGTTACATATATTTCGCCTGAAGATTTACAAATGGCTGCTAAGACAGTTGTAGATGTAGCTATAAAAAAGGGCGTAACAAAAACAGAATCGCCTAGCTTTTACCATGTAGCAGGACAACCTGGATGTGGTAAATCCGCTGCTATAAAAGCGATAGAAAGTTCACTAGAAGGTATTCCTTTTGCATCAGAGATGGATGTTTATAGAACAAAGCATCCACGTATTACACAAATAAAGGAAATAATAGCTCGTAAATATCCAGATGATATTGAAAAGCAAGGTAAAGAATTTGTTGCCTTTACATCTTTTTTTGCAGATGTTCTAGAATTAACTGTTATTTCTTATATGATATCACAAGGATATAGTGTAATAAAAGAAACAACAGGAAAAAATTCAAAAGGTATATGTGGCATGATTGATGCTTTAAAAAGGCAATATCCGAATATGAGTGCAAGCATAGCATGTATGGCTGTTGCGCAAGAAGTTTCTATAGATGGAACAATATCAAGAGGAGAAACTATGAATCGTTTAACAAGAATTTTTGTTGATGATTTAAAAAAGGCTGGAGTAGAAACTAAACCTGTTGGTAGAGGAAATGTTCCAAGATCATTCAGTGAAGATACTTGTAGGAAAATTCCTGAATCAATGTCTAAAATTGCAGATAGTGGATTAATTGATGGAGAATTTCTAATAGTTAGAAGAGGTAAAGAAGATTCCATAGTAGCAAGAATAAGTGGCTTTGAATGTAAACAAAGTAAAGAATATATAATGGAAACTTTAAAAGATAGAATTACTGGTGAAAAAGCAAAAGAGGAAGAAAAAGCTCATTTTGATAAAAAGAATGCTAATAATAAATTGGCAACAGATTCATTAGATAAGGGAATTATTGAGCCAACTATAGAGCTTTATCTATATCCAACACAAACTTGGCTAAAAGAAACCGATGGAGCTTTAGCATTTTATAGTAAAGAATCGGGATTAGTAGGTTTAGAGCAAGTTGCTAGATGGGTAGTAGAACATAAAATGATTCCACAACTTCTAGGAACTGCACAATTAGATACTGGATTAAGTGATTCTAGTAAATTTGATGAAGAAAAAAATAAATCTAATGAAGCTTTAAGTGAGGCTGGTAAAAAACTCGGCGATGTTGTAATTAGTGTTGCTAATATTAAAAATCAAGAAGAAATTTCTACTGCAAATACAAGGTAGGTAAATTATGGAATATGAATTTAATAAAGAAAATTTTGATAAAATCATGGAAGAATTTGTCAAACTTAATAATAATTTAAAAAGAAGCAAAATAATTGACGAAATAAAATTTTTAATAGCATACCAATCAAAATTATGTATGCTTAATGATACTAATTTTGATGTAATGTATAATAAGGAAATTGGGGATTTAAAATCAGAAACAGTTAATGAAAAAGATTTTTTAGAAGCTTTATATGCATATTTATATATACTTAAAAGTGCTGATTTTCAATTTGTTAATTCCTTAACTGCTAAATTATTAGATTTACAAAATTTATAATAGAGTAAAATCTCTTTTTTTTATGTGTTAAAAATAATAGAACTCATAATGCTTGATATTAATTATTTCTTAGACAAGGAAATGAGGTTTTTATATAACAAAATTAAATCCTTTCATTTTACCTGCACACGAAATATCTTGACATGGAAAACCACCAATCCATAAATCGCAGTATGGTAATTTATCACCCTTTTATTTGTTTTATATCACCTGAATTTAATGATGCATCTACATTATGAATTGCACAATAACTTTTAATTGCATTTTTATCTATTTCAGAAAAAAACTCTATTTTAAAATCATTAACTATTCCTTCTTCTTTTAGTTTCTCTAAAGCCTTTTCAGGACTACCAATTCCACTAAAAAAACTTCCTAACTTAATTATTTTATTATTCATTTTACATTCCCCCCTTTTCAAAAAAAAGACCTTCAAAATATGAAGATCTTAAATGATTTATACAAATAATTAATACTAAATTCACTAAATATAGTCAAAAATTAACAAAAATACATTGAGTTTAACTTTTAAAAATATTACTAAATCCTCAAGTATTATAAGACATTTACCCAATATTCTTTATTATTGTGTCAATGTTCCGTTCTCCCCCCTAGTCAATATATAGACATAATAGAGAAAAGAGATATTGTAGAAAAATTTTAAATGATCAAAATCAAATCTTTTATGACATTAATATTTTATTTAATTCATTTAACTTTTCTTTACTCAATGGTTCTATACCTTTTAATTTGTATTTAATATGTAACTTTTCGTATTTGACTACACCCATAGTATGGTACGCTAAAAGTTCTACCTTTTCAACATTTTTAAATTGCTTTATATACTGTTTAAAGTTATTTATATAGTTTTCGTTATCATTTATCGTAGGTACTATAACTTGTCTTAACCATAATTTACTGTTATTTTCAATTAATTTTTGCTTAAAATATTCAAACTCATCCATGCTTCTTCCTGTTATTTTTTTATAATTTGTATCATCAATCGCCTTTATATCTAATATTACTAAATCAGTATATTTTAAAATTTCATCTAAATACTTACTATCATATCCAGTTCCGGACGTATCAATACAAGTATGAATTCCGGCTTTTTTGCATAATTTTAACATTTCAAGTAGAAATTCAGATTGAAACAAAGGCTCTCCACCAGAAAAAGTCACTCCTCCACCCAATTCTATATAAGATCTATATTTTCTTACTTCATCTACTACGTCTTTTGAACTAATTTTTAAATTTGATTGGGAACGCCATGTATCAGGATTATGACAAAAAGAGCACCTAAGACTACATCCTTGCATAAATATTACGATTCTAATGCCAGGTCCATCTACAAGTCCCATAGTTTCTATAGAATGTATAAATCCATGTTTAAATTTTTTCATGAAAAGTCCTTGAAATTACTTCTTCTTGTTGTTCTTTTGTTAATTTGTTAAAATTAACAGCATATCCAGAAACTCTTATCGTTAATGTTGGATATTTACCTGGATTGTTCATTGCATCTATTAATACTGATTTGTTAAGAACATTAACATTTAAATGATGAGCCCCACTATTGAAATACCCATCAAGTATTTTAATAAGATTTGAAACTCTTATATCATCATCTTTTCCTAAAGCACTTGGAGAAATCGAAAAAGTATTAGAAATTCCATCTTGACAACAATTTTTATATGGTATCTTTGAAACTGATGAAAGTGAAGCTAAAGCTCCTGTTTTGTCTGCACCTTGGGTAGGATTTGCTCCAGGTGAAAATGGTACTCCTGATTTTCTTCCATCTGGGGTTGCACCAGTGTGTTTGCCATAAACAACATTAGAAGTTATTGTAAGTAAAGATAAAGTTGGCAATGCATTTTTATAAAGCGGATATTTTTTTAGTTCATTATATACCCTCTTAACTAAATTATTTACTATCGAATCAACTCTGTTATCATTATTTCCATATCGAGGAAAATCAAATTCTGTATCAAAAGAAGTTGTAATACCTCTATCATCCCTTTTAACTCTCACATGACCAAATTGTATTGCTGAAAATGAATCTGCAACGATTGAAATACCAGCAAGCCCAAAAGCCATTAAATATTCTGGATTTGTATTTAAAAATGCCATTTGGCTACTTTCATATGCATATTTATCATGCATATAATGAATTATATTAAGTGCATCAACGTATATTTTAGCTGTCTTCTTTAATACTTTATCAAATCTTTTTAAGACTTCTTCACAATCTAAATACTCACCTTCTAAAGGTTCTATTCCATCTATTACAAGATCTCCGGTAATTTCATCCCTTCCTCCATTAAGTGCATAAAGTAAAATTTTTACAAAATTTATTCTAGCACCAAAAAACTGAGTTTGTTTTCCAAGACTTAAAGCTGATACACAACAGCTGATTGCATAATCATTACCATAAATAGGTCTCATTAAATCATCGTTTTCAAATTGTAAAGTATGTGTATTTATGGATATATCACACGCATATTTTTTAAAGTTTTCTGGTAATTTACTACTCCATAAAATTGTTAAATTAGGTTCTGCAGAAGGTCCTATATTATTTAGAGTATTTAATATACGATATGATGTCTTTGTTACTAATGATCTAAAATCATCAAACATTCCACCTATTGATTCGGTTACCCAGGTAGGATCACCTGCAAAAAGTTCATTATATTCTGGAGTTCTAAGATGTCTAACAAGTCTTAATTTAATCACAAATTGATCTATTAATTCCTGAGCTTCTTTCTCATTAAGTATTCCCTTTTCTATATCTCTTTGTATATATATATCAAAGAATGTAGTATTTCTGCCTATACTTGTTGCAGCTCCATTATTTTGTTTTACTGCAGCTAAATAGGCAAAATAAGTCCATTGTATAGCTTCTTTTGCATTTGACGCAGGTTTAGAAACATCAAATCCATATCTTGAGGCCATTTTTTTTATCAAATCAAGGGCTTTTATTTGCTCATTTACATCTTCCCTTAATTGTATAACTGAAACATCATTTATATCATTTAATTTCTCCAAATCGTTTTTTTTCTGTTGAATTAAAAGATCTGCTCCATACAATGCTAATCTCCTATAATCACCAATTATTCTCCCTCTACCATATGCATCAGGTAATCCAGTAATAAGATGATTATGACGAGCAAGTTTTATCGCATCTGTATAGGCATCAAATACTCCATCATTGTGTGTCTTTCTAAATTCTTTAAAATTTTGTTCTAATTCCTTATCTAAATGATAGCCATATGCTTCTAATGACTTCTTAACCATTCTAATTCCACCATATGGATTAACAATTCTTTTTAATGGTTCATCTGTTTGAAGTCCAACTATTACTTCATTTGATCTATCTATATAACCAGGATTAAAATTATCAATTCCACTCATTATAAATGTTTCAACATCAAGTACTCCACTTATAGCTTCTTTACTAAGTAATTTTTTACATTTATTCCATACTTTTTCAGTTTTCTTTGTTTTTGTTGTTAAAAAATTTGCGTCGCCTGTATATTCTTTATAATTTAACTCAATAAAATTTGCAACATCTATTCGTTTTTGCCATTTAACTCCTTTAAAGCCTTCCCACTCGTTCATAATTACCTCCTACTAAATTCAATAAATTCTTCTTCATTCCAAATAGTAATGCCTAATTTTACTGCATCGTCATATTTACTACCTGGAGAGGTCCCAACTATTACAACATCTGTTTTTTTACTAACCGAATTTGTATTTTTACCACCTAAAGACTCTATTAAATCTTTTGCTTCATTACGAGTTAATGAACTAAGTGTTCCAGTTAGTACAAATGTCTTGTTGTTAAACATCTCATTTATAGATTTTTCTCTTGTGATAAAACGCATGTTTACATTATTAGATTTTAAATCATTTATTAATTTTTTATTTTTTTCTTTAGAAAAATAGTCTACAACACTATTTGCGATCACATTACCTACATCAGGTATCATGGATAATTCTTCAACTTTAGCATTCATAAGCTCATCAAGTGTTAAATAATTTTCACTAAGTATTTGAGCTGTTGCTTTACCAACATGTTTTATTCCAAGTCCGAATAATAATTTTTCTAAAGAATTATTCTTACTGTTTTCTATATTATTTAATAAATTATTTATACTTTTTTCACCAAATCCCTCCAATTCCATTAGAGTTTCTTTATGATTCTTTAAGGTATAATAATCACTTATTTTTTTTAAATAACCTATGTTATAAAAGTCTTCAACAATACTTTGACCAAAACCTTCTATATTCATAGCATCCCTAGAAGAAAAGTGTATAAGTCCTTCTATATTTCTTGCATCACACTCTAAATTAGGACAAAAATATGCAACTTCTTCTTTTTTTATAAGTTTAGTACCACATATAGGACAATTTTCTATCATTTTAAATGGCAACTCACTACCTGTGCGCCTTTCCTTTTTTACTTCTACTACTTCAGGAATTACATCTCCTGCTTTTCTAATAGAAACAATATCTCCTATCCTTATATCTTTTTCTTTTATATAATCTTGATTATTTAATGTAGCACTCCTAACTACACTTCCCTGAAGTCTAACTGGTTCCAAATCTGCACGTGGAGTTATTTTACCTGTTCTACCCACACAAAATTCTATATCAGTTAACTTAGTTAAAACTTCTTCAGCAGGAAATTTATACGCAATAGCCCACTTAGGTGACTTTGCTGTAACACCAAGTAATTTTTGTTCTTTAAAATCATTTACTTTTATAACTATACCATCAATTTCATAAGGTAAAGTTGCTCTATTTTTTTCCCAATAATCTATATAACCCAATAAATCTTTAATGTTATTTACTTTAACTATATTAGGATTTACTGTAAATGTTAAGCTTTTCATATAATTAAGTGCCTCTTGTTGTGTTTTAATACCATACTCATCCGGTAATGGTATATGATACATAAATGTAGAAAGATTCCTTTCAGCAGATATTTTACTATCTAATTGCCTTATTGAACCTGCTGCAGCATTTCTCGGATTAGCAAACTCTTTTTCTCCATTTTTTATTCTTTCTTTATTTAATTTAAAAAATGAAGATTTAGGCATGTATATTTCGCCTCTAACTTCTATATTTATATCTTCTGGCAATGAAAGAGGTATATTTTTAATAGTTTTAACATTATGTGTTATATCTTCACCAACTACACCATCACCGCGAGTTGCCCCTCTAATTAATTTACCATTTTCATATATCAAAGAAACACTTAATCCATCTATTTTAAGTTCACATATATACTCAGGATTTTTTATAGTCTTTCTTATTCTTTCATCAAATTCTATTATTTCTTGCTCATTGAATATATCACCTAAACTCATCATAGGTATAGAATGGGTTACTTTCTTGAAGTCACTTATTACCTCACCACCTATGCGTACTGTTGGAGAATCTGATCTAACTTTAGATGGATACTGTGTCTCAAGTCTAATTAACTCATCCATTAAACTGTCATATTCTTGATCTGTTATTGTTGGTTCATCAAGTGTATAATATTCATAACTTGCTTTATTTAATCTTTTTATAAGTTCATCTATTCTAACATCGATATTATCCATCTTTATCACCTATATCATTATACCATAATTATATATTTTTAAAAACATTTTTATAAAAATAAACGGATCAATTCCAATTTCTAATTTTTACTATGTATTTATTTATATATAATTTTTTTGCTTTTTTAAACTAATATAAAAAATTCTTATCATTTTCTAATAAGAATTTTTTAACACGATATTTCAAATTTATTAATTTAATTTTGATAATATTGCTTCTAAATTTTCTTTTTCTGAAGAAAGACTTTTTCTTTCTTGATCCACTATATTTTTTGGTGCCTTAGATGTATAATTTTCATTTGAAAGTAATTTTTCTCTTCTTTCTATACTAGCTATTAATTTTTCTTTTTCCTTTATTAAAGCTTCTTTTTCCTTTTCTATATTTTCACTACCATCATATAATATACTTATATTTTTATCTATAACTATTTCATTCAAATCATTCTTTTTATCTATAATTTTACTCTTATCAAGTTTTAATATACTAGATATTATGTTTATATTATCTAATTTTTTATAATAAATATAATACTCTTTAATATTATTTTCAAGTTTTATTTTTCTAATTTTAGTAATTAATTCAAGTGTATAATCTAAATCTACATCAAAACTGAATTTTTTATCAAATTTTGGATACGAACTAATCATTATAGATTCTGCATCTTTAATTGGTAACATTGAATATATTTCTTCAGTCACAAAAGGCATAAATGGATGCATCAATTTAAGCATATCAGTTAATACTTTAAGCAGAACACTTTTTGTAGTATTATTCATATTATGTTTAGATAGTTCAATATACCAATCACAAAAGTATGACCAAATAAATGTATATAATTCGCTTCCAACCACATTGAATTCATATTTTTCCATATGCTTTCTTGTTAATTTAATTAAATTATTTAATTTATTTAAAATCCATTTATCAGGTATACTTAAATTTTCTAATGTATAGGTATCTTTATTTATATCTTCTATATTCATAAGTACAAATCTAGAGGCATTCCAAAGTTTATTTATAAAATTCCAAGTACTTCTAATTTTTTCTTCATCATACCTTAAATCCATACCAGGGGCAGATGATGTAGATAAAAAATATCTAAGAGCATCACAGCCATATTCTTCAATTGCATCCATAGGGTCTACTCCATTGCCCAATGATTTGCTCATCTTTCTTCCTTGTTTATCACGAATTAATCCGTGGATTAGGCAATCTTTAAATGGTCTTACATCAGTAAATTTTAATCCTTGAAAGGTCATTCTATTTACCCAAAATGGAATAATATCATACCCTGTTACCAATACATCATTTGGATAATATCTCATAAAATCATCAGTAGTATCTGGCCACCCTAATGTTGCAAAAGGCCATAAAGCACTCGAAAACCACGTATCTAAAACATCTTTATCTTGAACCCAACCATCGCCTTTAGGTGGTTCCATTCCTACATATGTTTTATCCCCATTATACCACGCAGGAATTCTATGTCCCCACCAAAGTTGACGAGATATACACCAATCATATGTTATTTTCATCCAATGATTCATAGTCTTTTCAAAGCGTGATGGTACAAAATTTACTTTCGTATCCTTATTTTTTTGATTTTCTAACACTTTATTAGCTAAAGGTCTCATTTTAACAAACCATTGCTTTGATAGATATGGTTCAACCACTGCATCAGTTCTTTCACTATGCCCTACACTATGAGTCATCTTTTCTATTTTAATTAAGATACCTGACTTACTCAAATCTTTTACAAGTTCTTCTCTACATTTTTCCCTTGTCATACCGCAATATTTTCCGGCATTTTGATTCATAGTAACAACTATTCTCTTTAAATTATGTCTATTTCCAACTTCAAAATCATTAGGATCATGAGCTGGAGTTATTTTAACTACACCTGTTCCAAACTCCATATCTGCATGTTCATCACCAACTACAGGTATTAATTTACCAATCACAGGCAATACTACATTTTTTCCTATTAAATGTTTATATCTTTTATCTTTAGGATTGACAGCTACCGCAGTATCACCAAATAGTGTCTCAGGACGAGTTGTTGCAACCTGTAAATATTCATCACTATTTTCAATAAAATATTTTAAATGATAGAATGCACCCTCATCTTCTTTATATATAACTTCTTCATTAGATAGAGCTGTTTTAGCAACAGGATCCCAATTTATAATACGTTCTCCTCTATATATTAATCCTTCATTGTATAAAGATACAAATACATGTTTTACTGCTTTAGTTAAATTTTCATCTAAAGTAAAGGCTTCCTTTTTATAATCCAATGCTAGTCCCAACTTTGCCCACTGTCTTCTTATGTTATCAGAATATTTCTCTGTCCATTTCCAACATTCATTCAAAAATTTTTCTCTTCCTATTTCATATTTATCTAATCCCTGATTTTTTATTTTGGCAACTACTTTTGCTTCAGTGGCAATTGCAGCATGATCCATACCTGGAAGCCATAAAGTATCATATCCATCCATTTTTTTGTAACGAATCATAATATCTTGTAAAGTTGTATCCCAAGCATGCCCTAAATGAAGTTTACCAGTTACATTTGGTGGTGGTATAACTATTGTATAAGGTTTTTTACTTAAATCTCCAGATTCAAAATAACCTTTATCTCTCCAGTTTTCGTACTTACCCTTTTCGACTTCTTTATGATTATATTTTTTATCTAACATTTTATCACCCTTTCTTTATTTCATCTTATTTTTTTGCTTTAATTTCCAAGAAATATCATTTTTTGAATATTTTTATCATTTAATTTACCTTTATATATTTTTGAAAAACTGGTTGTGGCATTTTTAGAAAGAATCTTTTGACTCTTCAAAATTATAATGAATCTCAAAATGAAAAAATTTGGTTTCAATATCTTAAATTAAAAATCCAATTGTTATATCAAAAAATATTACAATCATCTCCTAATAAAAACTCACAATCCTATAAGGACGTGAGTTTACGTGGTACCACCTTAATTTATGTATTTCTACACCTTAAAAATATAACGGTTTCACCGAAATACCCTATTTACTTAGGTATTCACTCACTTGCTACCTTCAATTATTTAGAATACTAGTTCTCACCACATACTAGCTCTCTTTAATTCAAATATAATTTACTCCTCAAGATCAAAGATTTTACATATTATAACTTAAAAGAAATAAAATTTCAAGATTTTTTAAATATTTTGTATCAATACTACATGAGACGGAAATCCTTCATCACCATATCCGTTACCTCTATTAAATATATTTGAAGTTCCTCTTATCACCCACGGTTCAGCTAGGCTTATTGGAGTAAAATAATCTCCGTACCAACCATTTGCCTTATAATATCCAAACTCAGTTTCAAATCCGTAAAAAGAATCTTGATAATCAAACATATAATATACATAGGTGTCATATCCTAAATATACATCTCCACCAGTATTCTCATAACACTCAACTTTTCTTGATGATGAAGGCCTAGAACAATAATATCCACCAGAGAATCCAGAATTTCCTACAGAAATTCTTTGTACTCTTCCAGTATCATTGTACATGGCTACTCCCATTACATATTCTCCTAAATCGTATTCATTTTTTGTATCATACATTCCGCCCATATCGTACACCCCTGTTATATTACCTGTTGTTGAAGCTCCACCTCCACAAGAGCCACGACCATCATTTTTGTCCTCTAAATCGTCATAATCACAATATATTTTTTCACTTAATGGACTCATAACTGATCCTGTATGATTATTTGTATGTTTATATATTTTTTTATATGTCCCTTCATAGCTATTATTGCCATATTTACCATATCTACTCTGTGACAAATATGCTACGGCATCCCACTCATTATCCCACATCAGATGTGCTTGACCTTCAGACAAATAATCAGCAAATTCTTTTGATCTTAGATATTGTTGACTTAAAATTTCATTTGAATATGCTAAACCCGGCAATACTCTGTTATCATTACTTGTGCTAAATTTTCCTACCCAAAAACCTTCAGAAAGGCCAAAATTAGTATCATATCCATCATCAATATCAGGCGAATCCGAACCTTTTAAAAATCTAACTTGTATCAAACCCGGTTGTTCTTGCGTTCCATTCTTTCCATATTGTCCATCGATTTTATATTCGTATCTTGGTATCCAGACAAACATACCTATTACATCTGTTGATATATCTAGCGGCGTTCCCACTGTATTATCAACACCTTCACTTAATATTACTGCATTTGCCCATTCTTGTTTACTATAATCATACCACTTAGAATTAACATCTGCTATTTCCCAATATTCTAGATCATAATTATATTTTACTGGAACAAGTCCCATCAATTGCGGTGGATTAGGATCAGTTAAAGATTCATAATCATCATTGGGATACTCCTCTCCAATTATTTTAGATAATATTTCATTTTTCTGTTTATTTAGTATTACATTTCTATTACCTAAAATAAAAAGTGTAACAGTAATTAATATTATTGACATCATTAAAATCAAATATATTATTGATGAAATTGCAAATCCTTTATTATTAAGTCTCACTATATCACCTACTCTAGTCTAAAATAATTATATATTATTATTTAAAATAATTCAAGTTGTTTTTATAATTGTTTTATTGTATAATTAGCATGGTGATGATATGCATATTAAAATTAGATTATGGGTAAAAGTAGTTTTTATAATTATTATTTTTGTATGTCTATTTTTTTTATATAGTAGATTCATTGGTATAAAAGGATTGAAAGTAAAAGAATATTCTATTGTTGATAAAAATATACCTAATAACTTTTATGGACTCAAAATTGTTCAACTAAATGATATACATTATAAAGTAACTACTGATAAATCGGATTTAGAAAAGATAGTAAAGGAAATTAATTTATTAAAACCAGACATTGTTATATTTGGAGGAGATTTATTTGATTCAAATATAAAATATAGTGATAATGATATAAAAGATTTAACAAAATTATTAAAATCAATAAATTCAAACATAGCAAAATATGCGATTAAAGGTGAAGAGGATGTTGATATTAATTCTTGGGAAACTATTATGAATGACAGCAATTTTATAAATATTAATGATGATTATGAATTTATATACAGTAAAGGATCTGAACCTATTTTGCTTGTAGGTATTAGTACTAACTATTATAATAATCATATAAAAGAAACTTTAGAAAAAATATATAGTGAAATTAATTTGAAGTACAATTATTCAATACTTGTATTACATGAACCAGATTTTATAGATTATATAGAATATTCAAAATTCAATTTGATTTTAGCATCACATTCGCATAATGGACAAATAGTATTGCCATTTTTAAGTAATGTAATAAGTGACAAATATTCTAATAATTATTACAATGAATTTTATGAATTAAGTAACACTAAATTATACGTATCAAGTGGTATTGGTACTAGTAAATATAAGTTAAGATTTTTAAACAAACCATCAATTAATTTATATAGATTAAGAAATAAATAATATTTCTTAATTTTTTTACACATATAATTAACTGGTGATTATATGAATTATAAAAATCCCAAACATAAAAAAGATGAAATAAATGCAGTCAATATCCAATTATGGGCAATTATAATTGCCTTTATTTCAGCGGGTATATCTATTGTAATTACATATAATCAAAAATTAGATTTAGAAAATAAAAAGACACCATTGAATGCCAAACAATTATTTAATATAACATTATTTAATAGAATTCTTATATTAGTTTTATCATTTGTATTTCTATATGTAAACTATGTTCTATATAAAATATCCAAAGAAGAAGATGAGGATCTAAAAGCATATATTCTTCAAATAATAGCCTCTTTATTAGTTATAATTTCTGGAATAATTGCCTTATATGTGGTTGGACTTTCTGAAACTGAAAATATCGTTGATGTTGAAAATCCAATAATATAATTTTATAGTAATAGAAAAATATTCTAATATTAATTTTTCATTTATTTCATTAAAGATTATTATATAATTTCAAAATCCAATAATAAATAAAAACCCTATTAAGGGTTCTTATAGTAGTAAGGAGTGTTTGCTAAGGTTTTTCACCTTGCACTATAATTATAAAATTTCAGTGTGTTTAAAAGTTGTTTAAATTGTGTATATTTTATGAAATATTTAAATAATCTTTTATAGAATTACATATTGCTTTAGCAAATTCTTCTTTATTATTTACAACTTTTCTTAGATCATCATAATAATTTATATATGCTAATTCTAATAAATACGGTTCAGCAGTGTTATTTGAATTATAATAATTATTAACTCCATAATATGCATTTCTTCCATCTATATATGCACCCGTGTTAGCGCCGCCTACTTCTCTTATCATATACATGTATGGAGAATTTTCTTTTATATCAAAAGGTTTCATATTCTTTTCTAACATTTCTTGGTTAGAATCTTCAATATCTTGTTTAGTAAAATAAGTATAATATACTCCTTTTGAAACTTTATCTGTTGCTTTTTTTGAATATCCGACTATGTCTGCAATATTTTTAGATAAAAGATTAGCAAAATCATAATTTATATCATTTGGAACATAAACTTCTACTCCTCCATATGTCATATTACCAATAGAACTATTCAAATGTATAGATAAACTATATTTTGATTTATAATCATTTGGTAATAAAGCTCTACCACCTTCCCCATATGGATCAAGATATGTATCATCATCTCTTGTTAATTTAACTTTCAAACCTATATTTTCAAGTTTTTCTTTTAATAGTAAAGATATATCTAATGTTAATTTTGATTCATAATACGTTGTTCCATTCAATACACCGCTTGAACCAACATCATTTCCACCATGTCCTGGATCGATTACTATATCATAAACATTATTTGGTAATTTACTATTTTTAATATTAAATTCAATATAATCTTTTTTGTTTTTTAACTTAAACAATATATCTATTTTATTATTTTTATTATTTCTAGTAACAGTATAATATTCCAAATCCTTATAATTAGTTTTATTCTTTATTGTATAATATTTATAATTATTAGTACCTTCTTTAATAAGTAATAAATAATTACCTTGTTTTAAATCATCTAGATAAATACCTTCGTTGATCTTTTGGCTAGTATAAAAACAGGTCTTATTTTGATCTTCATAAAACGTGCTTTCAATTTTGATTTCTTCATTTCTATTTTTTAATACTAATGATATATCGTCATCAATTTTCTTATCTATACACCCTTCTACATTAAAATGTTGACCAAATATTGAATAATCTTCTAAATAAAATTCATCATCTTCCACATTTTTTAACAGTTTATTTACATCAGAATTATTTTTAAGGAAGATAAACCAAAGGAGTAAACCCACTATAATTATAAACATCATCACTTTTTTCATTACATCACCAACCTATACAGAAAAAAGTATGTTAGTACCATACTCCAAATACGATAGCTACCATACTAAGTAATAACCCTACACACCAAAAAGCAACAACTATATCTCTTTCATTCCATCCTAATTTTTCTAAATGGTGATGAAATGGAGTCATTAAAAATACTTTTTTGTGAAAGTAAACCATGCTTATTATTTGTATTAAGCATACTAGAGTCTCAAATATAAATACACCCGAAACCACTATAAATGTTAATTCATGTTTTGTTATTATGGCAATTGTTGCAAGCGTGGCACCTAAAGATAGACTTCCTGTATCTCCCATAAATACTTTAGCCGGCCTTGAATTAAATGCAAGAAAGCCAAGTATACTTCCAACAAGTACGAAACAAAATACAGCTATATCTGATGTTCCCTCTATTGCTGGAGAATTTGCACTTATTAGTGCAAAAGTTAAAAAGGCAATTAAAGACAATCCACCTGCTAATCCATCTAGTCCATCTGTAATATTAACTGCATTTGAACTTGCAACAAGCATAAATAACAAGAATACCCCATAAAACCATCCAAGATTTATTTCTATTCCTAAAGTGTATACTTCAATAACAGGTTTAGCACCACTTTTCATATATATTATGAAAAATATTATAGCAATTAATAATTGACCTATTAATTTCTGAACCTCTGTTAACCCTATATTATTTTTTCGTTTTATTATGAGCAAATCATCTATAAATCCAAGCAATGCATAACTTATAAATACAAACATAACAATAAATAAATTAGGTGAAAACTCTATTTTATTCCAAAGAAGTAATATAATTATTGAAACTATCGTTGGAATTATAAATATAAGTCCACCCATAGTTGGAGTCCCAGCTTTTTCTTTATGTCTCTTTTCTAAATATAAGCTTAAAGTTTGACTCGCTTTTATTTTTTTTAAAAGTGGCACCAACAATATACCAGCTATTATTGATATTATAAAACCTATCATTAACGCTAGTACTCCTCTAGTAAGTTGATACACAAAATCATCTCCCTATTTCTTTTAAAACTATTTCTTTATCGCTAAAAGGAATTATTTTATCTTTTACAATTTGATAATTTTCATGTCCCTTTCCCAGTAATAATAGTATATCATTTTTTGATAACATTTGTATAGCACTTTTTATAGCTTTTTTACGGTTTACAATAATTTTATAGTTTTCTGCGTCAAGTTTACAAGTTATATCTTTAAGTATTGACTTGGGTTTTTCGAATCTCGGATTATCACTTGTAAATATAACAAAATCTGAATATTTAGTTGATATTTCTCCCATAATACTTCTTTTATTTCTATCCCTATTACCTCCACAACCAATTAAAGTTATAATTCGATTATGTAATAATGTTGATACTGTTAATATTATTTTTTCTACTGCATCCGGAGTATGTGCATAATCTATTATTATATTATTGTTATTATACTTTATAATTTCCATTCTTCCTGAAGGAGCATTTAAATCTTTTATTATATTTTTTATATTTTCAATATTCAACAATTTTAGTAGAATTATGACTATACTTACATTGTAAACATTGTATTCACCTATTAATTTAGTATAATATTCTTCGTTATTTAAAATAAAACTAGTACCATTTATATTAGATCTTATATTTTCTATTCTATAATCATTACTAGTTTTTCCATAAGTTATATTTTTATTATCTAACATAAAATAATCTTTATATTCATCATCATTATTTATTATAGCATAACTATTGTATGTCATTTTAAATAATTTTTGTTTTTGCAAAGCATAATCCTCCATACTTTTATGATAATCCAAATGATCTTCGGTCAAATTAGAAAAAATACAATAATCAAATACTAAAGTGTTTACTCTTCCCATAGCAAGCCCTTGACTACTTACTTCCATTACAACATATTCTATATTACTGTTTACACATTCAAGTAGCATATTATATAATTCGTAGAGATTTGGGGTCGTGTTATTAGTTTTAATTTTTTTATCATTTATAAAAAATCCCAATGTACCTATATATGCACACTTAATCTCTATATTATTTAGGGATTGATAAATAAGATAACAAGTAGTTGTTTTACCATTTGTTCCTGTCATTCCTATCAATTTTAGATTTTTTATTTCGTCATAGTAATTGTTTTCTAAATATTCTTCTAAATATTTTTTCGTATCACTTACTAGTATAGTATTAACATTATAATTACCTTTTTCTACTATCACTGTTGTTGCGCCTTTGTTTATCGCATCCAAAACATAATCATGTCCATCACCATTTACCTCTTTTATAGCTATAAAAGTATCTCCCGGCAATATTTTCCTTGAATCTATCTTTATATTCATAAAAAAAACACCTCAATATATTTTATGAATAATATATTTATTGGTGTTTTAACTATATATTTATATGTCTAGTTATATACTCTTCTACTTTTTTCCTATCATTAAAAGGTATTTTTCTATCTTTTACTATTATGTATTCTTCATGACCTTTACCAAGTATTAATAGTATATCTTTAGTATTTAATAAATTAATTCCCCTTTCTATTGCCTTACCTCTATCTGGAATAACCTCATAATTTTTGCTGTCAATACCATTTAGCATATCATCAAGTATATGATTAAAATCTTCATTATGTAAATCGTCACTTGTAATTATAGTATAATTACTGTTTTCTAAAGACAATCTTGTCATTTTAGGCCTTTTAGTTCTATCCCTATCTCCAGTACACCCAAACACAGTATAAACATTTCCCCTCTTTATTTCTTTTATAGTGTCGAATATATTCTTCATTGCATCTTCAGTATGGGCATAATCTACTATTATCATATTTGTATTATAGTTAATTATATCCATTCTTCCAGGAGGTGCGGTCAATGTCTTTACAACATCAATTATTTTTTCTATTGCGACATTCATTTCGTATAATACTGCAATAGTGCAAACCATATTATAAATATTATATTTACCTATCAAATTTGTATTAAATGTATATTTTTTCCCCTTTATATTAAGACAAAAATTTGTTTTATACCCTAGATTATAATCTTCTATTTTATAATCTTTGGCATTAAAGCCATATTCTAAAGAATTAGTCGATTTAAAATAATTTTTATATTCATCATCATTGTTAATAATACTTTTACCATTTTCTTTTAAATTATGAAACAACTTCTGTTTTGAAAGTGCATAATTTTCCATAGGATGATAATCCAAGTGATCCTCGGTTAAATTCGTGAAAATCGCGTAATCAAATTTTATATTTTCAAGTCTATTCATAGCAAGCCCTTGACTACTTACTTCCATTACTATATTTGTATAGCCATTGTCATATGCAGTTATAATCATATCATATAGATCACAAACATCTGGACTAGTATTTCTTAAACTTAATATTTTTTTATCCATATAAAAGCCTATAGTACCTATATAAGCACACTTAATTCCCAACTTATTTAAGGATTGATAAATTAAAAAGCAAGAAGTCGTTTTTCCATTCGTTCCAGTAATACCTATTATATTCATTTTATCTAAATATTTATTGTAATTTGTTTTTAAGTACTCATTTAAATAATTTCTAGTATTGCTAACTTTAATAGTTTCAACATTATATATAGAATCGTTATCTACTATTATTTTACTAGCACCATTTTCTATTGCATTTTCAATATATTTGTCACCATCACTACTAATACCCTTTAGCGCAACAAATATATCACCCTTTTTTACTTTTCTTGAATCTGATTTTATATTTATCATATTTACCTACTCTCTAATCAAATTATCTTTATTAAATTCTAAGCTATTTATATTATTTATATTACTATATTCTATCTCAATTTTTTTTATATCTATATTTAAATTACTTAAATCTAGTATCATTTTATTTATATATTTATCTTTTTCAAATACGGTTATGGTAATATTGTTCTGATAAATTGAATCCTGCTCGAAATAATATTTATAAAAGTAATTCGAATCTATTATGTAGTCATTTTCTATTGTACCATCATTATATGTTATGCTAGATTCAAGTTTTGAATTAATCAATATTTCGTAAAAATTAGTGTTAAAAAATTTCAATATATTATATTTTACATCAGATAAATGATATGAAGTACCATCTATTATGTAAAATAAATTGTTTTCATAATAATACTTACTACCATTAATTGTTAAAAGTGATGTTGAATTATAGTAAGTACCTTCAACATAATCGATCATATCATTGATAGTAAATGTTATTTCATATTTATAACTATTCATGTTTTTATAATTGTCAAGTGCTGATAGCTCACTTTTTTCATTTTCTAATTCATTGTATGATGATCCCATGTTACTTGAAGTATTTATAATAGCAAAAGCAAATAGAAAAAATAAAACATACAAAGCTAAGTAAATTAATGATTTTTTTTTAGGATTATGAAAAACCTTTAATATATTTCCAAAAAAATTCATAATACACCTAATTTATTAATTTTCCTATTAAAGATTCCTTTATACCATTTAAATAGTCTTTTGTTTTCATTCTAGGTTTTCCCTCAGGTTGTATTACTGTTAGAATAATCACTCCATTGCTAGTTTTAACACCTATTCCATCATCATATATCTTAACTATTTCTCCATCTATATTTAAAGAAAAGGATTCATTGCTTTCTTCTGCTTCCCATACCTTGAATCTTTTCCCATTTAACATAAAATATGCGCCTGGAAAACTATTCAATCCTCTTATTTGATTATATATCTCTCTTGTTGTTTTACTAAAATTAATTTTCTCATCATCAGCCTTTATTATAGGAGCAAAAGTAACTTCTGCACTATTTTGTGAAATTCTACTATTTGTTCCATCTATTATACTAGGTAAAGTTTCTATCAACAACTCACTACCTAACTTACTTAATTTGTCGTGTAATGTACTTGCTGTATCCGTATATAAAATCTCTATTTCACGTTGCGATATTATGTCCCCATCATCCATACCTTTAGCCATATACATAATCGTAACACCTGTTTTTTTGTATCCTTCCATTATAGCTCTATGAATTGGTGCTCCACCTCTAAGCTTAGGTAAAAGTGACGCATGAACATTAATACATCCTAATCTAGGTGCATTTAACAATTCTTCAGGAAGAATTTGACCATAAGCACATGTAATTATTAAATCTGGATCCAAATCTATAATTTCTTGGTATTGCTCTTTTATTTTATTTAGTTGAATAACTAACATATTATGTTGTTCGGCAAATATCTTAACTGGAGATTTGGTCAATTTCCCATTACGCCCTGCAATTCTATCTGGTTGAGTTACTATAGCTTTCACTTTATATTTTTTTACAAGCGATTCTAGAACTGGAACGCTAAAGTCGGGTGTACCCATAAATATAATTTTTAAATCCTTTTTTATTTCTATATCTTCTATATTCATCATATCACCATATTTATTATATCATTAAAAAAGTTATTATTTCAATAAAAAGAATTATTTTAAAATAAAATTCATTTATTAAAAATTCAATTATTAAATAAAAGAAATGACACATAATATCATTTCTTTTATAAATTTGATAATCTTTCCTTTACAGTTTTACTTACAAACATCATGTCTGCTTTACCTTTTAACTTAGGAGTAACAAAATTCATTATCTTTCCCATATCTGAGATAGTTTTTGGAGCAATTGTATTGAAAGCTTCATCGATTATTTTTAAAACATCCAATTCAGTTAATTGCTCTGGCATATATTTACTTAATATTTCTATTTCTTTATTTGTTTTTTCTAATAAATCAATCCTATTAGCTTTTTTAAATTCTGCTACTGATTCCCTCCTAGTTTTAATTTGTTTACTAATGACACTTATAAATTCATCATCTGTTAACTCATGCTTTTTATTTATTTCTTCTAATTGTATAGCGCCTTTAACCATTCTTAATACACTTAATGTTTCTTTATCTTGTGCTTTCATAGCCTTAGTCAAATCATCTAACAAATTATTTCTCATAATATTTAACCCTTTCTAAAATTAAAGAGCGATAATTCATCACTCTTAGTAGTTATCTCTTTGTCTCTTTCTGGAATTTTTAATTCCTTCTTCTTTTTTCTCCCTACGCCTTACTCCCGGCTTTTTGTAACCTTCTTGTCTTTCTCTAACTTTTTTTAGGAGGCCGTCTCTTGCATTTTTCTGTTTCATAGTACGTAAAGCACCATCAACATTTCCATTTTTAACTATTACCTTAGACATACAATCCCTCCTTTCACAAACCTATCAGTATTATAACACCATATTTTAAAATATACAACAAAAACTTTTATTTTTAAAGTAATTTTGCCTATTTAACATAAAATTCATACAATTTTTATATATTAAATATAATTTTGATATTCTCCAATTGCTTTTTACTTATAAAATTAAGATTGCTTTTTTTATTACAAATATTATTATTTTCAAGTTTTATATCAAATAACCAAAATTTAACCAAATCTGACTTTTTAGTTGGAACATCTTCTAAAAGATTTATTAAATCGTCAATATTACAAAAATCTTTTCGATTATATCTTATGTTATTTTCTCTTAATCTTTTTTTAAATTCTGCAGAATATTTTGATTTTTCTCTAGATACTAATAAAGCATTCACTATATCAATTATGCATATGTAATAATTATTCATTTTTTGATTCCAAATAATTCTTATATTTTTTTTATTTAGTTTTTTATTAATTACTATATTCTCCATCATATTACCTCCTCCTATTAAAAAGAGAGATTCTCATCTCTCAAAAGGACAAATTATATTGTTTTCCCTAGTTCTTATATATGATCCAGTAATTCTTCCTGCTTCAATTATAAAATCAAATATATAATTTACAAAAGATAACCAAATTGGAATTGTTAATATAATTAATGTAAGTATTATAAATTTTTTATTTTTAAAGTTGGCAAACATCTCCACTTATAACTCTTCTTATAGAAGTACCTAAACTTTTTCCCATATCCAACAGGATAGATACAGCACGTGATGCTGCATTAAGGAATGAGGCAGTAACCCAATTAGTTCCACCTTGTATCACTAAAAGTTCCTTATTATTTAACTCTTTCACTTATTCTCCTAATTACATTTAAGTGGTCTTACAATACCATCTATAATACCTATTAAAAATGTTATACCTGCTGTTATTCCAATCATTATTCCAATATTAATTCCTCCACCATTGATTTTTTTTAATTTGTCATCAGTCAAATATTTCATAAACTAAATCCTTTCTTTATTGTATTTATAATCAAATTAAATATTGTCGTTTTACCATATAATATATTTACCCTTATATAGTTTCCCTGTATTTTTATATCTTCCTTTAAATTCACCTTTAATTTTACTTCTGATTCTTTTATTTCATCTATTTCATAATTATATAAATCTCTTTTTATATATAATTTATTTTTTTTATTAATTGGAAAATCACTTTTTTCTAAAAATAGATTCAAATAAGAATCGTTATCCATAATAGTTACGTATGCATCATAATTTTTGTAAATATTAAATGGTATCAAAAATAAAATAAATAACATCACTAATATAATTATTAAAATTGAAATCCAAGAAATAATACGATTTGGAGTTTTTCTATAAAGTATAATGGCTGAATTATTATATATATCTATGTTATTCATTCTTTTTGCGTTCATTCTTTACAACTCCATTTTCTATTTTAATTAAGTCATCAAACAAATCTAAATTATCAAGCCTATGGGATATTACAATTATAGTCTTATCTTCAAAATATTTAAAAATATTATTTAAAATTTTTCTTTCTAAATCTATATCTACTTGACTAAGTCCTTCATCTATTATAAGTATACTAAATTTTTTTAACAGTGTTCTAGCTAAAGATATTCTTTGTCTCTCCCCACCGGATAAATTAAATCCATTTTCTTCTATTAACATATTAAATCCTAAATTTTTATCCATAATTTCATCAATAAAACACATTTTGACAATATTTAAAAGATTATGTTTATTACTATTATCAAAAACTAGATTGTTATACAGTGTATCATTAAATAAAATTTCATTTTGACTCAAATAGACAATATTATCATTTATGACATTTAAATCATAATTGTTTAAATCAACATCACCTATAAATATAGTATTATTTTTTATTTTGTAATACTTCATTAAAAGTTTAAATAATGTGCTTTTCCCACTGCCACTTTTTCCTACTATCATAACTTTAGAATTTTTTTTAATACACAAGTTTATATTTTTTAATATATAATTCCTATCATCAAAAGAAAAATTTAAATTCTTAAATACTATATCACCATTTTTATATTTATTTACGATTCCATTATTATCTTTATAATTAGGAATTAATTCTAATATTCTTCTTAAAGAATTTTTGGCTTCTTTAACTATATTATCTAAATTTATAATATTTTTTATAGGATCTAAAAAATATACGAGCAACGATGAAAATGTAAACAATGTTCCTAGATTTATTTTATTATCTAAGACCAATATGCAACCTATAAATAATATTAATATAAATCCTATATCATTTAACAATTCTTTAAGAAAATTTTGAATAAAATATAATTTTTGATAATTAAAAATATCAGTTAAAAATTTTACATATTTTTTTTCAAATCTATTAATAATTTTATTTTCTAAATGATTACCCTTAATCGTTTCAAATGCACTAATTGATTCTATTATATACGAGTTAGTTTCACTCCTTTTAATTTGAATTTTTTTTATATAATTCTCAAATATTTTTTTGAATAAGGTCATTAATATTAAATATAAAATAAGAATTATTAAACCAATTTTAAATAAAAAATTATTAATTAAATATAAAACTATTAAAGATACAATAGTAAGAGGCAAATCAACAAAAATAGAAATTGAAACTTTACTTATCATTTCCCTTATATTACCTAAATCATTTATTCTAGATAATACATCTCCTGTAGTTCTATTTTTATAATAGCAATAAGGAAGCTTTAATATTTTACTATAAATATCTAAGGTAAGTTCAATATCAAGTTTTTGATTAACATATGATAATAGTATATTTCTAAAATAATTCGATAATATTTTTAATATATATATAGAAAAGAAGATACAAAAAATTAATAATAAATGATATTTAGAATATGTACTTAAACCATTAATCATATATTCTGTATAAAAGCTTGTAATAATTGAAAATAACGTTATAAAGATGGATAAAATAAATATATTTAATAATATTTTTTGATGATTTTTTATTAAACTATATATAAAATCAAAGTAGGATATTTCTTTTTCTACTTGCAATGTTTTAATAGGGAAAAGTGTTATTAATACGTCATTATATATTTCTTCAAAATCTGCATATGAAACTTTCTTTATTTTATCTGCAGGATCTCCTATAATTAAATATTGTCTCTTTAAATTAATTTCATATATAACCACAAAATGTTTATAGGAGTCATCAATTATAACGTTAGCTATACAAGGTAAAATAATATTTTTATTGTTAATTTCATCTAGTTTACAACTAATTCCTTTGGCCTCAAATCCTAAACTAATTGAAGCCTCTTTTATGTGATATGCAGTAGTACCATTTTTACTTGTTTTTGTTAATTCAAGTAACGTTTCTTTATTTACATATCCACCATAATATTTGATAATCATTTGTAAACAGCAAACACCACAATCTTTCATTTCATCTTGAACTACCATTGGATATTTTTTTATATTATCACCTCCTCAAAAAATATCATTCTACAAAAAAAACATAAATCCTTTTTTTTACAAAAAAAAAACAATCAAAATTGTTTTTACATTAATATAATTGTTTTATTAGTTTATTTTAAATCTATCAATAAAATTTAATAAATACTGTTGTATCTTTAATTTTAAAATCTTTACTTTTGTAAAAATAATATGCATCTCTTCTGTGATTTCCAGATGTTAATTCAAGATAATTTATATTATTTTTTCTACTCATTTCGTCAATTTTTTCAAATAGTTTAGTTGCATACCCTTCTCTTCTGTATTTTTTTAATACGCCTAAATAACTTAAATAATAATATTTTTTATTTTTTATATATTCAAATCTCTCTTCCAACATAGCTGAAGCGATTATTTTATCGTTATCCTTTATAACTAATACTGTATTAGAATTTATCAAATTCTCAATTACTTTTGAATCCGCAATATAATTAAAAACATTATCAATAAATTCTATATATTTTTTTATGTCTTTCTTTTTTAAAAACTCGACTTTTTTATCCATAATTACCTCTCTACAAATATTTTTCTTGTAATAAAATTATATACCATGACTACACCTGTCGAAAATAATTTTGATATCATATAATGAATATTCATTAAATCAACCATTACATACATTATAATCTCATTAATTATAAGGCCTATTACACTTAGTACTATAAACACTATAAATTCTTTTAATCCCTGCTGTTTTTTTACATCAAATACCCATTTTATACTCATTATATAATTAAATATTACCGAAATAATAAATGATATTATAGATGATATTAAGTAATGTATTCCAATAAATTCAGTAAGTATATATAAAAATACATAATCAATTAAAAAAGCTAAACCACCTACTAAACCAAATTTAAGTATTTGTTTAATTAGTATATTATCTAAAATTTTACTCACTTTTATCCCTCACTAAATTTAAATATAATTCATACATTTGTCTATTTTTCTTTACTATCACTTGTAAAATTATTCCTGTTATCCAAAGAAGTAATGAAAGTGTTAAAGAAACTCCTGATACTATTAAACTTGGGAATCTAGGAACTAACCCTGTTTGAAAATATTCTGTAAAAACTGGTATCCCAAGTATCAAAGATATAATTAAAAAAAAGAAAGAAAATATATTAAAGAAAGCTCCAGGCTTGTACTCCTTAAATAATGTAGCTATGGTTTTTAGAACTTTCATACCATCACTATATGTATTTAATTTAGAAATTGAGCCGTCTGGTCTATCTCTATAAGTAACTGGAAGTTCAACTATCTTATAATTTTTATCAACTGCATGTATCGTCATTTCAGTTTCTATTTCAAATCCCTTTGAAAGTATTGGAAACCCTTTTACAAAATCATAACTAAAAGCTCTATATCCAGTCATTATGTCTTTAATATTATTATTAAATAATTTATTTATTAAAAACCTAACAATTTTATTACCAAAATTATGAAATGGCCTTTTATTCTCAATAAAATAAGTACTTGAAAGCCTATCCCCTATTACCATATCAGCTTTGCCTTCTAATACTAGATTACACATTTCTTTTGCATTTTCGCTAGGATATGTGTCATCTCCATCTATCATTAAGTAACAATCTGCCTTAATGTCACGGAACATAGCTCTAATTACATTACCCTTACCTTGTCTATACTCATATTTTACTATCGCTCCCGCTTTTCTTGCAATATCATCTGTTCCATCTGTCGAATTATTATCATATACAAAGATATCAGCTTGTGGAAGTGCTTTTTTGTAATCTTTTATTACTTTCTCTATGGTTTTTGATTCATTATAACAAGGTATTAAAATTGCTATTCTACTTCTTTTCATACAAATCTCCTTTTATATAATCTATAAATAAACTAATAGTTAGTGGCATTGCGAATATATATGGCATTGCGTATCTAAAATATGTATTTACCGGAGATGCCACACATACTAATAATACTACGTAACTAGGTATTAAGTAAACTATACCTTTTAGTTTCTTTTTATATATTAAATATGTTGTTAAAAACATAAGTATCCAAGTATTAAATCCTATATTAGATATTAAACCTATAATAGGTATATATGGGAATATTAAACCAAAATCAGATAATATGCCTCTACTTGTTTCTAGGGTATTGTAGTGGTAAGAAAACCCATCCTTCACTATTCTAGTATCGTATTTATAGTATATATACCAATTAGTTTTAAACGGATAAAAATATCCGTAGGTATTATTAACTGTCGCATCTATATAAGTTACTGGATCTTTAGTTAAATCTTTAAACCAATATTTAAAGTACTCTTTTAACTCTTCATTTGTCGCATATTTATTATACTTGCTTTTAACAGGGTCACTTATCTCAGGCTTGTACCTATCAGCTAAATCACTCATATCTAATATTTTATCATAAATCTCGTATTCTTCTTTAGTCAACTTGTTATATTTAACATACCTTGCAGTTTGCTGAAATGGTATTGAAAGTGTTTCTCTAATACTTGATGGAGTTACTTTAAAACCTGGAAGTATTATATTGTTATACGAATAGTTAAATGTTAAAAATAATATAAATATAAGTAATAGTTTTTTTAAATTTTCCTTTTGCGTTAATAAGAAGAATGGAAAACTTAAAAGTATTATATGAAATCCATTATTTCTAAATAAAACTATAAGTATTAATAGTAACAATATACCTAGTATATGTTTTATTTTTAAATCTATTTTATTTTTTACTAAGTGATATATAAGTAATAGATATAGTATTATAAGAGATGTAAATATAACATCTTTTACCGCACTCATTGCATATAGTGGGAACATCGGTACAAGTGAATAAACTAATAATGAAAATATTCTATATTTAAAAGGTGTATTTATCTTTTTCATATAGTATAAAGTAAACGCTAACACACTAGATAATATAAGTATTTGAATTATACTGTACATAAATAATCCTAAGTTATCACTACCTATCATATTACCAAGTTTTAAACACGTACCAAGAAGTAAGGTATGTACTACTGGGTGGTGATTTGTTATAGTAACACTCGGGTCTATCATTATTGAGTAATTAGAATACTTATTAGATATACCAAAATATTGTTTTATTTGATAACTTGGGTCGGGTGATAATATAGCTGGATAAAATGATATTATATATGGTAACCATAATACAAGTATTACAGTAATACTTGTGATAAACGGATGATTATCATAAAAATTTTTTAGTTTACTTATCTTTTTAGGTTTATATTTATCTATTAAATTAAATATAAATAAAATAATACCTCTAAATAAAGTAAAAAGTGCTATTAAAGCAATTATACTTAATATATAGTTTTTAAATACTATACTAGCATTTCCTTTAATCATATAACTAGTACCAAATATAATTAATAATGAATATATTAAACTTAGTATACTAGCACTTATATTCTTTTTTAAATTAAATAAATCTTTCATACTATCACACTATAATTATACTATTAATTTATTGTATAAGTAAATGGTTTTAACTTATTTACATAAATTTTTTTGATATTCTTCTTATGATTATAAAAAAAACTGTAAAATATTAAAATAATGTAAATTTCTACAGTTTTTATATAATTTTTTAAACGATAATAAGGTATACTTATTTACTTTTGAAATTATTCCAACCAATTCCATCCGTATTTTCATCAGGAACTTTATTATATTCTTCAAAATATTTATTTATTTTAGATTCATATTCTTCATTAGAAAGTTCACTAGTATTTACTTTCTGATAAACATTATAATTATCTAAATTAATTGCTCCTTTTTTTAATGCTAGTTTATCTTCAACTACATTTATAATTATTTTATCATTATTTTTTTGTTTAATAATCGAATCCAATATACTCTCCATTTGTTCAATTGATACAATATATGTTTTAACAGTTACACTACCATCTCTTACTCTAAATAAAGCAGCTCCATCCTGTGTGTTTACTTTATCATCCCATTTGACTTTTGAAATACTTGCTCTATCTGTTTCAAATGTTCCAAAATGAAGTGCTGACTTTGGTGAATGACTATAAAATTTTATACCCGGTTTATCTGGACTTACAAATATATAAATAATATCTGCAAGTTCTCTATCATCTTCTTCAACTATTTTTTTATTTTGTTCTTTTTTCTCTTTTGTTTCAGAATCTCTTCCTACATATTTATACATAATATCCATAATATCTTCTACTCCTTTACAATAAATATTTTTAAATTTTTATTAACTCATGTATTTTTTTAGTTCATCTCTTATTATAATTTTTAATCATCCCTACTCTTTTTTATCCATTTATATAATCCATAAATATTAATTAGTAAATAGCCTATTGATACCAACAACTTTAATAATGATTAACAACCTAATAATATTGCTTTCTTTTATTAATGACTAATTGCCGTTTTAGTG